>NZ_LMHR01000079.1:0-102306 GCF_001428465.1 Rhodanobacter sp. Root179 | reverse complement strand
CAGCAACTGAACCTCGGGGGAGGGATTAATGGGGGGAGGGATTAATGGGGACGTGGCTAATTAAATTCCGAACCCGGCCAGCGCCGTCGAAACCGGGACGGAGGAAGTTAAATTGAGAAGGTAACGGCCGGCGCGCCGCTCCGACTCTGTTCCGGCTCGGCCTCCAAGCGCCCCAGCAAGAACCTGCATCGCATGCTGTCCGTTACGCGGACATAGCAAAAGGGTCAGAGTGAGCTGGTCCTTTCCGCGATTTCACAGCGGCGGGCATGATCTCTCGCCGTGCGCGGCGCGGTTGGTGGAGCTTCTCTGGGAAGCCTGGCCTCTGGCGAATGGCACTTCCTGCATCCAGGGAAGACGCATCGTTCCTCCGTCAACCGCAGTTGATGAGGTTGCTTCAGGCCGCGACATCAGGTCGACGTTTGCGTTGGTCCAAAGGCTTCTTCGTACAGCTGGCCGACCCAATCAAGAAAGATGCGCACGCGTGGTGACAGTTGACGGCGGTGTGGGTATAGCGCGGTGATTGGAAAGCCCGGTCCGCTGAAATCGGCAAGTACTTCGACCAGGTGGCCGCTGCGGAGGTCGTCTTCGACGTGGTATCGCGGGAGCTGAATCAGGCCGCAGCCGTTTCGCGCGGCGACCACGTAGCTCTCGGCGTAATTGACGGTGAGCCAGCCCTTGAGCTCGACTTCGCGAATTTTGCCGTTGATGGTGAATTCGAACGGGTAGG
This sequence comes from Rhodanobacter sp. Root179, assembly GCF_001428465.1. Taxonomy (NCBI): domain Bacteria; kingdom Pseudomonadati; phylum Pseudomonadota; class Gammaproteobacteria; order Lysobacterales; family Rhodanobacteraceae; genus Rhodanobacter; species Rhodanobacter sp. Root179. The sequence goes on along the minus strand of NZ_LMHR01000079.1, from coordinate 101,579 downwards.
CGCGGCCGCCGCTGGAGTTGAAGAACTGCACGGCCTGATGCGCGGCAAGTTCGGACGGGTGTTGCGGCGTGCCGAAGCGTGCGAGGTAGTCGGGGCTGGCGCAGGTGACTTCGGGGATGACGGCCAACCGCCGCGCGACGAGACTGGAGTCGCGGACGGTACCGCCGCGGATGGCGCAATCGATGCCTTCGCGCACCAGATCGACCAGGCGGTCTTCGCTGCTGATCACGATGTCGATGTTGGGGTAGCGCTCGCGAAACTCGCGGATACGCGGCAAGACGATCCCGGTGGCGTGGGTGCCATGCATGTCGACGCGCAGGACGCCGCGCGGATTGGATGCGGCGTGGCGCAGCGAGGCCTCGGCGTCGTCCAGTTCGCTCAATACATGCACGCAACGCTCATAGAAGGCCTCGCCATCCGGCGTCGGGCGGACGTGACGCGTGCTGCGTTCGAGCAAGCGGGTGCCGAGCCGCGCTTCCAGTTGTTTTATCGCGTGGGTGGCGGTGGCGCGAGGGACGTCCAGCTGATCGGCAGCGCGGCCGAAGCTGCGTTGCTCGACGATCCGCGTGAACAGATGGAGCGCGTCGAGGTGGTCCATGGGAAGGGATAATTATTGATGGATATGGAATTTGTAAACCAATCCTAGCCTATTTATCTCGATGTTTTGAATGAAGAGAATGTGTCCATCCATCCGTTCCCATGCTCGAGTGCAGGAGTCTTCCCATGAACAACATTTCCCGAAAGGTCGCCATCGTTACCGGAGCCTCGCGCGGCATCGGCGCGGCAGTCGCCCAGCGCCTGGCGAAGGACGGCTTCGCGGTGGTCGTGAACTACGCGGGTCGCGCCGGGGAGGCCGAGCAGATCACCGGCATGATCGAAGCTGCCGGCGGCAAGGCCCTCGCCGTGCAGGCTGATGTGAGTGATGCAACGGCGGTGGCGCGGCTGTTCGACGAAACGGAAGCCGCATTCGGCGGGATCGATGTCCTGGTCAACAACGCCGGCATCATGCGGCTGGCGCCGATGGCCGATGCCGATGACGCCCTCATCGACTCTCAGATCGCCGTCAACCTCAAGGGTACTGTCAACACGCTGCGTCAGGCTGCAAGGCGTTTGCGCGACGGTGGCCGGATCGTCAACTTCTCGACCAGCGTCGTCGGGCTCAAGCTCGAAACCTACGGTGTCTATGCCGCCACGAAGGCCGCCGTCGAGACACTGACCGGCATCCTCGCCAAGGAACTGCGGGGCCGCAACATCACCGTCAATGCCGTCGCGCCTGGACCCACCGCGACCGCCCTTTTCCTGGACGGCAAGTCGCCGGAACTGGTCGAGCGCATGTCGAAGATGAATCCACTCGAACGTCTCGGCACGCCCGAGGATATTGCGGCGACCGTCGCCTTCCTCACCGGTCCCGACGGTGCGTGGATCAACGGCCAGGTGCTGCGCGCCAACGGCGGCATGGTCTGACGCTTGCCCTCGTCACGCGTCCGGGGACGCCATCAACCGAAAGGAGCCGGGCCATGCCCAAGAAGATCATTCTCATTACTGGTGCTTCCAGCGGCTTCGGGCGCCTGACAGCGGAGGCGCTCGCCCGCGCTGGCCACACCGTCCATGCCTCGATGCGCGACATCGCCGGCCGCAACGGGCGGAACGCGACCGACATGGCGGAGCTGTCGGCGCGCGAGGGCCTCGACCTCCGTTCGGTCGAGCTCGACGTGCAGTCGGAGCCCTCGACCAATGCGGCTGTCGAGAAGGTCATTGCCGAAAGCGGGCGGATCGACGTGCTCATCCACAATGCCGGTCACATGATGTTCGGCCCGGCCGAAGCCTTCACCCCCGAGCAGTATGCCCAGCAATATGACGTGAACGTGCTCGGCACGCAGCGGGTGAACCGCGCCGCACTACCGCACATGCGTGCCGCCAAACAGGGCTTGCTGATTTGGGTGTCGAGCAGCAGCTCAGCCGGGGGCACACCACCCTACCTTGCACCCTATTTTGCGGCGAAGGCAGGGATGGACGCGCTGGCGATCCAGTATGCCCGCGAGTTGTCCCGCTGGGGCATCGAAACAACGATCATCGTGCCGGGCGCCTTCACCAGGGGCACCAATCACTTCGTCCACTCGGGCCACCCGGACGACGAACAGCGCGTGGCGGAATACGAGGCAGGTCCCTACAAGAATTTTGCCGAGGAGCTTCAGTCCAGGCTGGCGGCGACCGTGCCGGATGACGCCGATCCTGAAGGCGTATCGCGCGCCATCGTCGATGTTGTCGACATGCCTTTCGGTGAGCGTCCCTTCCGGGTCCATTGCGATCCGGCGCAGGACGGTGCAAGCGTCACTTTCGCGGTGATGGATCGCGTCAAAGCTGAAATGCTCCATCGTATCGGCCTCGCCGATTTGCTCAAGCCGGCAAAACTGATTTGACGCAGGAACGACTGACGGGACCAGGTTCACCCCCCCTCGCTTCGACACCCAAAGCCATCTCCGTGGACGAGTTCGGTCGACACATTCCGATCATCGTCGCGAGGGCCGGCATAGCGAAGGCGAGAGGAGGGCGGCCGGCTTTTCCCTCAAGGCGTCGCCGGCATTCCCGTGACCACCTTTTTGTAGGACGATCGACGGCCATCTCGACCGGTGCTTCCGACAACGACTGCAAATCTTCCTGCAGGCCGAAGAGGGCCGTGGCGTAGCCACCCGATGGCAAGGCATCGAACGCCACCAGAAAGTCGTAATCGCTGCCGGTCTTGGCCTCGTCCCGTGCCATCGAGCCGAACACTGCCAGCCGGTGCACGCGGTGGCGTCCGCACAATGTGGCCAGGCGCTCAAGCAAGGTGGCATGAAGATGCTGCAGTGACTGACGGGTCAGGTTCACGTCCAGCCGAACCTGGATGAACTTGACCCCGCTCTTGCCGATGGTCCCCGAGAGCTTGGTTGGAGGTGGCGTGGGTAGCCATGCAAGGCAGGATTCAAGCAGCGTGCCGCCAGGAAAATGCAACTGCCTTGTCGCAAGACGTATCCATGGCATTGACTTCGCTCACACAGGTTCCTGCCATGCTTCGTCCAGTCACAGCCTTCATGATCGTTTTGGGATCTGCGCTTGCCCATCCCGTTCTGGCAACGCAGGGGACCGTTGCGCCGGTCAAGGTCTCGACCGAATTGACCGCGCCCATCCAGCAGGCCGTCGACAAGTTGCAGGCCGTGCCTGGCGCATACCCTGCGGTTTCCGCGGTGATCGTGCAGGGCAACGCGGCGCCCTGGGTCCATATCCGTGGCCGGCTGAAGGCGGATCAGGCTGCCGAGGCCGACGCCGACACGCTGTTCTACATGGCCTCGCAGACCAAGTCGTTCATGGGCCTGCTCGGAGCGGTGCTCGACCGGAAGGGCGTACTGCCACTCGACACCACGCTGTCCGGGATCTGGCCGCAGCTGCGTCTGCCGGCACCGGCAGACCCGCACCGCATCACCATGGCCGATCTTCTGTCGCACCAGGAGGGGCTGACCACCGACACGCTCAACAACGTCACGGCCTACGTGCGCGATATTCCGGCCGCGGAGTATCCGCACTGGCTGGAAACCGAAACCGGTACGCGCGACCCGGGCTTCCGTTACGCCAATCTGGGTGACCTGATCTATGGCGCGGCACTCGAAACGCGTACCGGCCGCAACTGGCACGACTGGCTGGACGCGGAAGTGTTGCAGCCGCTACGGCTGGACCATGGCATCACCTCGCGACCATCGCGCATGTCGCCCGGACGCTTCGCATGGAACCATCAGTGGGATGGAAAGGCGTGGCACGCGCTTGCGCCCAAGCCGGACGCCTTGATGCACGCCGCGGGTGGCCTGTTCGCGTCCGGAAAAGCCATGGCGATGTGGATGCAGGCGAACCTGGGGTCCGCCGGCGCCGGTGGTGCGCTTGAGCCCTCCGATTTCGCGCGCGCCCAGCAACCCGTCGCCGTCGCGCACATGTCCGATGGCCAGATCAACTGCGACGGTTACAGCCTGGGCTGGTACAGCTGCAGCTACAAGGGCCAGCAGGCGTTGATGCATCCCGGCAGCTACGTGGGCACGGTTTCCGTCACGGTACTGGTGCCATCCGCGCATGCCGGCCTTGCGCTGGTGGTGAACAGCGATAGCGCGATGGAAGGCTTTGAACTTGAGGTCATGAAAGCGTTCATCGGCCTGGCCACGGGGCAGGATGGAGAAGCCGCGCGACTCGATGCGGTGGTGGCGGCTTTTCCGTCACGTCTGGCCAAGACGGTGGATAAACGTGCACGCGCCATGGCCGGATCGCGCGCCGATCCGTCCTGGGGAGGCTGGTCGTGGACGCCCGGCAAGGAAGAACTGGAAGCCTGCAGTGGAACCTTCCGCAACGCCTTGTTCGGCCCGATGATCGTGGGCACGGCGTCCGGCGAAGTGACGGCCGACATCGGCGCACGGCATCTCGTCCTGAAGCCGGCCCGGCCCGGGCTCTTCGCGGCGACCGACGGGACGCTGGAGCCGGCGGAGCCGGTCACCTGCCATCCCGACGACGGCACGATCGAATGGCGACACCGCGTCTTCCGGCGCTGACGGATATCGCCACGTCAACCACGAACACCCGCGGTTCGACAGCCTGCACATGCAGGCTGCGGCCAAGGTGGCCATCGCGGTGGTGCGGATGGAGATGGCAATATCTCCAGCGTGAGTGGTTCGACGGCATCGGCGAATACCGCCATCGACTGGGCCCGGGCTACCGATTGTCCGGGATCAATCGTGATCCGGCACCAAGGCCAGCCGATACCCCAGCGCCTTGGCGACTTTCATCGTATTGGCCAGACTGGGGTTGCCCTCGCCCGACAACGCCTTGTAGAGACCCGCACGGGTCATGCCGGTGGCTTCGGCCAGCTGGCTCATGTTCCGTGCACGTGCCACCGTGCCCAATGCCTTGAGCATGAAGGCTGCATCGTTGGGCGCTTCCTCTGCGCAGGCTTCGAGATAGGCCGCGATGTCGGCCTCGGTCTTCAGGTAATCGGCGGTGTCGTAACGGGAAAAATTCTCTCGTACACCTTTCATGATTCGCGCTCCCAATCGGATGCAATGCGTCGGGCCGTCTGGATGTCCGCGTGCTGGGTGCGCTTGTCACCACCTGCCAGGACCACGACAAGTACCGAGCCGCGCTGGATGAAGTACACCCGATAGCCGGGTCCGTAGTCGATCCGCAATTCGCTGATGCCATGGCCAACCGGTTTGACATCACCGAAGTTCCCATAAGCCACGCGATCCAGTCGCGCCGCGATGCGAGCCCTGGCCCGAGCGTCGCGTAGGCCCCGAAGCCAAGTGTCGAAGGTGGCGGACTTGACCAGTTCGAACATGGCTCAAGTGTAAACTGTGGTTTTCACTCGGTCAACGAGAAGGATGGGCGAGTGCACTTCCCAGTGGGTTGAAAACAGGCCCCCGGAATCGCGTGCCCCTAACCCCCCACACTCCGCCGAAACGTCAAACTCACAAACCCCGGCGACCGCCGGCGGCGCCGCTCAATCTCCCCCAGCGGCACGTTCGAACGAGGCCCGTCGTACTTCTCCCGCGTTTCCTTGAACCCCCGCCCGAACAGATCGGTCGCCTCGGCGCGCACGCGCCAGTGCGTGCCCAGTTCGCGTTCGATGAACACGGTCCAGCCCATGCCCTCGGATTTGCGCTTGATCTCGTCGTAGCGGTATTCGGTTTTGCGTTCGGCGATGTGTTCGATCTGGATGCCCCAGTGGGTGCGCGTGGTGGGGAGGTCCTGGGTGAGTTCGATGCTGCCTTCGACGGGCTTTTCTTCGGAGATGGGGCGGGGGCGGCCGGTGGTGGGGTCGGTGACGCGGCTGCGGCGCCATTGCATGGATGAGGTGAGGCGGCCGCCGTGGAAGCCGATGCCGTCGAGCGGCAGCGAGACGTCCAGCGCGAGGGTGTCGCGACGGCCGTCGCCGATGTTGCCGGGGGCATCGAAGATGTCGTCGTCGGTGATCACCAGTACGCGGTCGACCACGTCGCTGATGCGCTCGTGGGTCCAGCTCGCGGTGAAGGCGGCGTCGCGCCAGAGCTGGTGTTCCCAGGTGAGGGCGCTGCGCCAGGTGCGGTCGGGTTTGAGTTCGGCGTTGCCGGCGCTGATGCGGTCGGTTTCCAGCGAGGCAGAGGCGACGAAGTCCTCGAAGTCGAGCTGGCCGACTTCGCGCGACAGCGCCAGGCGCAGCTGATCGTTGGCGTCCACGTCCCATTGCACGGACAGGCGCGGCTTGGGGTAGCTGAAGTGGCGCTGGCGCGGCGAGTCGCCGGTTTGTGCGATGGTGGATTGCTCCAGCCGCAGGTCGGCGTCGAGCATCCAGCCGGGCGCGGGTTTCCAGGTGGCGCCGGCGGCGGCTTCGCTGCGGCGTTCCTCGATCTGCACGTCGGAGCCGGGCAGGGCGATGTCGATGCCGTCCTGCTGCAGGTGGGTGCTGCTGCGCAAGGTGTTGCGCGCGCCTTCGAACGAGCCGTTGAAGCTGAGCGCATCGGACCAGGCGTGGGTGAGGTCGATGCGGCCGATGCTTTCGCCGGTGCGGGTGTGCTCGTCGAAGGTTTCATCTTCGTCGTCTTCGTGCGAGCGCTCGCGATCATCCAGCCAGGCCTGGTGGCGGGTGGCCATCAGTTCCAGCCGCGTGCGTTCGCCGAACTCGCGCACGTAGCGGGCGCCGGCTTCGGCTTCGTCGGTGTCCTCGTTTTCGTGCACGCGCTCGCTGCCCTCGTCAGGCGCAAGCGCGTCGATGCGGGTGTCGGTGCGCGCGCGTTCGCCGCGGGCGGCGGCGGTGAGGGTGAGTTGGCCGCCGGCCAGTGGCTGGCGCCAGCTGGCGCTGGCTTCGGCCTTGTTCTTGATGGTGCGGGTGTCCAGCCGCTCGCGCTGCTGCTGCGTGCCGTCCGGCGAGAAGGTATCGATGTGGCCGCGGCCGCTGTCGTCGTCCAGTTCGGGATCGAGCTTCGCGGCCAGCTCTAGCGCGTGGCCGTCCCAGCGGTGGCCGTATTCCCACTGGCCCTTTGGGGCGAGCCAGCCGTCGGTGGCGGCCATCATGCCGGCCTCGATGGCGGACTGGCTGGTGGCTTCGTGCCGGCGCACCACGTTGGCGAGCAGGGCGTAGCCGGCCATGTCGATGCCGGGCACGCCGCCGCGGATCAGTTCGATGCGCGCCACCGCGCTGGCCGGGATGCGCTTGAGCAGGGTCTTGGCGTCCTCATGCTTGCTGGTGGGGCGTGCGCCGTCGATCAGCACGTTGCCGCGGGCGCCGGCGTAGCCGCGCACGTCCTCGTCGGCATCCACGGTGACGAAGCCGGGCAGGCGCGAGAGCATGTCCCACGCGTTGGCCGGCGCGTTGTCGGCGAAGTCGGCGGGCGAATAGACGCTGACGTCGCCGCCGCGCGTGGCCGGCGATTGCTGCGCCTGGGCGCGGGCGGCGATCGACAGCCCGGCGATGGCGGCCAGGACGAACCAGCTTGCACGCGAAGCGATGGACATGGAGACTTCAATCCGCAGGAGTTTCCCGCAGTCTGTGCCGGCGTCGCTGACATCCGCGCCACGCCCGATGTCAGCTTGTTGTCAGCGCGGTTGTCGCAGGATCGGCCCATGAAAAATCTCCGCACCTACCGCCGCCTCGCGCTTCCCTTCTCGCTGGCCATCGCGCTGTTCGCGGTGTCGGCGCTGGTCGTGTCGCCGCGCGCGATGGCCGATCACCATGACCACGACGATCACATCGAGGCCCGCGCGCTGTTGCAGCGGGGCGAGATCCTGCCGCTCAGCCGCATCCTGGTCATCGTGCAGCAGCAGGTGGCGGGCGACGTGATCGAGGTGGAGCTGGACAACGGCAAGCACGGCTGGGAATACGAGGTGAAGGTGCTCACCGCCGACGGCCGCGTGCGCGAGGTGAAGTTGAACGCGGGCAACGGCACGGTCCGCGAGATCGAGGACGACTGATGCGCTGTCTCGTCGTCGAGGACGATCCCGACATCCAGACCGACCTGGCGCGTGCACTCGAGGCGGCCGGCTTCACCGTCGACCGCGCCGGCGATGGCGAGAGCGCGTGGTATCGGGGCGACGTGGAGGATTACGACGCGGCGGTCCTGGATCTGGGCCTGCCGCAACTGGATGGCCTGTCGGTGCTGCGGCGCTGGCGCGCGGCGGGCCGCGCGTTCCCGGTGATCGTGGTGTCCGCCCGCGGCGACTGGACCGAGAAGGTCGAGGGCATCGAGGCCGGCGCCGACGACTACATGGCCAAGCCGTTCGAGATGGGCGAGCTGATCGCGCGGGTGCGCGCGCTGGTGCGGCGCGGGGCGGGCAGGCTTTCCAGCGTCATCGTGATCGGCCGGCTGCGGCTGGACACCACGCGGATGAGCGCCACCTTCGACGGTGCGCCGGCGCGGCTGTCGCCGCTGGAATTCCGCCTGCTGGATTACCTCTCGCACCAGGACGGCCGCGCGGTGTCCGCCGGCGAACTGGCCGAGCATCTGTACGGCGCAGCCGAGGACGGCGACACCAATGCGATCGAGGCGATCGTGGCGCGGCTGCGGCGCAAGTTCGGCGCCGACCTCATCGCCACCCGCCGCGGCTTCGGTTATCTGCTGGAGACCAGCGCGTGATCACCCGCTCGCTGCACTGGCGCCTGTTGGCCGGTGCGATGGCGGCGATCCTGCTGGCGCTGGCGGTGGCCTGGCTGTTCATGACGCTGCTGTTCGAGCGCCACCTGGAACGTCGGCTGCAGGCGGAGATGACACGCGACGGCCTGCGCCTGGTCGCGGGACTGTTGATCGAGCGCGATGGCGCGCCACGGATCGAGCGGCCGCCGGTGGATTCGCGGCTGGAGACGCCGGCCGGCGGCTATTACTGGGAGATCACCGCGGCGGGCGGCACGCTGCGCTCGCGCTCGCTGTGGGACGCGGACCTGCGTCGCCCGGTTCCGACCACCGCGAACTGGCGCATGCAACGCGTCGATGGCCCCTACGGACAGCCGGTGGCGCTGCTCGAACGGCGCATCGAGCTGGCCGACCACGCTGCCCCGGTGCTGATCCAGCTGGCCCAGGACAGTGCGCCGCTGCTGTCCGCGCGCGCCGAGTTCGGGCGCGAACTGGCGATCTTTCTCGGCCTGTTGTGGCTGGTGCTGTCCGCCGCCGCGTGGCTGCAGGTGCAGCTGGGCCTGCGGCCGCTGGGCCGCGTGCGACATGCATTGGCCGCCTTGCGCGACAGTGCCAGCGCGCGCCTGCCCGAATCCCACCTGCGCGAGGTGCAGCCGCTGCTGGACTCGATCAACGCGCTGGCCGACGCGCGCGAACACGATCTGGTGGTGGCGCGCCAGCGCGCGGCCGACCTGGCGCACGGGCTGAAGACGCCGCTGTCGGCGATGGCGGCGCAGAGCCGGCGCGCGCGCGAGGCGGGCGCGGAGCAGGCCGCCGAAGGACTGGATCGCGCGATCGCCGCGATGCGCCGGGCGGTCGAGGCCGAGCTGGCGCGGGCGCGCATCGCGGTGATCCGTCGCCAGCCCGGTGGCGATGCCGCCGTGCGCGACACGGTCGAGCGCCTGCTTACCGTGCTGGAGCAGACCGATCGCGGCGGTGAGCTGGCCTTCACCCTGGACATCCCCGCCAGCCTGCGTTTGGCGATCCAGCCCGATGACTTGTCCGAGATCCTCGGCGCGGTGCTGGAAAACGCGGTGCGTTACGCCCGCCGCCAGGTGCGCGTCAGCGCGGCGGCCGGACCGGAATGGGCGCGCGTGAGCATCGAGGACGACGGTCCCGGCATCGCCGCCGAACACGCGCGCGATGCGCTGGCGCGCGGCGGGCGGCTGGACGAGGCGAACGAGGGCAGTGGCCTGGGCCTGGCGATCGCCCGCGAACTGGCCGAGGCGACCGGCGGCACGATCGCGATGTCGCGATCGGCGCTGGGCGGGTTGAAGGTGGATTTCTGCTGGGGGCCGGGGGTGGAGTGAGGCGGCTGCGCGATCGCGGCGCCGCCCCTCAACGCATCAATGCCCGCGCCCGTGGAAGTTGCCGGTGCCCCCGCCGACCGAGATGCTGACGCCGCCGCTGGGATGGTCGCAGCTGCCGAAGGCCTTGCTGAGGTTCACCGTGCCGGTCTGGTAATTGCCGCTGACGTGGTTGCCGCCGACCACGCCCATGCCGACGCTGCCGTGCACTTGCGGCCGGTTGTAGCTGTAATCGTCGCAATCGGAATCGGTGTCGCTGGCGCTGGTGACTTCGGTGTTGCCCATGCGTCCGCTGGTGTCGCCGTAGTAGACGCCGGGCGCGCTGGTGGCGGAGGCCGGCCTGGCGACGGTGCTGCTGGTTGCGGGAATGTCGGCGGGCGCCAGCTTGAGGTTCAGCGGCCTGGCCGGCGTCTGCGCCCAGGCGGTGGTGGTCAGCAGGGCGGCGAACAGGGCAGCGAGGATGCGTTGCATGGTCATGCTTACTCCGGTGGTCACGTGTTCAACGCGCGGGGCCGCGTCGGCGTGCACATCCCTGTTGGAACGGTGGTGCGGCGACAAGTTCCTGGACTCGCTCCGCAGGGCGGGCACTGCCCGCCCTGCGTCATGCCGTGCTCAACCGGTGGTTTCGATCCGTTCGACGCGGCGCAAACCGCGCGGCAGCAGGTTGCCCCGGGTGGCGCGGTTGCCGCCGTATTCGACCAGGTCGGCCCATTTCAGGGTGAGCTTGCGCGCACCCGCGTACATGGTGACTTCGCCCTTGCCTTCGGCGACCACGGCCACGCCGGCCACGCGTTCGCCTTCGGCCAGCTGCTTCTTCGGGATCTCGATCAGCTTGTTGCCCTTGCCCTTGTCCAGTTCCGGCAGTTCGGCCACCGAGAACATCAGCAGATGGCCTTCGCTGGTGACCACCACGATGCGGTCGCGCGCCGGATCGGCGCTGACCTGCGGCGCCAGCACTTTCGCGCCGTCGCTGAGCGAGATGATCTGCTTGCCGGCCTTGTTGCGGCCGGTGAGCGCTTCGAAGCGGTTGACGAAGCCGTAGCCGAAGTCGGTGGCGAGGATCAGCCGGGTGTCGTTGTCGCCGGCGATCACCGCGTCGAAACTGGCGCCGCCGGCGGGGCTGAAGCGGCCGGTGAGCGGCTCGCCGTTGCCGCGCGCCGAGGGCAGCGTGTGCGCGGGCGTGGAGTAGGCGCGGCCGGTGGAGTCGATGAAGGCGACCTGCTGCGTGGTGCGCGCCTTCACCGCCGCGAGCAGGCCGTCGCCTTCGCGGTAGTTCAGCGCCTCGGCGTCGATGTCGTGGCCCTTCGCCGCGCGGGCCCAGCCCTTCTGCGACAGCACCACGGTGACCGGTTCGCTGGCCACCAGCGCGCTTTCGTCCAGCGCCTGGGCCACTTCGCGTTCGACCAGCGGCGAACGACGCGCGTCGCCGAACTTTTCGGCATCGGCGCGCAGCTCGTCCTTGATCAGGCCCTTCAATTTGGCCGGCGATTTCAGCAGCACGTTGATGCGGGCGCGCTCCTCTTCGAGCTGGTCGCGCTCGGCGTTGATCTTCATTTCCTCGAGGCGGGCCAGCTGGCGCAGGCGGGTTTCGAGGATGTAGTCGGTCTGCTCCTCGCTGAGCCGGAAGCGCGCCATCAGCACGGGCTTGGGCTCGTCCTCCGTGCGCACGATGCGGATCACTTCATCGAGGTTGAGGTAGGCGGTGTGCAGGCCTTCGAGCAGGTGCAGGCGGCGGTCGACCTTGGCCAGGCGGTGCTCCAGCCGGCGGGTGACCGTGCTGGTGCGGAAGCTCAGCCACTCGGTGAGGATACGCTTGAGATCCTTCACCTGCGGGCGGCCATCCAGGCCGATCATGTTGAGGTTGACGCGGAAGCTCTTTTCCATGTCCGTGGTGGCGAACAGGTGCTGCATCGTCTCGTCGGCGTCGACGCGATTCGAGCGCGGCACGATCACCAGGCGGATCGGATTTTCGTGATCGGACTCGTCGCGCAGGTCCTCGATCATCGGCAGCTTCTTCGCGCGCATCTGCGCGGCGATCTGTTCGAGGATCTTCGACGGGCTGACCTGGTGCGGCAGCGCGGTGATCACGATGTTGCCTTCCTCGCGCTGGTACACCGCGCGGGCGCGCACCGAGCCGCCGCCAGTCTGGTAGATCGACAGCAGGTCCGCGCGTGGGGTGATGATCTCGGCCTCGGTCGGGTAGTCCGGGCCCAGCACGTGTTCGCACAGCTGGGCGACGGTGGCGTCCGGCTCGTCCAGCAGGCGGATGCAGGCGGTGACCAGCTCGCGCAGGTTGTGCGGCGGGATGTCGGTGGCCATGCCCACCGCGATGCCCATCGAGCCGTTCAGCAGCACGTGCGGCACGCGCGCCGGCAGCCAGCCCGGCTCTTCCAGGGTGCCGTCGAAGTTCGGCACCCAGTCGACCGTGCCGTGGCCCAGTTCGCCCAGCAAGGCCTCGGCGATCGGGCTGAGTTTGGATTCGGTGTAGCGCATCGCCGCGAAGCTTTTCGGGTCGTCCGGCGAGCCGAAGTTGCCCTGGCCATCGACCAGCGGGTAGCGGTACGAGAACGGCTGCGCCATCAGCACCATCGCTTCGTAGCTGGAGCTGTCGCCGTGCGGATGGAACTTGCCGATCACGTCGCCGATGGTGCGGGCGGATTTCTTCGGCTTGGCGGTGGCGCTCAGGCCCAGCTCGCTCATCGCGTAGATGATGCGCCGCTGCACGGGCTTAAGGCCGTCGCCCACGAAGGGCAGGGCGCGGTCCAGCACCACGTACATCGAGTAATCGAGATAGGCCCGCTCGGCGTATTCCTTGAGCGGGATCTGTTCGTAATTGGCTTGCAGGTTCATGGGTTACATCTTGGAAAGTGGCGCACGCGGCGCGGATAACCGGTCGATGGTGCCAGAAAGTGGCAACCTCTTGTAGCGCGTCTACGGATTGCTGCCGCCATTGCCCGGCAGCGGCGGCGCGCGCAGCGGCACCGGGGTGGACTGCACGATCGAGGTGGTGGTCTGGCCGTAGCGCAGGAAGCGGTCGAGGATCAGATCGAGATTTTCCAGCGCGTCCAGGTACACCTTGATGATGAAGCAGTCCTCGCCGGTGACGCGATGGCATTCGACGACCTGCGGCATCTTCTGCGCGAGTTCGGCGATCTTCGACAGCTGCCCGGGTATCGGGCGCACGCGCACGTACGCGGTGATCGGCCAGCCCAGCGCCTTGGGCTCCAGCTCGATGCGGTAGCCGCGGATCACCCCGGTTTCCTCCAGTCGGGTGAGTCGCTCCTTCACTGCCGGGGCGGACATGCCGATGCGACTGGCGAGCTTGCTGACCGGCTGGCGCGGGTCTTCCTGCAGCGCCTTCAGCAATTCGATGTTGCGGGGGTCGGAGACGAGGCTGGAAATCTGAGGCATATCGTTCACTTTTGCTGCAATACTTGAAAAATTGACGGGCACATCCTTGGATTGTGGATGGATCATGCGCCGATTCCCTGGAAAATGGGAAGCCATGAACGAGCAGCCTTCCACCTCTCCGATGCCGCGGTTCGCGCCGCCGCCACAGCTGTATTTCGTGGCCAGTGCGATCTTCCACTACCTCGGCCCGGCCTTCGCCGTGCTGTTGTTCGCCCGGGTCGAGCCGCTCGGCGTCGCCTGGTTGCGGATCGCCAGCGCGGCGTTGATCTTTGCCGCGTGGCGGCGGCCGTGGCGCCGCTTCCGGCAGATGGATGCCGCGGCGCGATGGAACATCGTGGGGCTGGGCGTGGTGCTCGGCGGCATGAATGCCTGCTTCTATCTGGCGATCGATCGACTGCCGTTGGCGACGGTCGGCGCGATCGAATTCCTCGGTCCGATCGCGCTGGCGCTGGTCGGCCTGCGCACGCAGCGCAATACCGTGGCGTTGGCCCTGGTGATTGCCGGCGTGTGGTTCCTGACTCACTTGCGCCTGGCCGGCGCGCCGCTCGGCTTCGCGTTCGCGTTCGCCAACTGCGCGTTGTTCACGCTGTACATCGTGCTCGGCGATCGGGTGGCGAACGACGGCGGTGGCAACGCCATCGACGGCCTGGCGGCCGCGATGCTGGTGGCGCTGGCGGTGGTGAGCCTGATCGGCATTCGCCCGGCCGCGCCGGCGCTGCTCAGCCTGCCGCTGCTCGCCGCAGGCATTGGCGTGGGCGTGACATCATCGGTCATTCCGTACGTGTGCGACCAACTGGCGATGGCGCGGTTGCCGCGGGCCACGTTCGCCATGCTGCTGGCCTTGCTGCCCGCCACGGCGTGCCTGGTCGGCGCCGTCGTGCTGCACCAGTTGCCTGGCCGGGCGGAGACGATCGGCATCGCACTGGTCGCCGCCGGCATCGCCATCCATCGCGAGGCGCGGCGATAGGGCCGGGCCGATTTCACGCAACGAGAGAGAGAGGTCATCCCCATGGACTACGTACGACTCGGCAAGACCGGCCTCAAGGTCTCGCGCATCTGCCTGGGCTGCATGAGCTATTCGGAAGCGCCCACCAGGGCGAGGCCATGGACGCTGGACGAGGAGCACAGCCGGCCGTTCATCCGCCGCGCGCTCGAACTGGGCATCAACTATTTCGACACCGCGAACATGTACTCCGGCGGTGGCAGCGAGCTGGTGCTGGGGCGTGCCTTGCGCGATTTCGCGCGGCGCGAGGAGGTCGTGATCGCGACCAAGGTGTTCTACCCGATGCGCGAGGATGCCAACGGCGGCGGCCTGTCGCGCAAGTCGATCATGACCGAGATCGACGCCAGCCTGCGACGGCTCGGCACCGACTACGTCGACCTCTACCAGATCCATCGCTGGGACCATGCCACGCCGATCGAGGAAACGCTGGAGGCGCTGCATGACGTGGTGAAGTCGGGCAAGGCGCGTTACATCGGCGCCTCGTCGATGATGGCCTGGCAGTTCGCCAAGGCGCTGTACACCGCCGACCTGCATGGCTGGACCCGCTTCGTCTCGATGCAGCCGCACTACAACCTGCTCTACCGCGAGGAGGAGCGCGAGATGCTGGCGTTGTGCGCGGACCAGGGCATCGGCGTGGTGCCGTGGAGCCCGCTGGCGCGCGGCCGCCTGGCGCGGCCGTGGGAAGAGAAGCCCAGCACGGTGCGCGGCGGTTCCGATCCCTGGGGCGATGGCGTGTACGCCGCGAGCAAGGCGGCGGACAAGGCGGTGGTGGATCGCGTCGGCGAAGTGGCGGAGCGGCTCGGCGTGCCGCGGCCCCAGGTGGCGCTGGCGTGGCTGTTGCACCAGCCGGTGGTCACCGCACCGATCGTCGGCGCGACCAAACCGCATCACCTGGAAGAGGCGGTGGCGGCGCTGGCGGTCGGACTGCCGGAGGCGGAGCTGGCGGCGCTCGAAGCGCCGTACCTGCCGCATGTCGTTGCCGGCATCGACTGATCAGTGCAGCTGTTCGGTAGGCAGGTTCATCTGCCGCAGCTGTACCTGCACGCTGTCCGGCCCGGCCAGGTGGGCGGCGCCGACGGCGATGAAGATAGTGCCGGGTTGCTGCAGCAGGGTGGCGATCTTCGTCGCCCACGCTTCGTTGCGCTGGACCAGCATCGACTGATACAGCTTCGGTTCCTTCGCGCGCATCTCGGCGGTGCCGACGCGATCGATCGTGTCCGGATCGCCGGCCTTCCATGCCGCGATCATCTGCTGCAGCTTCGCCGTGCCCTGGTCGGCGTCGCGCATGCTCGAACGCAGCAGGCCCAGTTCCACCGCGCGCGGCATGTCCGCCAGCAGGTGGATCTGCTGCTCCGCGGTTTCCAGGCCGATCACCGGCTTGTGGGCGGCGAGCATCTGCGCCTTGAGCTGCTTGTCCACGCCCTGTTCCGGGTCCAGCCCCGCGTTCTTCAGCGGCATCAATGACAGCGTCAGCGCGGCCAGCCATGGCCGCATGATGTTCAGGGTACGCATGCCGCCGGGCACGCCCGTCCTGTCGGCGAGGATGCGCAGGCGCTTCGCTTCGGACTCATCGAGCTGGCTGGTCAGCGGGTGCGCGGTATCCATGCCCAGTCGCAGCACCAGCCCGGCGATATTGGCCGGGTTGTCGTCGGTCAGCTCGATATACAGCGTCTGGCTGTCGGCCAGCGCGCGTTCCAGCGCCGGGTAGCGCCAGTCGGCATCCTTCGGCATCAGGTGCACGGTGCCGAACAGGTAGATCGTGGTGTCGGCATCCTTCACCACCCACAGGGCCGGATCGGCGATCGCGGGCGCGGGCAGCAGGAGCAGGGCGATGGCGCAGCGGACGAGCAAACGTTTCATCGGGCCAGTGTCGCGGCAAGTGCGGACGGGTTCAATCGGGCTGCCGGTGTTCGTCCGCTCGCCACGTTCTTATTTCTTGCCCCAACGCCACCCGGGTCGCTCGCCCTTGAGCCAGAACATGACGAACAGCGCCAGCGTCAGCAGGCCCAGGCCGGCCATGCGCAGGCCGGGCTCCCGGCCCGGCCCGAAGAAATGCAGCACCAGCGTAATCCCGGCCACGTAGACGGCCAGGCAGGCCCAGCCTTGCCAGCGGACCGGAAGGCCCCAGCCCCAGCCGAACCGTTTGGCGGGAAACCAGTATTTGTGTTCGATGGTCATGGCGTGCCCTGGCGGACCTGCGTGCGATATCCGGCATCTTCCTCCGGATTCGTCGCGGGAGCACTCCCGGCCTTGCCGATGTATCCGTTCGGGGGCATGCCGCATCGGCGCAGCGGGAGTTATCCGGCGAGACTCTCGAATGCCCTGGCAATGGCCATCCACGTCGCCGTCGACGCAAACAGGACCGTGAGCACCTGCTGCGCCAGCAGGATCGCGCCGCCGTAGACATACACCGGATGCGGCCGCCCGCGGGTGCGCCAGTCATGCACCATGGCGACCACGATGAAGAGGTCCGCCACCAGGCTCGGCGGTATCGATACGAACGGTGGCGGCGGTCCACCTGCCGCGGCACCGGCCGGCGCCAGAAGAGTCAGGAACACGCGCGCAATCGCCGGCGTCATCATCGCGGCCATCAGCAGCGTCATCACGCGCTTGTGCACCTGCGGCCGCCGGGTGTTGGCGATGGCGGTGGCAAACAGGCCGATCATCAGCGGCCACGCACACAGCGTGACCGCGGCAAACCGGCGCGCCGCATCGCCCATGCCGGCGGCTTCGTCGCGTTTGATCACAGCCATCTCGCCGACCAGGATGGCGCAGGCGATCACGCTGAACAGTGCGATGCCGGCCAGTCCCCACGAGCGATGATCGAGCGTGCGTCCGGTGGCGACCAGGGTCGTCTGCACGAAGTAGAAGCAGACCCAGACGAACATCAGGATGCCGTGGATGTGGATGACCGGCGGCGCATGGAAGGTGCCGGCCACCACCGGTGCCCAGAAGGTCGGCACGAAGCCGCCAAAGGCGACCAGGATGAAGGCGCCGGCCATCCACACATAGAAGTGCCGGCCTTCGGCCCGTACGCCGTTGCCCGCGATAGCTGTCGTGTTCATCGTGGTTCCCCTGCGTGAGACATGTCGAAGATGTCAACGCTGCTGCCCGCGACAACATACTCCGTTCCTGCAGGAAAGAAGCGTCAGGTCGACACCGGGCAGGGCCACGATGCGGGTGTGCGTGGCTCGCTACGTGGGCGTCTCGTTGGTCAGCGCGAAGGCGCTGGCGCGCACCGGGTCGATCGGCCGGATTTCGAACATCAAGCCATAGTCCAGGCACGGATTCTCCGCGGCAATGGCCGCCGCCTCGTCGAGACTGCCGGCCAGGATCAGCCAGTAGCCGCCGACCACCTCCTTGGCCTCGGCAAACGGACCGTCCAGCGCCCCTTGCCGCGACACCACCTTGCCTTCCCGCGCCAGCCGCTGCCCGGCGCGCATCCGGCCTTCGCCGACCAGCCGGTCGTGCCACGCGTAGAAGCGGTCGATCGCCGCCTGGATGTCTTCATGCGAGGCATCCTTGTCCCACTGGCCGCGGGAGAGGACGAGGTATTCGAAGAGTGCGGCTGGCTCGCTCATGGTTTGCTTCCGTTGAAGTGGCATGGTGCCGGCTTCGTTCTCGCCTCAGGAGGCAGGTTCGTGGTGTCAAAGTCGCGGCGGGTGGCGCACCGTGATCTGGTCACCGATCACGATGGTCAGCAGGTCCTCCGGGCCTTGCAGTGGCCCCGCGTACGTCTTGCGCGTCTGGATCAGCACGCGCTCGTGGTCGGGCGCGTGCGAGTAAACGGCAAGCCGGGGGTGGACGCGGGTGAACACCTCGCCCGCCTGCTCCGGTGTGGTGTGGTGCGCGATGACCGCGGCGATCACCTTGGCGCTGGGGCGATCCGGCCGCGCGCGAAGCGCCTCCGGATCGATGACCTCGTGGATGAGCACATCGACGCCCCGTGCGTGGCGGATCAGGTTCTCCGACACGCGCGTGTCGCCGGACAACACGACCGAGTGGCCGTGGTAGTCGATGCGATAGCCAAACGCCGGCCGCACCGGGCCGTGATCGACGAGGAACGCGGTCACCGTCACACCGTGTTCGTCGAAGACGACGCCCTCGTGCACCTCGTGGCTCACCACCCTGATGCCCGCGGCCGGGAAGTGCTCGTCGACGTCCCGACGCATGTGGATGTCGAACGCGAACGCCTGCTGCAGGTGGTCCATCATCGCGCGCGTGCCCGCCGGCCCCCAGACCTCAAGCGGAACCGCGTGCCGTCCGGCCACCCAGCCGGCCAGCAGAAGATCGGGAAGCTGGATGATGTGGTCGGAATGGAGGTGCGTCAGGAATACCCGGCTGATCGATCCCAGCGGAACCCCCGCCTGCTTGAGTCGGAACGTGGCCCCCCGGCCACAATCGAAAAGGAGGCGCTGCCCGCCCGCCTCGACCAGCGTGCTCGGCCCATACTGCTGCAAGTTCACCGGCGGTCCCACGCCGGTGCCGAGCAGCACGACCGTGATGGTGTCCGGCGCGGGCGGAACGTGCCGGGCGGGCGCGCCATCCGTGTCACGGACCGCCGGCTTCTGGGGCTGGACGCCCACGGCCGACGCAACGGCGCGTTCGGGCGCGATCACCAGCAGCGCGCAACACGCGAACCACGCCGCGACGAACATGGGCTTGATCATTTCGGAGCTCTCCCGTGCGCGATGCCGGCCTGGTTGCGGCGCGGCGATTTTTCGGTGTCGCCTGACGAGGTTGCGGAAAACCACGGTCGATCTTGCGTCAATACCGCGGCGTGAACAAGGGAGATCGGCAGGGTGCGCTGCGACGCTTCGGTGTGAATTCGCGGCTGTTGCAGATGAATCTGCCGGCGGAACCGGCGCCGGCCCGTATGGACGTCCGAAATGCGCGCGCCAGCGACTTGCCCGATTTTCTTGCAACCTCATGCGCGAAGCGCGGAAAGATGCCGCTCAAGAAATATGATCGGGCAGTTGCTCTTGCGGAATCGTCAGGCCTTGGCCACGGTGGGTCGCAAGTCGTCAACAAGTCGCTTTCTGCTGCTGCGTTCATACTCGGCAGGCGAGAAGGGCATGGCGGAATCAGCGTAGTCGTCGATGAGTTGGAGCAGATCCTTCGGGGAGATGTCGGCAGGGCAGGCGTCGCTGCCGTTGGCGGTGAGTGCCGTCAGCTTCTCCTGAAGCATTTCCTTGTTCACGATGCCAACTCCAGAGGATGGGTCGGCGACACACAGGCCGAACGTGCCATTCCAGAAGTGGGGCAGATAGCGTTGAATCTCCGCATCTATGGCTGCCGAGTCTTCGATGTGATTCTGCAGCGCCCTGTGGAGTTCGCCGGTCAGCTCCGCAAGAACAGTGGCGCGTTCCGATCCTGGAGCTGCTTGAGCGGCAATTTTGGCCCAGCGCACGCATTCGGGGCGGAAGTACTCGCCGGTCAGGGGCTCGCGGATATCGGTCACGCCAAATGCCGCGGAACGAACCGAGTTTCCATCGCAGATGTACGTGGCGTGCGGTATCGCTTCATCGGCGAGAAGCCGGTCAAGGCGTTCTGGCGAAATGCCCGTCAATGAGGCGAAGGTGGGTTTGTCCACGAAGTGCTTTTGCAGATAGTCATGCAACGACATGGTCTCTCCAAATCTCGACGCTCTGGCATGCGGCGCGGCTGCGTCGCAGCCGTCACGCAGGATGCCATGGTCCGTCATCTTGTTTTGTCACCTGTTTGCGCCACCCGTATCGGGTTTTTCGTGGCCGCAAGATGAAACAGGGCGCGCAGAGATTTTTCCCCGTCCGATGTGAATACGATGGCGCGCGACTCCTTCTCGCGCTGCGCCCAGCCCATCTCCTGAATCCGGTGGAGCAGGGCGGCGCCAAGCGCGCCCGCCAGATGGTGGCGACGTTCGCTCCAGTCCAGACACTCCCGGCAAAACGTTCGCTTTCGTGCGGCAACCTTCTGCGGGTCAATCCCGATGCCCTCGAACCACCGGCGTCCTTGCTCCATGAGCATCAAGCCGCCATCGGCACGCCGCAGCAGACCGTGCCGCAGCATCTCTTCGTACACCAGCACCCCCAGCTCTCCGGCAAGGTGGTCGTAGCAGACGCGGGCTTTGCGCAGCGCAGGCTCCCGCGGCCCGAACCGCAGGCGTGATGGCGCCGATCTGGCGGCAAGCCCCATCAGCGACTCAAGCAGATGAGCCACTTCACCGCCCGCAAGACGGAAGTACCGGTGACGGCCCTGTTGATCAACCGCAACCAGGTCAGCCTCCATCAGCTTCCCCAAATGAAAGCTGATGGTCTGCCGGGTGACTCCTGCCATGTCCGCCAGTTCGGTCGCGGTGTACGCGCAGCCACTCATGAGGGCTGACAGCACCTCGGCCCGGGCGTTGTCACCCATGAGCGCCGCAATCCGCGTGATGTTCGGTCCTTCAGCCATGCTTCGCTCCCCGTCGAATCAAGTTGATCAGAAACGCCACCAGCCATGCTTCGATCCCGGTCGAATCAGGATGATCAGAAACTCCGCTACGGTTCGCGACATTCAAATATGGGAGACCCGGGCATGACCATCACCTGCGTGATTCGCTACGAGATCGACCCGTTCCAAAGAGAAGCCTTCGCCAAGTATGCCGAGAACTGGGGTCGCATCATTCCACGCTGTGGCGGTCACCTCATCGGCTACTTCCTGCCCCACGAAGGGGCAAACCATATTGCGTGGGGATTGATTGCGTTTGAAAGCCTCGCCGCGTACGAGGCCTATCGCGCCCGCCTGAAATCGGACGAGGACGGACGTGCAAACTTCGCCATGGCCCAACAGCAACGCTTCATCCTGAAGGAAGAGCGCAGCTTCGTGGAGGTGGTGGACGGCACACTGGGCATCGCCCCTTGGCAAGGGAGCTTGCGCTGATGATCGCGGTGATTTTTGAAGTGCAGCCCCATCTGGATCGTCGGCAAGCCTATCTGGATGCGGCCGCGAACCTGGCGCGGCATCTTCAAAAGGTGGATGGGTTTCTCTCCATCGAGCGGTTCGAGAGTCTTGCGCATCCCGGCAAGATTCTTTCGCTATCGTTCTGGCGCGATGAAGAGGCGGTGCGCCAGTGGCGGAATCTGGGTGTTCATCGCGCTGCGCAGAGAGAGGGCAGGCAGTCCATCTTCGCCGACTACAGAATCCGCGTCGCACACGTTGTGCGCGACTACGGCTTGGTGGACAGAGGTGGCGCGCCGGACGACGCGCCGTCACTGGCGGAAGCCCCGCACGCCCGTTGAACGGAAGTCGCTGGCGGGACGGCTCAGGCGCCAAGCGCCAGGCTCAACACGTGGTCATGAAGAACGGTGCCAAGGGCAATTTGAACGGCGACAATTTGAACGTATCGGTGATCGTTCAGTCGGTCGCACTGGTAGTCATTGTCTCGGACACCTTTTTTGTGAATGTCCTCGCGCGAGACGTCGCGATTCCACCGACCGCAGGAGAGGACGAGATATTCGGACAACGAGTTGGAGTTGCTCATGCTTCGTTCTCGCTGGATCGGCATGGCGCCGGCGTTTCATTGTGGCCTCGAACGACCGGTTGGACGCGGGATTTCCGTGCGGGGGCTTTCTCCATGCCGGAGGCCGGGCTTGCGAACGTCCCCGTCGGGGTTTGAAAACTTGGCGTCGGGGTTGCGAACGTCCCTGTCGAGGTTCAGAACCTCGACGTCGGGGTTGCGAACGTCCCCGCCGAGGTCCGGAACCTCGATGCCGGGGTTGCGAACGTCTCCGCCGGGGTTCGGAACTTCGACGTCGAGCCGGCGAACGCCCCTGTCGGGGTTTGGAGCCTTGACGCCGGGCTTGCGAACGTCCCGTCCGGGTTCGGAACCTCGACATCCTGACGAGGGTCACCTGGCCTGGCGCAACGTGAAGTAGCCGAGCGGAGAGCTTCCCCCGAGCCCGAGACTGAAATAGTTGCCCTGCACCGAGGCACCGACGAGCGAACCCTGCAGCCAGAGGTAGGCATCGCATACTTCGTTGCGGCCGATGGTCAGCTGCCCGTTCTCGATCCGATACGACAGCGGGTCCGACACCGGGAAGAAGGTCTTGTCACGGGTTGTCGCCGAAACCACCTTCACGACCTTCCATTCGCCGCCCATACAGGAGGGGGCGACTTCATCGGTGAACTCCACGGCAACCGTCGCCACAGCGTGATGCCCGGGATTCTCGATGGACAGCATCCACTTGCCCGGCAGCTCACTGCAAGGCGCCACCGAAGCGGCACCAAGGCTGGCGGCAACGAATGCGATGCGGAGAAGGATCTTCATGCGGCCCCTCGGGTGAACCAGGCGCCGCGACGCCGCGGCCCGGACGGATGCTCATGCGGCGATCTCCCTGAACACATGGGCCATCAGCCCCTCGACGTTGCTGGTGAACTCCGCCTGCAGATCGATGCCGCACTTGTCCGCAAGCACGATGATCGACCACAGGCAGTCCGACAGCTCATGTCCCAGCTTGGACTTGTAGTCATCGATATTGCGGATGCCCGCGTTCGCCTGGATCAGCTTCGCCAGATCACCCACGTCGCCCATGAACCCCAGCGCCAGCTCCTCCGTGCTCCAGGCGCGCCCATACAACTTGGTTTCGAGTTGCTCGTAGAGCGCGTTGAGCTTGAGGGCGGATTCCTGCAATTCTTCGTATTTCATGGTGGTTTGGGTCAAGAGTGAACTGGTGGGGAAACGCGAAGCGCTCGAGGGCGAGCGGTTTGGCGTGTGGCCGTGCTGGAAGGGCCTGTCATCTACCGCGCGACCAAACATTTTCAACAGGCGAAAATCAATTACTTCCATCCTCCTTGATTCCCCCTTTGATTGCTTGAACAACCGGCTTCCTGAACTGCCAGCTCTGAAAGCTGAGGCTTGCGCGCGAAAAATTGCTGTGGCGAAGGACAGCAAGCTGCCGCGTAACGGAGCGATGTTGGTTTGAACGTGTCGTTAGTTTCCACCCAGCCGGCGCGCTACGCGCAAGTCGAATGCTTTGCCGATCAGTTCGGACTGCTCCTCATCGGAGGCCTTGTAGAGAAAGACGACTTCGCCGTCTGGCGATACGCGACTTGGGCCATCGGACTTCTTGGAGAGAAGGACGATCTCCAAGGTATCGGGATCTCCATCGTCTTTAAAGTCGGTTGATGAACCCTCGACTCCCATGACTCCGATGACCTTTGTTGTCTCCATGAGGTGGACTCTAAGTGCAGCCGGGTCAGCGGGCGATTCCGAAGCGCATAGGACAGAAATGGGGAGCAGCAGCGCAAGCAAGGATGTGATGCGACGCATCAAAGTACTCCGTAGAAGCTGAGGCTTGAGTTGAGTGGCGGCACAGTCATCTGCGTGAACGAGTTGTTGGGCATCACGGCCAGCGTAGCTTGCCTTGGTGTGGTTTGCTCCTTGCCCGTTAGCTCTCAGCAAGGTAACGCTGGAACCAAATTCCTATGTGATACCGAGTAAATGCCATCGTAATCGCTTGATGCGGTCTTCCAAGATACCTTGGTCAGGACCTGAGCAATACTCGAATGGCCAAACTTCGATGCTGTCGGCCTTGTTCGACTCCAAGATTGTCGAGATCTTTTCCATGAGGTCCAACGCTTAAGTTAGCTGCGGCCCGGGAGGGCCGCCCGCCTCGAACGAGCTGCTAGCCATGAAGCCCGGCCGAGGCAAGCGCCATGAAGGCCAGGGCGCGAACGCCGAAAGACATCGCGCACTCCTTGCAGAACTTGCCAAAAGGACGCCCAGCCATGAGGTGGGTAAGCGATGGCAGTAGGTAAACAAGGAAAGAGAGCCCGGCAGCGAAGATGGCGAACGTTGGCTTGAAGAAGGCAAGAAGGCCGCAAGCAATCAGGAGCAAGCTACCCAAGAGCGCGAGATTTTTGCGAAGAGAGCCCGTGAAGGCATCTTGCCCGTTGTAGAAGCAGAACTTTTGGAAGTCCTTGCCCAGCGCGAAAACCAACAGCACCACACCGGCGAGCCCGTGAACAGTGCCAAGAAGCTTAAAGATCACGGATGACGTATGCATGCTTGGCCAACGCTGGAGTCAAGCTGCGGCGAACCGTCCGCCTTGAACGAGTGGTCAACTTGGCGATACCGGTTCGAGCGAAGTGCCGGAGGCTTGCCAGGCTGGGATTGTGACCCGCCCATATGGCGGTCATGGAACGGATTGAGTGCCGCAAGTTCTGAAGGGCTATGCCAGGCAGGGCGCCGACGGCAGGGATTGAACCTGTACCTGGCAGCAAATGCTGACAGGATCGCTGTAGCGATACATCTACCAATCCCGTCACGCCGGCAAATGCCAGCGGGATCCTGATGCTGGAATCGAGCGACGGCGTGGTCGTCCGTCTCGAACGAGATGTCAGGCATGAGCTACGGATGCTCACGTGCCTGTGGGGGAGCCGGTGGCGGTGGAAGTGGAGACGTAAGCAAGGCTACATCCTCAGGTGGAAATGGAACGGGCAGAGGTTTGCCGTCGAGGTAGTCAGATATGGGCTTTAGAAGGCCGTTCGTCACGCTTCGTGACGGGTGTGACTCGTCATATGACATCGTTACGTCGATGATTGAGAGATCCGAGGGCCGGAGCTCAAGCGTAGGGCCCCGAGCACTTGTGACAACGAGAAAGTAGTGGCCTACATCGAGTCGCACGCCTCCACACCAGCTGGTGGAGAAAGTCACTGAACGAAACAATGAGGCATTCCCCTTCAGGGTTTGAGCTACGCGTATGTGGCCCTGCATCCACTCCGAGTAGCCGCCACCAGGGAATTTCTCGTGCTTCAGTTCGCTTGACTCGAGTCTGAAGATGAAAATCGACGACGCACGTTGAATGAGCTCACTGAAAGGCTTCGGTTTCGGATATGAGCAAGCAAGCACACGCGATGGCGCAGCCTGCAAAGCAAGCAATGCCGTTATCCATAGCCAAGATGATGTCTTTATCATGCCCGACGCCAAAGTTGAGCGGCGGCGTAGCCGTCCGCCTTGAACAAGTGGTTAGCGCTCTGCAGCGAACGGCTACCAAAGCGTGCTGCTCTTGGAACGAGAAGGAACCGCTTGTGCGGAAATGAACTCGGGAAACAGCCCTCGCTCCGTGAGTTGCAACCAGAACAAATTGCCGCCAACTGCCTCAACGGGAACAAGTATGGGGTTGGAAGCACTTGATGTGTAGATGCGGAAGACGTCGCTACCCAGGCCCCCATCCTGGAAGCAAACCGCAGAAATACCTGACCAAGTTGCCGAGTAGTTCGCGGAGCGCTCGCGTCGCAGCGCCTCGGTAACGGTGAACCCCTCGTCGTTGACGGCTACCGTAAATGATTGCCACCAGCCGTGGCCCCGGCTTGAAGACGCGCCACGAATTCTGGTGAGAATGTTCATGAGCGCTAACGTTATGCGGCGCGCGGCTTGTCGCGCGTCCGCCCGGACGACGGGTCAGGCCCGCCCGCAGCCTGCTTTATGCGGATATGCGCCTGACCCTTTTGGCAATAGAGTTCGTAGCTCTGACCACCAACGAAGTTATACGAGATGGTCGGCGGACCGTCGACGTAGATGAAGCCTGGACAATAAAAGCCGACTTCGCGTTTGCCGGGAGCCAGGTGAACAACCCTGGAATAGCCATGGGGAAAGTAATAGCTACCAACAGAAACAATGCCGGAGCCAGGCTCAAGAGGCAGATCGCCTGCGACGTATGAAAGCGAGGCCGCCAGCTCAGTGGTTTCGGGAGCGGGGCTACGCAAGAAGCCCGTGCAACCAGACAGGAGCAGACAGATCGCAGCTAGACATGCAATTGGACGCATGGGGGCTAACGCTCAAGTTAAGCCGAATTGCAGCGCGTAGCCGGCGACATGGCAAGCTTTACCTGCCATGTTGACGGCGTGACGATGTAATTTTGGCTTGAACGCACTGTTAGGCCTCATGGCTGGCATGCCACGGCGAGGGACTGAATTACACCGGCTTGTGGGGCCACCTGCAGCCAACAGCCAACATTCAGCGGCTGATACTCGATGAAGGTGCCATAGCTTCTCTGGACAGGATCGGAGGGGCCATACAGGCGACTCACCTCTGATACCGCCATGCCTGGGCAGAGACCGCGCGGCGTGCAGGCCTTTGGGCCGGTGCCGCGAAGCGCCACGACACGCCGTTGCACCCCGTTTGCCTTTTGCTCAAGCCAGCCCACTGTCACCACAAGGTCGGGGTACCGGAAGTCGGTACCCTCACCTGTATCGATTCGCTGAGAAGGCTCACCTAGAATGGCGAGGACATTGGCTTCCGTGTCGCCTGACACCACACCGCCAATGCTTAGATCGCAGGATTGAACCTCTCGAGCCGAGGCTGCGCCCGCTAGGGTCAATACCACTAGGGTCAATACCGCAAGAGCGATGGTGTTTCGCATGAGGCCTAACGCAAAGTAGATCTCAAGATGCAGTGTATTCCTGCAGCCTATTTCGTGTCTTCGGTGTCTCATCTTCATCGGTTGCCTTGTGAATCAAGGTCCTGATCTTCTCTCTGGTAGCCTAATCCAGCAGTGTCTGGAGCATTCCTTGCGTCACTCGGCTTCCATCTTCCTCAGAAACCCGATCAGTCCGTCGAAGTAGACCTGCTGGTCGTCGTACATCGCCATGTGGCTTCCCTTCGGGCATAGCAGAAACTGGCCGTGCGGGAGTTTCTTGGCCATGCTGGCCATGTATTTCGGATCCATCGTGTCGTATTGCGCGCCGATCACCAGGGTGGGGACGGTGATGCGGTGCAGGTCCTTGCTGCGGTCCCAGTTCAGCAGGCGGCCGCTGGCGCCCAGTTCGCTGGGGCCCTGCATCAGGGTGTAGATCTGCTCGTTGATGTGGCCGAACGAACGGGTGACGGGTTCGGGCCATTGCGCCTGTGGCATGCGCAACACGTGCTGCTCGTAGTGCATCGGGCCGAGGATGGCCATGTAGCGCGGGTCGCTGGTGTGGTGTTCGGTTTCGAGCTTTTTCACTACGGCGAGCTTTTTCTGGTCCATCGCCGGCATCAATACGTTGTTCGCGTATTCGTTGTACTGCGGGATGGAGTCGACCATGTTGGAGATCACCAGGCACTTCAGGTGCTGCTGGTATTTCAGTGCGTACTCCATGGCCAGGATGCCGCCCCAAGACTGCCCGAGCAGGCAGAAGTTGTCCTTGTCCAGGTGCAACGCCTGGCGTACCTGTTCGACTTCGTCGACGTAGCGGTCGATGGTCCACAGCGAAATATCCTTGGGCTGGTCGCTGTAGGCCGAGCCGAGCTGGTCGTAGTAGTAATACTCGATGCCGGCGCCCGGGAAATAGCTGTCAAAGGCCTCGAAGTATTCGTGGGTGGCGCCGGGGCCGCCGTGCAGCAGCAGGACTTTCAGCTTCGGGTTGTTGCCCATGCGCTTGGTCCAGACGTGGAACGTGCCCCTGGGCGTGGTGATCGGGATCATCTTCACGCCGCCGGCAAGCACGTCGTCGCGACCGCTGTTGTCGAAGTAGGCGGAGTCCGGTGTGGTGGCGGGCGTGCCGGCATTGACGGCGGCGGCCATGACGAGCAGCAGCCCGGACATCAGGACGGTGATGCAGCGTTTCATCGTTGTTTCCCCTGGGTGGCTGGTCGCACTATGCGACGCCACCGACGCGGGGGCAACCGTGGGGCCGATGCCCGAGGAAGTCCTCCGGCGTGTTCAGCCGTCCAGATATTTGGCCTTGATCACGGTCATGTCCTTTTGGCAGGTGCAACCGTGCAACGGGCGCGTGCTCCCGCTGGAAGTGTTTTGCTTCACCGGCTCCGAGCCGACCGCTGTCGGAGGTGAGCTACAGCAGGACCAGTTCATCGATCGCGCCGCCATTCTTCGCGTGGCAGCTGATCGTCGCGTTGGTGTCGCCGTGGTCGAACTGCAGCGGCAGCCTGATCCGGGTGACGGTGCCGTCGTCGACGAGGGTGGTGGCTTCGCCATGCGAGCGGTACGGGCCCCAGTTGTTGCGGATCAGCGCTTCCCACATCGAGATCAGCATCTTCTGTTGCTGCGCGTCCTGCAGTGACAGGCCCATCTCGGCCTTGGCGGCGGCGTAGTCGTTGCGGCCGAGCGCGTCGAGCATGGTGGCGGCCCGCGTGGCGCAGCTGCCGGGCGCTGCCTGGGCACTGCCGATGCCGATGAGGAGAAAGGCGATGCTGCTGGTCAGTCGGCGCATGGGCGGATTCCTGGTGGTGAATGGAGTGGCCGGGTCAGCGTCGCTGGCCGTCGGGATTGAAGGTCCAGCTCACTTCCGCCTTCAGCGGCACGGTGGGCAGGCTGATGTAGTTGACCGGGCCGCTCACGGTCTGCAGCTTCGGGAAGATCTTGTGGCCGCCCTGGGGGCCATCGAGCCGGGCCGTCACGAGATCCTTGAGGTGAATCTCCGGAATGGTCACCTGCCGCTGGTAGGGCGGAATGTGGGGATCGAATTCGTTGATGGTCACTTCGACCTCGACGGAAGGCATCTGCACGTCGTAGGTCTTCCCGCCGTCGTGGGTGATCAGGGTGAAGTTGCCGTCCTCGCCGCTGCAGTCGATCTTGCGCTTGCCGATACGCGTGGCGTGGCCGCTGACCATGACGGAGATGCCTTCGCCGCTGGCACGACCGGTATGTGCCGAACTGTCGTCGACGCTGGCGCTTCCCTGGCAAGGCGTCTGGAAGCGATGGGTCCAGGCGGTGTCGCCGCCGATGGCTGCAATCGTGTCTTGCGCTTCGCGGTTCAAGGCCTGCCGCTGGTCGGGCGACATCGCGCTGATGGCGCGCATCAGGCAGGCCTGGTCTTCGCCGCAGGCTTCGGCGGCTTTCTGCAGCGACATCATCTGCGCGCCGCCGGCCATTGCATTCGGGTCATTGGTGACGCTGCCATGCATGCGCACGGTGGCCTCGAACTGGCGCGAGATCTTCACCTGGCCATGGGCTGCGCCGGGGCCGTTCGTCTCGGCGTGGCCGCTCAGCACGATGCGGTAGGTCAGTGTGCCGTCGGGGACCTTGCGGTCGACGTCGGCGGCGCTGGCGCCGAAGGTGGCGAAGAGGGCCAGCAGGCACAGCGCCGCCGACGATCGACGTGCGCGGGATGGAGGAAATGGGTGGCGGCTGGACATGGTTCGCTCCGGATGAACGTCGGCGGGAATCGCTGTCTGCATTGACGACGATCGGCCGGAGCGAATCTTGAGGACGGGCTGACGAACCGCTTACGAAATCTTACTGCCCGGACAATCAGTGGCTTGGGCGGGGAAAGGTCGCGCGGGTGTTCAGCGGGCGGGGTTGGCCAGGGCGGCGAGTGTGGTGCTGCGCAGTTGTTCGAGACGCGCGGCGGCACGGGCATGGCCGATGGCGTCGCGGCCCGTTGCCCAATCGCGATACAGGCGCAGCAAGTCCGCGTGGTTGTCGCGGGCGGGATCGAAGCCGGCCAGGGCGACGTCCGCCGCGGCGGCGGAATGCAGATGCCCGGCGACGACCAGGCCCACGAAGCGCAGGTCGTTGTGCTGCGGGTCATCCGCGGTGGGCGTGACTGCTGCTGTCTTCAATGCGTTCACGGCATCCCCGGGCCGGTTGGCTGCGGCCGCGGCGAGGGCGTGGATGAGTTGCCGGGTGTAGCCGAACGTGGCCGGATTCTTCTGCGTGGCCGCCAGCGCATCGGCCTGTGTCGACAGCGCGGCGACCGATTTGGGGTCCGCCTGCAGCGCGGCGGCGGCCTGGCTTTCCCAGATGGCGAGCAGCAACGCGGGGTCCTGCTTGCCATCGACCAGCGCCGCGGCCTGGCGGCAATAGTCGAGGGCGGCGGCGGCATTGCCGTCGTACCACGTCTGGCCGGCGCTCAGCATCAGCGCCAGCGACTGCCAGACGGCGTTTTTCTGGCTGCTGCCCAGGTCGCGCAGCTGTTGGGCGATGGGCGCTACGCGTTCAACAAGGCCGGCGTCGAGCAGGATGCGGGCTTGCTGGTCGCCGCTGGCGAAGGCCAGCAAGCTGTCGCCTTGCTGTTGCGCACGCTGGTAGAGCGAGGTGAACAGCGGCAGGGCTTCGATTGCGCGATCCTGCTGCATCAGGTCGAGCGCGACGTTGTAGGTATCGCCCAGCGCGTTGCGCTCGTTGCCGATCGCTTCGCTGGCGGCGAGCGCGGCGCGGTCAGCCCGCTCCCTGCCGGCGAGGTCGCCGCGGGCGCCGGCGAGGAACGCTTCGCTGTTGTGCAGGTCAGCCTCCAGCCGATGCAGGCCATGCTGCGCGACCAGCTTGCGCGCGTGCTGCAGCTCGCTCTGCGCCAGCGGCGTGCGTTCAAGCCGGCCCGCGGTGTTGACGGTTTTCAGGGCGATCGCGGCTTGCAGATCGGGCGTGCCGGCTTGTGCGGCGAATGATGCGGCTTCCTGCAGATCAGCCAGGGCCTCGGCGTGATGGTGCTGGTTGAATGCGAGGTTGCCCAGTTGCAGCAGTGCCTGCGCGATCATCGAGGCATCCTTGCCGGCGCGTGCCTGCGCCAGCAGCGCGCGCAAGGTCGCGCCACCCTCGTTCAGTTGATTCGTGTTGATCTGCGCCTGGCCCAGGCGCAGGCGCGCGGACGGAAAGTCGGGGTCGCCTTTCGCCACCAGCAGGAAATAGGGTTTCGCGTTCGCCCAGTCGCCATGCATCGCAAGGTCGATGCCGCGGGCGTAGGTCTGCGCCAGGTAGGCATCGCGCGGCGTGGCGGCCGGTGTCGCTGGCGTGCTGCCGTCGAGCTTCAGCGCACGGCGCATGCGCGGCACCGCGTTGACACCCAGCGTTCCGGGATCGCTGCCGCGCAAGGTGAGGGTGGTTCCGGTCTGGCCGGCGCCGGTGTCGATGTGCAGGGAGAGTTCGTAGAGATGATCGGCAAGCCGGTGCAGGTCGCCGCTGACCAGGATGCTGGCGCCGGTGACGAAACGCAGGTGCTCGGTTTCCGACCGGCCCTTCGGCGGAACATAGTCGACGATCCGGCCGACCTGCAGCGGGTCGACGACGTCGATCCCCGGCGCGGCGCCGAGCAGGTTGGCCATCAGGCCGGGCAGGCCCCGCGCGGTCCAGTCCAGCGCGGCGTCGCCGGTGTCGTTGTCGATCGGCAGTAGGGCCACGCGTGGTGGCGGTGGCACTGGCGGCGCCATGCCGCGCGGGATGAGCCACAACGACAGCGCACCCAGCACGGCCAGCGCGGCGAACCCTAGCCACTGGCGATATCGCCGCGGCGATGATGGTGCGAGCGCGGGCGCTTCGTCCGCGATGTCGTCCTCCGCGGCGGGCGTCTCTTCCGCGACCAGCTCGACCGGAGCCACCCATTGCAGACCGCGGCCATACACGGTGCGGATCACCGCCTGGCGTTCGCCATCATCGTCGAGCGCGCGGCGCGCCTTGTGCAGCAACTGGCTGAGCGCGGCGTCGGTGATCGGCCGGTGGCCCCACAACGCGGTGATGACTTCCTGCTTGCCCAGCGCGCGCTCGCGGTTTTCGAGCAGCAGCAGGATCAGGTCGAACACCTTGGCTTCGATGTCGACCTTGCAGCCGTTGCGATGCAGCCGTCGCGTGGCCGGCGCGATGGTGTGCATCCCGCATCGATAAACGCCAGCATTATCCTGCATGCCCCCTCCGCTCGCCTCCTGATGGCGTGAAGCCGGTCAGGGATCCCCGCCATGAGCCCCGATGTTTAGCATATTGCGCTGGTGATGGCTCGATTGGGCGGTTTTTTACCCGGAGGCTGCCGGCTATCGATCAGCGCGGCACGCGATAGCCGCCGGGCACGCCGTTCGGGCTCAGGGTGATTTGCCACAGCTGGTCGCGGCGGCTGCGGAACACCGCGGAGGAGACCGCGAGGTAGTAGCGCCACATGCGGCGGAAGCGTTCGTCGTAGCTGGCCGGCAGGCTCGGCCACGCCGCTTCGATGTTGGCGCGCCATGCGGTCAGGGTGCGGTCGTAGTCGGCGCCGAAGTTGTGCCAGTCCTCGATCACGAACAGGTCCTCCAGCGCGGTGGTGACCTGGCTGGCGGCGGGGATCATCGAGTTGGGGAAGATGTATTTCTCGATCCACGGGTCGGTCTGCGCCGGCGCGCGGTTGCTGCCGATGCAGTGCAGCAGCGACAGTCCGTCGTCCTTGAGGCAGCGGCGCACGGTCTCGAAATAGGCGCGGTAGTTCTTGCCGCCGACGTGCTCGAACATGCCGATGGAGAACACCGCGTCGAACTGCTCGTTGATGTCGTGATAGTCCTGCAGGCGGATTTCGATCGGCAGGCCGGCGCACAGCTCGCGGGCGTAGTCGGCCTGCTGTTGCGAGACGGTGATGCCGACGCCTTCGATGCCGTAACGCTCAGCGGCATATTTCAGCGCCTCGCCCCAGCCGCAGCCGATGTCCAGCACGCGCTGGCCGGTCTTCAGCTGCAGCTTGCGGCAGACCAGGTCGAGCTTGGCCGCCTGCGCGTCGTCGAGGTTGTCGGCCCTGGCCCAGTAGCCGCAGGAGTACACCAGTCGCTTGCCCAGCATGGCCTGGAACAGGTCGTTGCCGAGGTCGTAGTGGGCCTTGCCGATCTCGAACGCGCGCTCGCCGCGCTGCAGGTTGATGAAGCGCGCCTTGAGGTGGGCGAGCAGGGTGTCCAGCGTCTTCAGTTCCTGGTCGAGCCCCGCGGTGAGCAGGCGCGTGCACAGGCCGGGCAGGTCGTCCGCGTCCCACCAGCCGTCCATGTAGGCTTCGCCCAGACCCAGCGAGCCATGCGCGAACACCCGCGGATACAGGCGGTCGTCGTGCACGCGCAGGTCGATCGGCGCGTTGCCGTCGATGTGGATGCCGGCCTGTTCGAGCAACTGGCTGGCGCGGTCTTTCAGATCGTCCTGACTCATGGAGTGCCTCGCGGCGGATGGTTCGAATGGTTCCGGTGATCAGTGCTTGCCGAGCATTTCGAAGTCTGCGGGCCAGCGCGCATACGTGGCGTCGACGCCTGCGTCGCGCACCAGTTGCAGCAGCGTCGCGGCCTGATCGTCGCGCAGCAGGAACTCGATCTTCACCGGCAGGTCGTCGGCCAGTTCGAAGAACTGCTCCTCGTGCAGCACGCCATGCCGGCCGAAGCCGGCGATGGCGCGGAACACCGAACCGCCGCCGATGCCGCGCTGCCTCGCCTGCTCCAGCAGCCATTCGGACAGCAGCACGCCATCGTGTCTGGCGCGGGAGTGGCAGTAGAAGGTCAGGTGCACGCCTCGTTGCAGGTTTTGCGGGTTCATGCGGATGCCCGGTCAGTGGCGCAGCAGGCTGCGGGTGAGCGCGATGCCGAGCACGGTCATCGCCAGCGAGCCGATCACGTGCACCGCGACATGGCCGCTGAACC
Source organism: Rhodanobacter sp. Root179 (assembly GCF_001428465.1). Classification (NCBI taxonomy): domain Bacteria; kingdom Pseudomonadati; phylum Pseudomonadota; class Gammaproteobacteria; order Lysobacterales; family Rhodanobacteraceae; genus Rhodanobacter; species Rhodanobacter sp. Root179. Next base: position 67,898 of record NZ_LMHR01000079.1, on the reverse strand, counting down.
ACAGGTATTGCTGGCGCAACAGCAGGGTGGCGGATTCGGCGGAGAAGGTGGAAAAGGTGGTGAGGCCACCGAGGAAGCCGGTGAACACGAACAGCCGCAGTGCGGGCGGCAGCGCCTGGAAGTGATCGAACAGGCCCATCACGCAGCCCATCAGCAGTCCGCCGGCGAGGTTCGCCGCCAGGGTGCCCAGCGGCAGGGTGGGGAACATCGGGTTGAGCAGGATGCCCAGTCCCCAGCGCAGCCAGCAGCCGATGGCGCCGCCGATGCCGATTGCCACGAATCCGGTAAAGCCCACGAGCGCGCCTCCTGACGGGAATGTGTCCGGTTCCGCGGTGGCAGGCACGCCTGCACCGCCGGAAACCGGGGGAGCAGGCATCATCAACTTCAACACAAGGAGCGCGAGAAGCGGTTTGTCCCGGGGGGAGCGAGCATTCCGGAACGGGAGGCATGCCATCTCCCATGGCGAACATCCTAGTCGATCCGGCCGCCCCGACGTCAAGGGTGGCCCTATAATGCGCGACCCGCCGCGACCAGCATGCCGTCATGACTCCAGCCCAGCGCACCGTGCGACGCAGCCTGCCATGGCTGCTGGCCGGGCTGTCGATGATCGGGCCGTTTTCGATCGACGCGGTGTTCCCGGCGTTCCCGCTGATCGGTGCGCGCTTCCAGGTCGACGACACGGCGCTGCAGCAGCTGGTCAGTGCGTACCTGCTCACCTACGCGGTGATGAGCCTGTTCCACGGCGCGATCTCCGATGCGATCGGGCGCAAGCCGGTGATCGTCACCGGCATGCTGGTCTATGCGCTGGCATCGGTGGGCGCGGCTTCGTCCACTTCGTTTGCGATGCTGCTGGCCTGTCGCAGCCTGCAGGGCATGTGCGCGGGCGCCGGCCTGGTGGTGGGCCGGGCGGTGATCCGCGACAGCCTGGAAGGGCCGGCGGCGCAGCGGCTGATGTCGCAGGTGATGATGATCTTCGGCGTGGCGCCGGTGATCGCGCCGATGATCGGCGCCCTGTTGCTGCCGCTGGGCGGCTGGCACGGCATTTTCTGGCTGCTGGCCGGTTTCACCCTGCTGCTGGCGGTGGCCCTGCTGACCCTGCTGGACGAAACGCATCCGCCGGAGCGGCGTTCGCGCTTCGCGCCGCGCCCGTTGCTGGCCGGCTACCTGGCGTTCGCGCGGGAGCGCTCGTTCTGGCCGCTGCTGGTTTCCAGTTCGGTCAATTTCGCCGGGCTGTTCCTCTACATTTCCTCCGCGCCGCGCATCGTGCGCGAGCTGCTGCATCTTTCGGCGCAGGGTTTTCCATGGCTGTTCGTGCCGGTGGTGATCGGCTTGATCAGCGGCGCGTGGCTGTCCGGGCGGATGGCCGAACGCTGCAGCGCCAAGCGCACGGTGAGCCTGGGCTACGCGTCGATGCTGCTGGCCTGCGTGGCGCATCTGCTGCTGGCGCTGCTGTTTCCGCAGCCGCGCCTGCCGTGGTCGATGCTGCCGCTGATCCTGCACGGCATCGGCGTGCAGCTGGCGTTCCCCACGTTGACCCTGCTGTTGCTGGATCGCTTTCCGCACCATCGCGGCGGCATCTCCTCGGTGCAGGCGTTTGCCAGCCTGCTGTTGTGCGGCTTCGTGGCCGGCGTGGTGTCGCCGCTGCTGTCGGCCAGCATGCTGCAGCTGGCGCTGGGTGCGTCGCTGCTGACCGTGCTGGGCGTGCTGGCCTGGGGCTGGTACCACGGCGTGACCCGCGAGGCCGTGTTGCCGGTCAGCGGTGCCGATGCGGCGGCGGTGATGGAAGCGGAGATCGCCGAACCGCGCTGAACGAAGAGGCTCAGGCAGCGGGCAGGCTTGCGGCAGGCGCATGCCCGATCGGCACCACCGCCTCGACCGACATCAGCACCGTGGCGCTGGCCAGCGCGCGAACCAGCGACGGCGAGCGATAGCTGCTGTCGGCAAGCCATCGCTGCCACACCGACTCGTCGACCTTCTCGTTGACGCCGGTGCCGAGCAGGCGATCGATCGGCGGCTTGAACTCCTTGTACAGGCCGCTCATGAATTCCCGGTACGAATTGCGCGGCACGCCGGTGTACGCGTCGGCGGCGGGCAGCAGCAGCCTGTCGCACGCCAGACCGGCGTCGATGGCCTTGCGCTGCAGCCAGGCCAGCGGCAGGTCGGGCAGCGGATCGGGCTTGCGGCCGGCGCCGTCGCAGTCGTTGCCGCCGCCGACGTCCGAATGCGAGCCGATGAACCAGCGCTGCTCGATCTCGATCTGCTCGTTCTTCTTGGAGGTAAGCGATTCGCCCGGCTTCACGGTGTACGGATTGCGCGTCCACACCGCGGGCGCGAAGTCGGACCGATGCTCGTCCAGCGCCAGGGCCTGGTAGGCGTATTTCACGATACGGCTCAGCTCGGTGTCGTGGAACCGGTAGCGCGCCCGGGCATACGGAAACCATGAGGCGGTGTCGGGAATGCCCAGCGAGCCGACCGTGTCCCACACGCCGATGAAGTGGATGTCCACCTCGATCGAATGCTCGGCGCGATAGGTGGCCGCGACGTCGCCGTCGGGTTTGCCGGAGGCGTCGCGATAGAGGTCATAGGCGGCGGACACGTCGGACTTCGCCACCTTGTCGTCGTTGCCGCAGCGGAGCAGGCCGCATTTGCGGATCAGTCCGGCGAGGCTGCGCGCGGTGTAGGCGCCGCGACTGAAGCCGAACAGGAAGATGCGGTCTCCCGGCTGCCATTGCTCGCACAGCCAGCGGTAGCCATCCAGCACGTTGCCGGACAGGCCGTAGCCGAACGCGCCGCCGAGCAGGTGGCTGATGCCGCGCGTCACGCCCACGCCGGGAATGTAGTTGACCAGTTGCGGATGGCCGTGGGCGTCGAGCGGTGCGATCAGCTGGCGCAGGCGTTCCACGTTGGTGTTGGATTCGGGCTTGTTCCAGGTGCCGTCGAACAGCAGCACCAGCTGGCGCGTGGCCATGATGTCCTCCGGCGCGCTGCGCAAGGGAATGCCTGGGCCGATTCTAGGGCAATGGCTGTGGGTGGCCAGTGCCGCGGGCAGGTTGCCGGGGGATGGTGCCGCGCGTGCGCGGCTGCTGCTGGCGCTTAGCGCGATATGGACATCCATTTGACGCGCGCTGGACCTGGCCGGGTCCAGGCTGGCCGCGGTTCCCAGCTGGAGCATGTCATGCCCTACAAGACCGTCAGCGAGTTGCCCGAGTCCGTGCGCGACCACGTGCCGAAGCACGCCCAGGAGATCTACAAGGAAGCGTTCAACAGCGCCTGGGACGAATACGCCGACAGCGACGAGCGCCGCGGCGACGAATCACGCGAGGAGGTGGCGCACAAGGTGGCGTGGTCGGCGGTGAAGAAGAAGTACGACAAGGGCAGCGACGGCGACTGGCATGCGAAGTAGCCTGCCGACCGTGGCGCATCAGGCGTGGGGCAGGCCACGCGCCCTGAGGAACTCGCGCGCCTCCGTGGCATCGCCTTCGAACCAGGCGCGGGTCGAGCCCAGCCGGAACGAGTAGCCCCAGGCGTCCATGTCGGTCATCAGGCGTTCGCGGCCGACACCGGGGAGCCGGTCGGCCAGTACGATCTGCAGGTAGCAGGTGGCGTCCTCTTCCTCGACCGAGTCGGTCGCGTCGGTATGCACCGTTGCGCGTTTTTCCTCGGGCAGCACGATCAGGTGGCCTGCCTCGTGCAACAGCGAATGCACCGGCGTGTCATCGCGCGCGTAGACCGTGGTGCCGATGATGCCGGCCTCGCGCTCACCCCAGAAACTGCCGGGAATCGGCGTGTCGTGGGCCACCCGTTCGAGTGTCAATCCGAACTGCGCGAGCAGCGCGGCGGGATCGGCGAAACCGATCTGGCCGACGCAGAGCACGCTGTCGGCCGGATCGCTGGCGGTGGAATGGGTGTCGGGGTGCATGGGGCGCGACGCGCGGACGATCCGGAATGAAGAGCGCCGGGCCGCGCGTGGCGGCCCGGCATGGACTTGGCGTGGGTGCTCAGCCGCTCTGGGCTTCGCTGCCGGCCGGCAGCTTGCCGTCGGGCAGGGTCACCGAGAGTTCGAGGATCTCGTGGCCGCTGTCGCGCTCGAAGTTGATGTTGATCGCATCGAGATCGACGTGGACGTACTTCTTGATCACTTCGAGCAACTCGTTGCGCATCATCGGCAGGTAGTCCGGCGCACCACGGGTGGAGCGCTCCTGCGCCACGATGATGCGCAGGCGCTCGCGCGCCACGCTGGCGGTGGCCTCGGGCTTTCGCTTGAGGAAATCGAGAATGCCCATCGTGATCAACCTCCGAACACGCGCTGGAGAAAGCCCTTCTTGGGCACGTCGATGAAGCGCAGCGGGCGCTCTTCGCCGAGGATGCGGGCCACGGTGTCGCTGTATGCCTGGCCGGCCAGCGAGTTGGCGTCGACGATGACCGGGATGCCGTTGTTGGAGGCGGTCAGCACGTTCTCCGACTCGGGGATCACGCCCACCACCTGGATGCCGAGGATTTCCTCGACGTCCTTCACGCTGAGCATTTCGCCGATGGCGACGCGGGCCGGGTTGTAGCGGGTCAGCAACAGGTGCTGGATGATCGGTGGCTCACCCTTCTCGGCGCGCCGGGTCTTGCTGGCCAGCAGGCCCAGGATGCGATCCGAGTCGCGCACCGAGGAGACTTCCGGGTTGACCACCACCACCGCATGGTCGGCGAAGTACATCGCCAGGTGGGCGCCTTTCTCGATGCCGGCGGGCGAGTCGCAGACCACGTAGTCGAAGCCGTCCTCGGACAGGCCGTCGAGCACCTTCTCGACGCCTTCCATGGTCAGCGCGTCCTTGTCGCGGGTCTGGCTGGCGGCCAGCACGTACAGGTTGTCGTAGCGCTTGTCCTTGATCAGCGACTGCTTCAGCGTGGCTTCGCCGTGCACGACGTTGACGAAGTCGTACACCACGCGCCGCTCGCAGCCCATGATCAGGTCGAGGTTGCGCAGGCCGACGTCGAAGTCGATCACGGCGACTTTCTTGCCGGCCATGGCCAGGCCGGTGGCGAGGGAGGCGCTGGTCGTCGTCTTGCCGACGCCGCCTTTGCCGGAGGTGACAACGATAATCTCAGCAGTCAAGGGCCCATCTCCGCAGGTTTGTTTTTGTTGTGGGTGATCACAGCCTGGCGATCATCAGTTTTTCGCCGTCGAGCCAGCATTGCACGGACTGGCCCTCGAGGTCGCCGGGAATCTGTTCGAACACGCGGTACTGGCCGGCGATCGCCACCAGTTCGGCGCGGAAGTCGGAAACGTAGATGCGTGCCTTCTCGTCGCCCTGCGCACCGGCCATGGCGCGGCCGCGCAGGCCGCCGTAGATGTGGATGTTGCCGTCGGCGATCACCTCGGCGCCGTTGGCCACCGCGCCGGTGACGATCAGGTCGCGGTCGCGGGCGTAGATCTGCTGGCCGGAACGGATCGAGCCGGCGTGATGCTGGGCGCCCACGTTGCCGGAGGCCGGTGCCGAAAGAATCGGTTCGCGCGCCGCCGCCGGGGCGGGCTCGCTGGGAGGCGTGGTGGCGGCCGGCGTGCCCGCGGCCGGTTCGTAGGCCGCACGGAACTTGGCGATCAGCGGCAGCCCCATCCGTTTGGCCAGCGCCTCGGTCTCGCTGGTGCCGTAGGCCAACCCCACCGGCAACATGCCGGCGCTGCGCACCGCTTCGAGCAGTGCGTCGACGGTGCCGTCGTCGGGCAGGTCGAGCAGGTGGCTGAGGTCCAGCACCACGGCGGCGCGGGCGAACATCTGCGGCGCGGCGCGCACGCGGCGTTCCAGTTCGTCGCACAGGGCGGCGGCGTCGACCCGACGTACCCGCACGCAGGCAAGGCCGACCTGGCCGAAGCGCAGGTCACAGGCGTCGGTGGCATCCATGCTTGCGTTCATGCGTGCCGCTCCCCGGCCAGGCGGAGCGGATGCGGCCGGGCGGTGTCCGGGCGTTCGCGTTCGGCCAGCCACGGCACGTCGGGCAGGCCACCTTTCTCGAGCCAGGTGTCGCGCACATAAGCGTAGCTGGGCAGGTCGCGGGCCAGCAGGCTGACCTGCGGGCCGTGCTCGCCCATGCGCTGCTGGCCGACTTCCTGGAAACCGTAGGTGCCGTGGAACAGCACGACCACGTCGTCGCGCGGCTCCAGGAACACTTCGCAGGTGAGCAGCGGCACGCGCACCTCGGCGTAGCTGTGCACGTCGCAATAGAAGATGCGGCCCAGCCCGTGGCGGCGGTAGGCGTTGGCGATCACGATGCGGTCGATGTACAGGAACTGCGGATAGTGCTCGGCGAACCAGCGATAGTTCGGGCTGTCGTAATCGCCGCCTTCGCGCAGCGCGATCAGGAAGCCGGCCAGCTGGCCGTCGATTTCGGCCACGCGGAAATATTCGGCGTGCTCGTGGAAATAGCGCAGCTGGGCAGGATCCAGTGCGAGGATGGAGCGACCGGCAGCGTTGTTGAGCGCCAGTACGGCATCCAGGTCGTGCTCGCGCACGTCGCGGATGGCAAGGGCCATTCGTTGCTCCGCAAGGGTGGATTCGGGGACGAGAGGCGACCGCTGCCTCGCGCAATGCCGCATTATGACATGCGCGGCAGGCCCTTACATCTCGCAAGGGCACATGTAAAAGCTTTGTAAAGCCGTTGTGCGGCGACAGCCGTGACCTGGCCGGGCATGACTTCTCGCGCATTGCGCGAATTCCCCGCGCAGCCAATGATGCGGGGATGCGCTGGCCCTTCTTCAACCATATCCGCCTGCTTCGCTATGCGGGCTTCTTCACCTATCTGTCGGTGGGGACGCCGCTGGTCACGAACTGGGCCACCGAACGGCTGACCCAACTGCAGCGGCCGAATTTTTCGCTGCTGCTGTGGACGCTGTGTTACCTGATCTTCGGCTTGATGTACTGGCTGCTGACCAGCAACCTCGGTTCGCGCCGCTACCCGGTGCTGAAACTGCTCGGGCTGACGCTGATGACAGCCGCCGCCGTGGCGGTGGGCTGGTACAGCCACAGCGGCCTGTCGGCGATGCTGATGGTGGTCGCCTCGCTGGTGCTGCCGTGGCTGCTGCCGTTCTCGCTGGCGGTGTTCTGGCTGGTGCTGCAGCACCTGAGCCTGGTGGCGATCTTCGCCACCTTCCCCGAATACGATCACAGCGTCGCCTTGGGGTTTCTCCAGGCCAGCATCTACCTGGGCATCTCGGTGCTGGTGTTCGTGACCTCGACGGTCGCCAGCCAGCAGGCCGAGCAGCGCGACGTGCAACGGCGGCTGAATTCCGAGCTGCGCGCCACCCGCGCCCTGCTGGCCGAATCCAGCCGCATCGCCGAACGCATGCGCATCGCGCGTGACCTGCATGACCTGATCGGCCACCACCTGACCGCGTTGAGCCTGAACCTCGAGGTGGCCAGCCATCTCACCAACGAAGCGGCCGGCGCCCACGTGCGCAAGGCGCAGAGCACCGCCAAGGTGCTGCTGGCCGACGTGCGCGAGGTGGTCAGCGAACTGCGCCAGGACGACGCGATCGACCTGACCCAGGCCTTGCGGGGACTGGCCGAGGGCGTGCCCGGTCTCGACGTGCACGTGGTGATGCCGCCACGTTTCAGCGTGGAGGACCCGCGCCGTGCCCAGGTGCTGCTGCGCTGCGCCCAGGAGATCATCACCAATGCCGCGCGCCACGCCGGCGCCCGCAACCTGTGGCTGAATTTCGCCTATGCCGGGGAAAACCTGATCGGCCTGCATGCGCGCGACGACGGCCGCGGCGCCGAGAACGTCGAGCCGGGCAACGGCCTGTCCGGCATGCGCGAGCGGCTGGCCGAGTTCGGCGGCAGCCTGAGCCTGGACAGCGCGCCGAGCCAGGGATTTGCGCTGACCGTGCGGCTGCCGCTGGGGGAACATGCCGCGCTGGCGCATGCGCCGACCCGGCTTGAGCCACCAGCGCTCAATGTGTCGTAATCTCTGCCGTCTGCGCCGGGGTGCGAAAGTGCGTCGGTGTTGGCAGCGGGGCCCTGCGCCAGCTGCCAGCATCCCATCGTCAAGCCACAGTTTTCCCGAGGATCCGCGATGATTTCCGTTTGTCTCGTCGACGACCAGAATCTGGTTCGCCAGGGCGTCCGCTCGCTGCTGGACCTGGCCGAGGACATCCGTGTGGTGGCCGAGTGCGCCGACGGCGCCCAGGCCGTGCAGGATATTCCGCGGATCAAGCCCGACGTGGTGCTGCTGGACCTGCGCATGCCGAACATGAGCGGGTTGGAGGTGCTGCAGGCGCTGTCCGCCCGCAACGAGCTGCCGCCCACGATCATCCTGACCACCTTCGATGACGACCAGCTGGTGCTGCAGGGCCTCAAGGCCGGCGCCCGCGGTTACCTGTTGAAGGACGTCTCGCTGGAGCAACTGGTCGAGGCCGTGCGCACGGTGGCCGCCGGCGGCTCGCTGGTGGCGCCGATGGTGACCCAGCGGCTGATGGCCGGGGTGTCGCGTATGCAGAACAACTTCACCAGCCTCGAGCAGCCCGACCCGCTGACCGAGCGCGAGACCGAGATCCTGCGGCTGCTGTCCGGCGGCTACAGCAACAAGGAGATCGCCAACTCGCTGAAGGTGGCCGAGGGCACGGTGAAGAACCACGTTTCCAACATCCTTTCCAAGCTGGGCGTGCGCGACCGCACGCGGGCCGTGCTGAAGGCGCTGGAAATGGGCATCGTCTGATGCCCGCCCGGGTGCAGGGCGCCCGGATGCGCCGTTTCAACGGGCTTTGGCCGGGCGTTTTTCGACCCTGCGCGGAGGCCGTCCGGGCGGATAGCGTTCCAGCCCGTGAGCAAGTAACATCCGTAGCTTCGGCGTTTGCCGACCCCCTGCCATGGCCCTCGGACCCCACCGAAGGGCGGGTTCGCGCGGAAGGCCGGGGCAACACTATCTAGGTATGGCGTAAAGACGCTTCGGAGAACTCTGGAATGATGCGTGTCTTTGAATTTCTTGTTGCCCTGGTCATCGTTGCGGTGCTCGGTGTCCTGGCGGCTGTGGTCATGCCCGGCAGCGGTCATGTGGAACGCCAGCTGGTCATCGGCAAGGACATGCGTCAGGTCTATGACGTGCTCGACAACTACCGCCGGCTGCCGGACTACTCGGTGCTGCGCTCGCTCGACCCCAAGGTGCAGTTCGCGTTCTCCGGCAAGGCCTACGGCCCGGGCGCCGAGATCAGCTGGACCACGACGGATGCCAAGCTGGGCAATGGTGGCCTGACCATCGCCAGCGCCACGCCCGAGTTCGACCAGATCGACGGCAACACCAAGAGCGCCAGCATCATCTGGAACCTGGACAACGACTGGCGCGGCCTGGACAAGCACTTCACGCTGGATCTGGAGCGCCAGGGCAACCGCGGCCAGCTGACCCAGGTGACCTGGTCGTATGACGTGTCCTACGGCTGGAACCTGATCAACCGCTTTGCCAATCTCTACATCCACGGCGATCCGGACTCCTTCATCCAGTTCAGCCTGAACAACCTGCAGAACGTGCTGGCCGGCGTGCCGAACATCGACTACAGCCAGCTGATCCCCTACATCGAACAGACCCAGCCCACTCCGGTGCTGCTGGTGTCGAGCTCGATCCAGCGCAAGGACGGCCTGGAAGGTCTGGACGACGCGGTGGCCAAGGCGACCACGGAAATCCAGGCGGCCGCCAAGAAGCTCGGCGTGAACATCACCGGCTCGCGCATCCTGATCACCACCAACTACGGTGACCAGACCTACAGCTTCGACGTGGCGTTCCCGATCGACAGCAGCACGCTGACCGTGAATGGCCAGAGCGAGCAGCTCACCGCCGCCACCCCGCCGTCGATCGACAATGCGGCTCCCGCCGAGGCGAGCAGCGCCGCTGGCGCAGCCGACAGCAGCGTGGCCGTCGGCAGTCGCGACCGCTTCGGTCGCCTAGTGTTGGATGGCAACGTTCGCGCCTCGCTGGCGTTCGGTGGCGCGGCGCTCAAGGGCGTGTGGAACGGCACGTTTGCCGGTGTGCCGCAGACCCGCGACATGCTCAAGGCTTACGCGCAGACCCATGGCTACAAGTACGACGAAGTGGTCAACCGCCCCTACGACGTGATTGCCACGCCGGAAGTGAAGGACGCCGGTGGCAACATCACGTCCTATGCCAAGTACAACGTGTACCTGCCGATCACCGACGCCCCGGAAAAGACTCCGGAGCAGGAAGCCGGTCTGCAGCCGCCCAGCCTGGAAGAGGCACCGGCAGCGGCCAGTTCCGCTCCCGCCCCGGCCGGCACGGCCGCGGCTCCGGCAGAGGCCGCCAGCGCGGGCGAGTAAACCCTCCGCGAACGGTCTTGCCGAAGTACAAAAAGGCCCTTCCACCGGAAGGGCCTTTTTCTTTCGGATCCCCCCGCGCTTCTTGCGGTACATTGCGGGACGCGCCGCGACAGCGCCCGGCCAGCTCTTCCGCCAGCTGGTCGCGCCGAACTCCACAGCCCGTCACCGGACATGATCGAAACCGACCAGCTCACCCGATGCTATGGCCACCTCACCGCCGTGGACGCGCTGAGCATCCGTGTCGAACCGGGCCAGGTGCTGGGCCTGCTTGGCCCGAACGGTGCCGGCAAGTCCACCGCGATGCGCATGATCGCCGGGTTTCTGGTGCCCACCTCGGGCACGGCACGGGTATGCGGCCACGACGTCAGCCGCGAGCCGTTGAAGGCGAAGCGGGCACTGGGCTACCTGCCGGAAGGCGCGCCCAGTTACGGCGAAATGACCGTGCGCGAGTTCCTCCATTTCATCGTGCGCATGCGCGGGCTCAAGGCGGAGACGGGCTATCGTCGTTTCGACGCGGTGGTGCAGCAACTGCAGCTGGAGGAAGTGCTGGAGGTATGCATCGACACGCTGTCGAAGGGCTTGCGCCGACGCGTCGGGCTGGCCCAGGCGATCCTGCACGATCCGCCGGTACTGATGCTGGATGAACCCACCGATGGCCTCGATCCAAACCAGAAGCACGCGGTGCGCCAGCTGATCGACGTGATGGCGCGCGACCGCACCATCCTGATCTCCACCCACCTGCTGGAAGAGGTCCACGCGCTGTGCAACCGGGTGGTGATCATCGCCCGTGGCAAGCTGCTGGCGGATGCCACGCCGGCCGAACTGGAAGCGCGCTCGCGCTATCACGGCGCGGTGTCGTTCAGCGCGCCGGGCAGCGGCATGTCGCAGGAGATGCTGGGGCGCCTGCCGCAGGTGGCGTCGATCGAGGTGGACCCGCTGGACGGGCGCATCACGGTGTTCCCGAAGCCCGGCGAACGCATCCTGGAAGCGGTGGAAACGCTGCTGCGCGAGCAGGGCCTGGAGGTTTCGGAAATCCAGCTCGAGCGTGGCCGGCTCGACGAGGTGTTCCGCCAGATCACCACCAGTGACGATCGCGCCGCCGAGGTTCGCGCATGAGCCCGGTCAACGCGGTGCTGCGGCGCGAGTTGCGCAGTTATTTCGTGACCCCGGTGGCCTACGTCTTCCTGGTGATCTTCCTGGTCCTGACCGGCATCCTCACGTTCTATGCGGGCGATTATTACGAGCGTGGCCAGGCCGACCTGCAGCCGTTCTTCGCGATGCATCCCTGGCTGTACCTGATCCTGGTGCCGGCGATCACCATGCGCATGTGGGCGGAGGAGGCCAAGGGCGGCACGCTGGAGTTGCTGCTGACCCTGCCGCTGACGCTGTGGCAGGCGATGCTGGGCAAATTCCTGGCAGCCTGGCTGTTCATCGGCCTGGCGCTGGCGCTGACCTTCCCGATCTGGATCACCGTCAACTACCTGGGTTCGCCGGACAACGGCATCATCCTGGCGGGATACCTGGGCAGCTGGCTGATGGCCGGCAGCTTCGTGGCGATCGGTGCCTGCCTGTCCGCACTGACCCGCAGCCAGGTGGTGGCCTTCATCCTCACCGCGCTGGTCTGCGTGTTGCTGATCCTGATCGGCCAGCCGCAGGTGCTCGATTTCTTCTCCGGTACCTTGCCGCGCAAGCTGATCAACGCGGTGGCGCACCTGTCGATGCTGCGCCACTTCGAGGCGATCGCGCGGGGCGTGCTGGACGTCCGCGACCTGTTGTATTTCCTGCTGAGCACGCTGGGCTGGCTGATCGCCGGCGTGCTGCTGCTCGACCTGAAGCGGACGCGCTGAAGCCATGTCCATGTCGCGCATCCGTCGCCTGTTCTCCACCCCGTTGCGACTGACCCGACGGGGTCTGCTCTACCTGGCGCTGGTGCTGCTGGTGCTGGTGTTCGTGCCACTGATCGTGGCCAGCAGTCGCTGGCTGCACGCGTCGCGGGTCGACCTCACCACCGACCAGCTGTACACGCTGACGCCGGGCACGCTGCACATCGTCGATACATTGCAGCGGCCGCTGCGGCTGACCTTGTACTTCTCCGAGCACGCCACCCGCGACCTGCCGCAACTGCGCAGTTACGAGCAGCGCGTGCGCGAGATGTTGCAGGAGATGGTGGCGCGTTCGCACGGGCGCATCCGCCTGCAGACCATCGACCCGGTGCCGTATTCCGATGACGAGGCCAGCGCCGAAGGCAGCGGCCTCACCGCAGCCAATGGCGGCAGCAACGGTGAGCGGGTGTTCTTCGGCCTCGCCGGCAGCGCCATGTCCGGCAGCGTCGATGGCGACAGCAACGATGACCGCGTCCCGGAGAAGACGCTGTCGATCGCGTTCTTCGATCCCTCGCGCGAGGCGTTCCTCGAGTACGACATCGCCAAGCTGGTGTACGAACTGAACCAGACCAGCAAGCCGCAGGTCGGCGTGATCAGCTCGCTGCCGGTCGAGGGCAACCCGGTGCTCAGCGAGCAGCCGTGGACGGTCCTGCAGCAACTGGGCCAGCTGTTCGACCTCAAGACGATCGATCCGGCCACGCTGCAAAAAGTGGACGACAAGATCCGCGTGCTGTTGCTGATCCAGCCCAGGCGCCTGACTCCCGATGCGCAATATGCGATCGACCAGTACGTGCTGGGCGGCGGGCACCTGGTGGTATTCGTCGATCCGGACGCCGAGCTGGACACCTCGCCCTACGGGCCGGAGAGCATCACCTTTCCCGATCGTGCGTCGGACCTGCCGCGGCTGTTCAAGGCGTGGGGCGTGGTCTACGACCCGCACAAGGTGGTGCTCGATCGTACCCGCGCGTTGCAGATCGAGCTGGCCGGCAGCAGTCTCAACCATCCGGCGATGCTGGACCTGGGCGCGCAGGAACTGAACCGCAACGATGCGGTGACCGCCAGCCTGCAGCGCATCAACGTCTCCACCGCAGGCTTCTTCGACCTTGCCGCGAATGCGCACACTCGGCTGATCCCGTTGTTGCAGAGCAGTGCCGAGGCCGAGGTGGTGTCCACCCAGCGCGTGCTGGACGCGAGCAACGATCCCACTACGCTGCTGCAGAACTACCATCCCGACGGCGCCCACTACCTGCTCGCGGCGCGCTTGCACGGCACCTTCGACAGCGCGTTCCCGGAGCGCGCCGGCGTGGCCGGCCATCGTGCGCGCTCGGCCGCGAATGCCGAGGTGATCCTGGTTGCCGACACCGACCTGCTCAGCGATCGCCTGTGGGTCGAGCCGCAGACCATTCTTGGCCAGACCATGATGCGGATCTTCGCCAACAACGGCGACCTGGTGACCAATCTGGTGGACAACCTCAGCGGCTCGTCGGCGCTGCTGTCGATCCGCGGCCGCTCCACTTCGCAGCGCCCCTTCACCCGGGTGCAGGCATTGCGCAACGTGGCCGACCAGAAATTCCTGCAGAAGGAGCAGGAGCTGGAGCAGGAGCTTGCCGACACCCGGCGGCGGCTGGACGAGCTGCAACCCGTCAAGGGCGGCCACGGCAGCACCGCCACGGCCGAGCAGCGGCGCGAGATCGAGCAGTTCCGCCAGCGCCAGCTGGCGATCAACAAGGAACTGCGCGACGTGCAGCACCAGCTCAATGCGGAGATCGATGCGCTGGGGCTGCGGGTGAAGGTCACCAATATCGTGGCGATCCCCGCCCTGGTGGTGCTGTTCGGCCTGTTGTACGGCTGGCGCAGGGGGCGCTACGGCCGCCGCCGCCGGTGACGGCGGCAATCTGCCGCAAGCACGCGGACCCTTGAAAGCTGACGCGATGGCGGTGCGGCGTTAAGCTGGGCGGTCGCCGGCCGCCGCCGGTGCAGACAGAAGTACCGGTGCAGTGACTGCAAGCCTGTTGAAATGGATCGTGCCGTGGGAGTTTTCGTGGGTCTTGCTCACGTGCTTCGTGGTGGCCAGTGTGCTGTACCTGCGCGGTTGCCGCCGACGGCCGGTGCGATTCGCCAGCAAGCTGGCGTTCTGGTCGGGCATGGCGATCATCTATTTGTCGCTGCACACGTATCTGGACTACTACGCCGAGCATGAGTTCTTCATGCACCGCATCCAGCAGTTGCTGCTGCATCACATCGCACCGCTGCTGATCGTCGCGGCGTATCCGGCCGCCGTATTGCGCGCCGGCCTGCCGCTGGCCTGGCGGGTACGCGTGCTGCGTCCGTTGCAGCGCTCGTGGCCGTGGCGGCTGGTATTCGGCGTGCTGTGGAATCCGACCGTCGCCACTCTGCTGTTCATCGCCTTCATCCTGATCTGGCTGGTTCCCGATTTGCAGACGCTGGCGATGCTGGACTGGCGCATCTACCGCTTCATGAACTGGAGCATGCTGGTCAGCGGTTTCGCCTACTGGTCGCTGGTGCTCGATCACCGGCCGCATCCGCCGGGACGGATGACCGCCGGGCTGCGCGTGCTGTCGCCGGCGATCACCATGACGCCGCAGATCGTCGCCGGAGCGATCGTCACGTTCTCGAAGACCGACCTCTATCCGATCTTCGAGATCTGCGGACGCGCGTTCACCTTCAACGTGCTCACCGGCCAGCTGATCGGCGGCGTGATCATCTGGGTGCCGTCGGCCCTGGTGGAGTCGATCGGCGGGCTGATGGCGCTGCGCCTGTGGCTGCGCCTGTCACGCAACGGTCGGTTGCCGCGCAAGCCGCCGCGCAGGACGGCCCGGGCATTGGCCGGCAAGGCAACGGTTACGGACGCTCAGTGATCGTGTGATATCGCGCCGTGGTCCATGCCGGGCATGGCGGGGTCGGCATGAGCGTCGCCGGCGTCCAGCGCATTGGCCGGTCGTGCGATGAAGTCGGTGGCCAGGGTGCTGCCGTCGGCGAACTTCAGGGTCAGCGTCACGGCGTCGCCCGGTTTCACCGGCTGGCTCGGTTGCATCAGCATGAGGTGGTAGCCCGCCGGCGCCAGCGCGGCCTTGCCGTGCGCGGGCACGTCGAGCGAGTCGACCATGCTCATGCGACTGACGCCGCCGGCGGTCGAACTCTGGTGCAGCATCGCCTCGGCGTAGATCGTGCTGCTGGCGCCGCGCAACGCGATCGGCGCGCCGCTGTCGTTTTCCAGCGTGACATAGGCGCCGGCGGGCAGGGCGCCGGGCAGCACGCGAATCCACGCATGGCTGGCATGGATGTGGTCGGCATCGGCCGCGTGGGCGACGCCGGCCAGCAGCAGGCCGGCGCACAGCAGCGACAGTCGGGGAAGTTTCATTCGTGGGCTCCGGTGTTCAGCAGCAGGTGCAGGTCGTGGACGAGGTCGTCGTGCGAGGCGGAAGGGGTGGCCAGCACGCGGGCATGGCCCTCGCGGTCGAACACGTAGATCGCCGAACTGTGGCTGACCTCGTAATTGCCGTCGGCATCGCCCGGTTCGCGGGTGAAGGCCGAGCGGTAGCGCTTGCTCAACGTTTCGACGGCGCGAGCGCTGCCGACCAGGCCCACCGCGCGCGGATCGAACGCGTTGACGTAGGCGTGCATGATCGCTGGCGTGTCGCGTGCCGGATCGACGCTGACGAACAGGATGCGCGCGTCGTCGGCCAATGGTCCCAGCCGTTGCATCACCACGTGCAACTGGGCCAGGGTCAGCGGGCAGACGTCGGGGCAATGGGTGTAGCCGAAGTACAGCAGCACCACCTTGCCGCGATAGTCGGCGCCGGTGACCGCCTTGCCGTTGTCGTCGGTGAGCTTGAAGTCGAGATCGGGCATGTGGCCGCTGATGTTGGTCAGCCGGAACGGCGGCTGGTCGTGCTGACAGCCGCCCAGCAACAGGCCGACAGCGAGCAGCAACAGCAGCAGCGCGGGGCGCAGCCAGTGGCGGGGCTTCATGCGAGAATCCTTGGTCTTCATCCGTTCAAGCATACGACACCGGCCGCGTTGCCGGGTTCGCCGGCCAGGGATACGAGCACCATGCGACAACCTGTCAGTACCCGTGTTGCCGTGCTGGTCGGCATTGCCGGAGCCAGCGCGGTGCTGCTGGGCGCGTTCGGCGCACATGCGCTGCGCGGCGTGCTCGACGGGCGTGGCACGGAGTTGTGGCATACGGCGGTGAACTACCACGTGTGGCATGCGCTGGCGCTGGTCATGACGGCTGCGCTGGGGCGTGGCCGCAGCGGCCGGGTGGCGCTGCTCGCGTTCGGCGCCGGCATCGTGTTGTTCAGCGGCAGCCTGTATGCGCTGGCGCTGGGTGCGCCGCGCTGGGTGGGCATCATCACGCCGTTCGGCGGGCTGGCCTTGGTGGTCGGCTGGCTTGCGCTTGGCTGGACGCTGCGTACGCGCAACGAATAGTTCTTGCGAGTGTCATGCCGCCGTCATGCCCGGCTGCGATCGTGTTTGCATGAATACGCAGACCGTCCCCTGGCAGCGCTCACGTGCGACATGGTCGCCCGGCCTCTTTCTGCACAAGCTGCGCGGGCCCGGCCTGATCCTGCTTGCGGCGTTGTCGCTGGGGCTGTCGTGGTCGTGGTTGCCGGCTTCTGCCGGGGCAGATGAGACCGACCCGGTCGGCCAGCTGGTGCACTGGCGGGATGCGGCCCACGACTGGCTGCTGGTGGTGGACCCGGAGACCCGCGAACTGGTGGTCTACGACGCCAACGACGGCCGTCCACTGGAGCGACTGGGTGCAGACGACGGGCTGCCGGACGTTCATTCGATCGCGCAGCTGGGCTCGTTGCTGCTCGTGATGGATCGGCAGGGTTCAAAGCTGCGCCTGTTGAAGCTGCCCCAGCTGCAGCAGGTGGCCTTCGATCCGCGCTGAGCGAATCAGGCGCCGCCGGCCAGTGGTGCGATCACATGCAGCACCAGGTCGGCGCAGAAGTGCGCCAGCATCGCGTGCTCCAGGCCGTACTTCCAGAACAGCACGCCGGTCACCGTTCCGACCACGGCGTTGAGCAGGACGATCTTGCCGATCAGCAACGATGCCGGTGTCGCCGTGATCGCGAAGACTGCCGGCAGATGGCCGGCGCCGAACAGCAGCGCGGCCAGCACGATGGCCATCACGAACATCCACGGCAGCGCCACGTTGCGGTGGCTTCGCGCCAGCAGCCAGACGAACAGGCTGACCAGCAGCAGCCGGCAGCCGACTTCCTCCACGATGCCGCCATAGAACGACGCCAGCGCGCCACGCCAGGCCCAGCCTGCGGCGCTGGTGGCATGTTCGGCCGGAAGCGTGGGCCCAAGCAACGACAGGCCGAGCACCAGCACGGCAGCGCCCGCGCCGAGCGACATGGCCAGGCCCCAGCGCGCGGGCCGCCCCGGTTCGAGCGGACGCCGATAGACCCGACTGCGCAGCCACGGTGCATCCAGTCCGTGCGGCGCGCCCAGGTACAAGCCGAGCCAGGCGAGCAGCCAGCACATCACGCCAGCCTGGATCGTCTGCGCCGCCACCACGACCGGCAGGGGCAAGGGCAGTGCAGCCAGTTTCTGCGGCATCAGCACCAGCAGATACGGCCACAGCGCCAGGGTGGACAGCAAACCGGCCACGCCGAGCAGCATGGCGAGCTTCAGATGGGGCCCCTTGACGGGCAGGGCGGCGGGCGCGATGGTTGGCATGGAGTGATGCTCTTGCAGTGGAGGTCAGTCCGGGTCGTGGTCGACCGCGGCCGTGCCGGGGTTGCCTTTCAGGCGGCCAGCCTTGCGCAGCGCCTCGCGCAGCACGTATTCGATCTGTGCGTTGAGGCTGCGCAGTTCGTCATCGGACCAGCGCTGCATCGCGTCCAGCACGACGGCGTTGATGCGCAGCGGATAGGCTTTTTTTTCGGCGGCCATGCCGGCTCAGCGCCGCAGGCGTCCACGCCTTGCGGCGTGGCTCGCAATGAACACGATCAGCAGGATGGCGATGAGGCTGCCCATGACCATCCCCTCAGTACAGCGTGCCGGTGTTCAGCACCGGCTGGGTGCCGCGCTCGCCGCACAGCACCACCAGCAGGTTGCTGACCATCGCCGCCTTGCGCTCTTCGTCCAGGTTCACCACGCCGCGCTGGCTGAGCTGGTCCAGCGCCATCTCGACCATGCTCACCGCGCCTTCGACGATTTTCGTGCGGGCGGCGATGATCGCACCGGCCTGTTGCCGCTGCAGCATCGCCTGGGCGATTTCCTGGGCGTAGGCAAGGTGGCTGATGCGCGCTTCCACCACCTGCACGCCGGCCTTGCCCAGGCGGGTCTGGATCTCGTCGCGCAGGTGCGTGTTGATCTCGTCGCCGTGGCTGCGCAGCGAGGGCTTGCCGTCCTCGTGGGCGTCGTAGGGGTAGCTCTGCGCCATCTGCCGCAGCGCGGATTCGCTCTGGATGTGCACGTAGTTTTCGTAGTCGTCGACGCAGAACACCGCCTCGGCCGTGTCCAGCACCTGCCATACCACCACGGCGCCGATCTCGATCGGGTTGCCGTCGTTGTCGTTGACCTTCAGCTTGCCGCTCTCGAAGTTGCGCACGCGCAGCGAGATGCGCTGGCGGCTGTAGAACGGATTGGTCCAGCGCAGGCCCTCGTGGCGCACGGTGCCGGCGTACTTGCCGAACAACTGCAGGACCTGGCCTTCATTCGGGGCAACCTGGAAGAAGCCCTTGAGCATGAAGCTGTCGATCGCCAGCAGGATCACGCCGGTGAACACCTGGAACAGCGGAGGGGCATCCGGATGACCGTGGATGGCGGATACCACCAGTGCCACGCCGATCCCGGCCAGTACCAGGCACAACCCTACGAAAGGGATGCCGGCGACGGAAAAGCCATTGTGTTCGTTCATGAGGAGTCTCCCTGAGGTGAGATGATTAGATATCAAAATGATATCAAGCGCAAGTGACCCTTCGTGATCCCGGCAGGGACGGCGGTCGACGACCCGGGCGGCCGCTTACAATGCCGGTTTGTCCGCACCGGAGAACCCGATGAAGCCTTTCGGCACGCCCCATTCCGACCACGCGCTGCGCGTTCTGCTGCTGGGCTCCGGCGAGCTGGGGAAGGAAGTGGCGATCGAACTGCAGCGTTACGCGGTCGAGGTGATCGCGGTGGATCGCTACGCCAATGCGCCGGCCATGCAGGTGGCTCATCGCAGCCACGTGATCGACATGCTGGATGGCAAGGCGCTGCGTGCGGTGATCGAGCTGGAAAAGCCCGATCTGGTGGTGCCGGAGATCGAGGCGATCCACACGCCGACCCTGATCGAGCTGGAGAAGGAAGGACAGCGGGTGATCCCGACCGCCCGTGCCGCCTGGCTGACGATGGACCGCGAAGGCATCCGCAAGCTCGCCGCCGAGGAGCTGCAACTGCCGACTTCGCCGTACCGCTTCTGCGACGATGAGGCGCAGTACCGCGCCGCAGCCGCCGCGATCGGCTATCCGTTCGTGGTCAAGCCGGTGATGAGTTCCTCCGGCAAGGGCCAGAGCGTGGTGCGCGGCGACGACGAACTGCAGCAGGCGTGGGATTACGCCCAGTCCGGCGGGCGCGCGGGCAAGGGCCGGGTGATCGTCGAGGGCTTCGTCGATTTCGATTACGAGATCACCATGCTCACCGTGCGGCATACCGATGGCGTCAGCTTCTGCGCGCCGATCGGCCACCGCCAGGAAGACGGTGACTACCGCGAGTCGTGGCAGCCGCAGCCGATGAGCGATGCCGCGCTGGCCGAGGCGCAGCGCCAGGCCGCGGCGGTCACCGGCGCGCTGGGCGGCTGGGGCGTGTTCGGCGTGGAGTTCTTCGTCAAGGGCGATGCGGTGATCTTCTCCGAGGTCAGTCCGCGACCCCACGACACCGGCCTGGTCACCCTGATCTCGCAGGAGTTTTCCGAGTTCGCGCTGCATGCGCGGGCGATCCTGGGACTGCCGATCCCGGTGATCCACCAGTACGGGCCGTCGGCCTCGTGCGCGGTGCTGGTCGAAGGCGAGGGCGCGGGACCGCGCTACCACGGCGTGGCCGAGGCGCTGGCCGAGCCGGACACGCAACTGCGGCTCTTCGGCAAGCCTGAGGTGAGAGGGCGCCGGCGCATGGCGGTGGCGCTGGCGCGGGCCGGCACGCTGAACGAAGCAGTGGGCAAGGCCGTGCGCGCCGCCGGAAAACTGCGCATCGAGTTGTGATCGGAAGAATGCCGCGATCCGATGCGATAGGCTCTGCGCTATCGACGACGGTTTTCCAGTCGTAACCGCTCGCGCTGACGGCGAGCCCTTGATCGGGGAGAGGCAAGGATGGAATCAGGCGGATTCGCGCACTGGCTGGTGGTGGTGGTCGAGCTGGCGGCGGCGTTCGCGCTGCTGTTGCTGGCGCTGGCGGTGGTGGTGCTGCTGGCGACCTGGGTGGTCGACCGCAACCAGACCGGCAACGCGGTGCTGCGCAACTTCCCGGTGATCGGGCACTTCCGCTACTGGTTCCTGCACCTGGGCGAGTTCTTCCGCCAATACCTGTATTCCAGCGACCGCGAGGAAATGCCGTTCAACCGCGCCCAGCGCACCTGGGTGTATCGCGCGGCGAAGAACGTGGACAACACCAACGCGTTCGGTTCCAGCCGTGACTTGCGGGCCGAAGGCGTGCCGTTCTTCGTCAATGCGCCGTTCCCCGACCTGGGCACCGATCATGTCGAGCCGGTGCCGGTGACGATCGGCCCGTACGCGCGCGAGCCGTACAGCCACGCCGCGTTCTTCAATATTTCCGCGATGAGCTTCGGCGCACTGTCGGCGCCGGCGGTGCGGGCACTGTCGCGCGGCGCGGCCAAGGCCGGCATCTGGATGGACACCGGCGAAGGCGGCCTGGCGCCGTATCACCTGGAAGGCGGCTGCGACATCATCTTCGAGATCGGCACGGCCAAGTACGGCGTGCGCACGCCGGACGGCAAGCTCGACGACGAGAAGCTGCTGGCGATTTGCGCGCACCCGCAGGTGAAGATGGTCAGCATCAAGCTGGGCCAGGGCGCCAAGCCCGGCATGGGCGGCCTGCTGCCCGGCGCCAAGGTCACCGCCGAGATCGCGGCGATCCGCGGCATTCCGGTCGGCGAGGATTCGCAAAGCCCGAACCGCCATCTGGACATCGGCAACGTCGCGCAGCTGATGGACAGCATCGCCCACATCCGCGAGCTCACCGGCAAGCCGGTGGGCTTCAAGGCGGTGCTGGGTGGCGCCGAATGGATCGGCGAGCTGTGCGATGAAGTGCATCGGCGCGGCATCGGGAGCGCGCCCGACTTCATCATCGTCGACGGCTCCGAGGGCGGCACCGGCGCCGCGCCGCAGACCCTGATGGAAGGCGTGGGCCTGCCGCTGCACGAGGCGCTGCCGGCGCTGATCGACATGCTGATCGTCAAGGGCCTGCGCGAACGCATCAAGGTGGTCTGCTCGGGCAAGTGCATCACCGCCTACGACGTGGCGTGGGCGTTGTCGATCGGTGCGGACTTTGTCAATTCGGCGCGCGGCTTCATGCTGGCGCTGGGCTGCATCCAGTCGCTGCAGTGCAACCGCAACACCTGTCCCACCGGCATCACCACGCAGAATCCGAAACTGCAGCGTGGCCTGGTGGTCACCGACAAGGCCGAGCGGGTATTCCATTACGCGAAGAACGTGATGCACGAAGTGGGCATCATCGCCCACAGCTGCGGCGTCAGCGAACCGCGCCAGCTCAATCGCGGGCATTGCCGCGTGGTCGGCGACGACGGTTTGTCGATTCCGCTGGAGAAGCTGTTTCCGTACCCGCAGCGAGAGCCTTCGTAGGACGGACTGCCCGTCCTATGGCATGTCGGTCCAGCCTTGGGCCGTGCGGATCTGCAGCGGCTTGAAGCGCCGCTTGTAATCCATCTTCGGGTGGCCGTCGATCCAGAAGCCCAGGTACAGCCACGGGATGCCGCGGCGCCGGGCGAGTTCCACCTGTTGCAGGATCGCGAAGGTGCCGAGGCTGCGCCCGGCTTCCTCCGGCTCGTAGAAGGTGTAGACGGCGGAAATGCCGTTGAGGCAGATGTCGGTCACCGCCACGGCCAGCAGGCGTGGCCCCGCGCGCAACTCCATGAACACGGTGGGGCTCCACGGCGCGGTGAGGAAGCGGCGGAAGTCGCTGGCCTCGGCGTCGTCCATGCCGCCGCCGGCATGCCGGCTGTGCAGGTAGCGCTCGTAGAGCGCATGGCGTTCGCGGTTGTAACCGGGGATGCATTCGGTGACGACCACGTCGGTGTTGCGCTGCAGGCAGCGGCGCTGGCTGCGGTCCGGCTGGAAGTTCGCCACGTCGATGCGGCACGGCGTGCAGGCGCGGCAGCTGGCGCAATGGGGGAAATACAGGTGGCCGCCGGCGCGGCGAAAGCCGCGTTCCAGCGCGGGGCCGTAAAGTTGGTCCAGGTTGGGCGCGGCCGGATCGAGCACCAGGTTCTGCGCTGTGCGGTCGGCGTAATAGCCGCACGCATGGGGCAGCGTCTGGAACAGCCGGACTTGGTCGGATCGGCGCATGGACCGATTCTATGCCGCGGCAGGCGGCGCCGCACGTGGTCGATTCAGAACACGTGCAGATTGCGCAGCATCGCCACCGCCGCCACGCCGAGCACCACCAGCAGCACGATGCGGCGCACCCGGGCGACGGTAAGCCTGCGCCGGTCCATCGGGGTGGGGTTGCGTGCAGCAGCCAGCTCCTCGCCATAACGGACCACCGGCTCGATGCCGATCTCGCGCAGCAGGGCGCGGGCGCGGGTGTAATCGTCGGCGCTGGTGATCCACACCTGGGGCCAGCGGCTGCGATCTTCCTGGCGCTGCGAGTAACTGAAACGCTGCCAGCTGGAGCGGTTGTAGTTGGAGCGGTTGGACACCGTGGCCTCGATGCCGTGCTCGGCCATCAGGGCGACCACGGTATCGATGTTCTGCTCGCGGGGAGAGGTATAGATCTGGCGCATGGGCGGGAGTCTACGCGATCAGTCGTTGCGCACGCGGATCAGGCCTTCCTGCGCGGTGGAGGCGACCAGGTGCCCGTCGCGGCTGAAGATCTGTCCGCGCGCGAGCCCGCGGCCGCCTTGGGCGGTGGGGCTGTCGAAGGTGTACAGCAGCCATTCGTCGACGCGGAACGGACGGTGGAACCACAGCGCGTGGTCGAGGCTGGCCATCTGCACGTTGTGGGTCATGTACGAGATGCCGTGCGGCAGCGTGGCGGTGCCGATCAGGTGGAAATCCGAGGCATACGCCAGCAGCGCGCGGTGCAGGATCGCCGAGTCGTCGATCGGCGAGGTCAGCCGGAACCAGATGTGCTGGATTGGCGGACGCTTCACCGGATGCAGCTCGTCGCGGGGCCACACCTGGCGGAACTCGAACGGGCCGTCGATGCCGAGCCAGCGCTGCAGTTTCACCGGCAGGCGGGCCAGTTCATCCGGCGGCAGCGGATGCATCGGCTCGATGTCTTCGGGCGCCGGCACCTCGGGCATCGAGGTCTGGTGTTCGACGCCTGTTTCCGGCACCTGGAACGAGATCGAACCGTTCAGGATCGGCTGGCCATGCTGGATCGCCACCACCCGCCGCGAGGAGAACGTGCCGCCATCGCGGGTGCGTTCGACGCTGTAGACGATCGGCGCGCGGATGTCGCCGGCGCGCAGGAAATACGCGTGCAGCGAATGCGCCTCGCGGGCCGGATCGACCGTCTGCTGGGCAGCCGACAAGGCCTGTCCCAGCACCTGGCCGCCGAACACGAAGCGGGTGCCGATGTCGCGGCTCTGGCCCCGGAACAGGTTGTCTTCCAGTCGCTCGAGCTGCAGCAGCTCGACCAGTTCGGTGACGTGGTTGGGTGACATGGAGTCGGACTCGCGGGGACGTAAGCCCGCGATTATAGCGGGCGCCGGCCGCGCTTACGGCACCGCCGGCCGGTTCAGGCCGCAAGCTTCGAGCACCTCGGCCCACGGAAACAACGGGCCGGGATCGAGCTTGCGGTGGATCCGGATGGCGGGATCGTCGCTGGCCGGCATCAGGTCCGTGTCCAGCTGTTCATGGCCGGCGATCTGGCGCAGGTTCGGGAAATCCCGGCGCAGCTCGGCCAGCAGGGCGCGCAACGCGGTGATCTGGGCATCGGTGTAAGGCTCGGTCATCTGCTGCTGGCGCGAATCCCACCAGTGCGGATAGCGGCCCAGGTTCACCAGCTCGATGCCGATCGAGTTCGGGTTGTGCCCGCGCACGTGGTTGGCCACGCGGGTGCCGGGCACGTAGCGGTACACCGCGCCATCGCGGTCGATGTAATAGTGGCCGCTGTTGCCGGCGCCGCTGGGGTGCAGCACGCGCTCGCCGTATTCGCGGGCGATGGCCAGGTCCGGCAGCTCGGTGCAGTGGATCACCACCAGCTCCACCGCCGCGGCGGGGCGCTCGGGCAGCAGGTCGACGTAGGGCAGGGGCTGGTCGTGGATGGTCAGGCTCATGCGCGGCAGTTTCGCACGTGCCGCGGCCGCGGCGGAAACGCCGCCTGTTACCATGCGTGCCTTGCTTCGAGCACTTTCATGGAGACCGCCATGCGCGGCCAGATCATTCTTTCGCACGGTTCGGATTCGAGCCCCGAGGCGACCAAGGTCAGCGCGCTGGCCGCACTGGCCGAGTCGCTGGGCTGGCGCACGCAGCGGCCGGACTACCGCGCCGACGACAGCCGCGGCCATGCCGGCTCGGTGGCACCGCGGATCGCCCGCCTGCGCGCCACCATCGAGGCGCTCGACGCGCCGCCGCTGCTGGTCGGTTCCAGCATGGGCGCGTTCGTTTCCGGACTGGTCTCGCTGGAGGTGCCGGTGGCCGGGCTGTTGCTGCTGGCCACCCCCAGCGAAATCCCCGGCTATGCGCGCCGCTTTGACTTGCGCACCGACGGTGCCGCCATGCTGATTCACGGCTGGCGCGACGATGTCTGCCCGCTGGCCGGCGTGCACGCGTTCGCCGCGCGGCGGCGCCTGCCGCTGCTGGTGCTGGACGACGATCACCGACTGGCTGCCAGCATGGACACGATCAGCGCCCAGTTCCGGCTGTTGCTCGACCAGCAGGCCGCCGCATGAACACCTCGGCAACGCGCGCGTTCTTCGCCACCTGCCCCAAGGGCATGGAATACCTGCTGCGCGACGAACTGGTCGCCATTGGCGCCGGCGACGTGCGCGAGGCGCTGGCCGGCGCGCATTTTTCCGGCACGCTCGAAACCGCCTACAAGGCCTGCCTGTGGTCGCGCCTGGCCAGCCGCATCCTGCTGCCGCTGGCCGAGTTCGACGCGGCCGACGACGACGCGCTGTACCGCGGCGTGCAGGGCATCGACTGGAGTGAACACCTGGCCGCGCATGCCACCTTCGCGGTGGATGCCGGCACCGCGATGAGCAAGCTCAACCACAGCCAGTTCATCGGCCTGCGTACCAAGGACGCCGTGGTCGACCAGTTCCGCCAGCGCGACGGTTCGCGTCCGGACATCGACACCGACGAGCCGGACATCCGCATCAACCTGCGTCTGCGCCGCGACCGCGCCACCGTGTCGCTCGATCTCGCCGGCTCGCCGCTGCACCGCCGCGGCTGGCGCGAGGAGCAGGGCGAGGCGCCGCTGAAGGAAAACCTCGCCGCGGCGATGCTGCTGCGCGGGCGCTGGCCGGAAGTCTACGCGGCCGGCGGCGCGCTGCTCGATCCGATGTGCGGTTCGGGCACCTTGCTGATCGAGGGCGCGCTGATGGCCGCCGACGTGGCGCCGGGCCTGCGCCGCGAATACTTCGGTTTCCTCGGCTGGCAGCAGCACGACATCGCGCTGTGGCGCGGCCTGCTGGACGAGGCGAAGCAGCGCGCCGAGAACGGCCTGCGCACGCTGCGCAGCGTGTTCTTCGGCAGCGACGCCGACCCGCGCATGGTGCAGACGGCCAAACGCAATGCGCAGGAAGCGGGCGTGGCGGGTTTCTTCACCCTGGACAAGCAGGACATGACGCGCGCCGCGCCACCGTCCGGCGTCGAACACGGCCTGGTGATCACCAATCCGCCGTACGGCGAGCGCCTCGGCGATCGCGCCGAGATGCCGAAGCTGTACCGCGCGCTGGGCGACACCTTGCGCCAGCGTTTCAGCGGCTGGCGCGCCGCCGTGCTGGCCGGCGACGTCGAACTGGGCCGCGCGATGCAACTGCATGCCGAAAAGCGTTACGCGCTGTACAACGGCGCGCTGGAAACCGTGCTGCTGACGTTCGACCTGAAGCCGCGCGACGAGCAGCCGCGTGAAGCGAAGCCGTTGTCTCCCGGCGCGCAGATGCTGAAGAATCGGCTGGAAAAGAACGTCCGGCACCTGCGCAAGCGGCTGGCCCGCGAGGGCATCCACTGCTGGCGCGCCTACGACCAGGACCTGCCCGAGTACGCCGCCGCCATCGACGTCTACGGCGACACGCATGGCGATGACCACCTGCACATCCAGGAGTACCGCGCGCCGGCCGATGTGCCCGCCGACGTGGCCCGCCTGCGCATGCGCGAGATCGCACGGGTCGCCGGCGAAGTGCTCGGCGTGCCGCGCGAACGCATCGCGCTGAAGACCCGCGAGCGCGGCAAGGGTGGTTCGAAATACGGCCAGATGGACCAGCGCAACGAGTTCATCGAAGTGGACGAGGACGGTCTGAAGCTGCTGGTCAACCTCACCGACTATCTCGATACGGGATTGTTCCTCGACCACCGCCTGGTGCGCGGCAAGGTGCGCGAGCTGGCCCACGGGAAATGCTTCCTCAACCTGTTCGCCTATACCGCCACCGCCAGCGTGCATGCGGCGGCGGGCGGCGCGCTGGAAACCACCAGCGTCGACCTGTCGGCGACTTACCTGGAGTGGGCTTCGCGCAACCTGGCGCTGAACGGTTTCACCGGTGTCGACCACCGGCTGATGCAATTCGACGCGCTGGAATTCCTGCAGCGCGACCGCGGCCATTACGGGTTGATCTTCGTCGACCCGCCCACGTTCTCGAACTCCAAGCGCGCCGAGGATTTCGACGTGCAGCGCGATCACGTGAAGCTGTTGGAAGCCTGCAACGAGCGGCTGACCCGCGACGGCGTGATCGTGTTCTCCAACAACTTCCGCCGCTTCAAGCTGGACCGGGAGGCGCTGGAAACGTACTTCGAGATCGAGGACTGGAGCGCGCCCAGCATCCCGTTCGACTTCGCCCGCCGCGCCGACATCCACGGCTGCTGGCTGTTGCGGCGACGCAAGGCCGATCCGGGCATCAATCCCTGGGACAGCGCCCGCATCAAAAAGTGAACCCTTCAGTGCACATTAAGCCTGATCCGACGAGCATCTGCCCGTACAACGGAGAACACTCATGACTCGACGTTTCAGTGGTGCAGGCAAGCTGGGGGCCATCGGCCTGGCGGTTGCAGCGGCGGTGGCGATGCCGCTGAGCGCGTCGGCGCGCGGACATGGCTACCATGGCGGCGGTTATCACGGTGGCTACCATGGCGGCTATCACGGTGGCTATTACCGTCACGGCGGTGGTCACTGGAGCGGCGGTCGCTGGATCGCCGGCGCGATCGTCACGGGCGCCGTGATCGGCCTGGTCGACAACGCCTTGCGCCCGGCGCCGGTGTATTACGACGCGCCGGTCTATCGCGAGCCGCGCACCGTGATCTACCGTGAGGAGCCGGTGGTCACCCGTCGCGTGGTGGAGACGCGCACCGTGGTCTACGACGACCCGTACCAGACGCGCTACATCCGCGACGATGGCTACGGCGACGATTGATCGCGCTCATCGCTGAAAGCGCTTGAACAGGGGCCCGGTCATCCGGGCCCCTGTCGTTTTGCGGGATGCTTCTGTCAGTGGGCGGGCAAGGTCGTGGGCTGTTCCGCGCCGCTGCCGTGACGCTTCGCCCTGGCGCTGAGCTCGTCGAAGCGCTGCTTGTCGATCCGGCTGACCGAATCGATCGCGCACGGCGGCTGCTGGCGCGAGCGCACGGTCTCGCCCGTCTCGCCGCAGATGCGCCCTCGATTGTTGATGGCATTGGAGCGGTTGGGGCGGAACCTCAGTCCCGCTGGCACCATGCCCAGCCGCGGGCAGTCATGGCGCAATTCGACCAGGTAGCGCTTCGGGCCCGTGCGCACGATTGCGGTGCGTGCATCCACGATGTGCCATTCGTTGATCTGGGTCGTGTCGATGCACTCGCCGGCGGGCAGGGGCGGATGGGCCGCCTTGTCGGCCGCCTGCGCGGTACCCGCGCCGGCGGCAAGGGCAAGCATCATCAGGGGGAGGATCAGTTTCATCGGACGTGCCTCGCTTTCTCGGGATGGTGCGAACCGTGATCCAGCCACGGCAGCTGCATGCCGCGATGTGCCGGCATGGGGAGAGCAGACGGAGTATCCGCGATACTCTTGTCACAAGAAGTGAACGGTTGATCCGCCATGCTGGGGAATATGCATGTGACCCGAGACTACATCACCGACTCCCGTTTCCACGCTGGCACCGGGACGTCGTCCCGGAGGGCCGGCTGATGGCCTCGCGAACGCTGGCGGCGGAAGACATCGGCAGCCGCTTCGGCAAGGTGCGCGGGCGCAGCCTGGAACTTTGCGCCAACCTCAGCGCCGAAGACCTGCAGCTGCAATCGATGCCCGATGCCAGCCCCGGCAAATGGCACCTGGCCCACACGACCTGGTTTTTCGAACAGTTCGTGCTGGGGCGCGACCCGGCTTATCGGCCCCGTGATCCGGCGTGGCATTACCTGTTCAATTCCTACTACCAGTCGGTCGGGCCGATGCATGCGCGACCGCAACGCGGGCTGCTGTCGCGCCCCTCGCT
The DNA here is from genome assembly GCF_001428465.1 of Rhodanobacter sp. Root179. Lineage (NCBI taxonomy): Bacteria > Pseudomonadati > Pseudomonadota > Gammaproteobacteria > Lysobacterales > Rhodanobacteraceae > Rhodanobacter > Rhodanobacter sp. Root179. The sequence continues at coordinate 38,868 of NZ_LMHR01000079.1, read as the reverse complement.
GGACGAGGTGCGCGACTACCGCAGGCGCATCGACAACATGGTGGCCGACCTGCTGGCCCGCCAGGACGACGCCGAACTGTCCTCGCTGATCGAACTGGGCCTGCATCACGAGCAGCAGCACCAGGAACTCCTGCTGACCGACATCAAGCACGCGTTCTGGTGCAATCCGCTGCAGCCCGCATATCGCGCGCCGATCCTCGCCGAGGCTGGCGCGAAGGCCGTGCCGCTGCGCTACATCGATGGCGGCGAGGGCATCGTCGAGATCGGCCATCGCGGCGAGGGTTTCGCCTTCGACAACGAAACCCCACGCCACCGGACCCTGCTGCAGCCGCATGCGCTGGCCAACCGGCTGGTGACCAATGCCGAGTACCTGGCCTTCGTCCGCGAAGGCGGTTATCGCGAGCCCGGTCTGTGGCTGTCCGAAGGCTGGGCCACGGTGCAGCGCGAGGGCTGGCAGCATCCGATCTACTGGCAGGACGACCTGGCCAGCGAGTTCACCCTGGCCGGCGTGCGCGCGATCGATCCGCAGGAGCCGGTCTGCCACCTGAGCTATTTCGAGGCCGAGGCGTTCGCGCGCTGGGCCGGCGCACGACTGCCCACGGAAGCGGAATGGGAGTCGGCCGCGCAGGGCCTGCCGGTGCACGGCAACCTGCAGGACCAGGGACGCTGCCAGCCGCAGCCAGCCGTGGCTGGCGAGGGGCTGCTGCAGATGTTTGGCGACGTGTGGGAGTGGACCGCCTCACCCTACATCAGTTACCCGGGCTTTCGCCCGCTGCCCGGTTCGCTGGGCGAATACAACGGCAAGTTCATGTGCGGGCAGTGGGTGCTGCGGGGCGGTTCGTGCGCCACGCCGCGCGACCATCTGCGCGCCACCTACCGCAATTTTTTTCCGCCACACGCCCGCTGGCAGTTTGCCGGGCTGCGACTGGGACAGGATCGATGAGCAGCGTACAACCCTGCAGTACCGGCGACGACGATCGCCGCCCGCCACTGAACGACCTGCTGGCGATCGCCCGGCACGGCCTGGGCCTGAAACTCAAGCGCCTGCCTTCGTGGCTGTTCTACGACGAGCGTGGCTCGGCCCTGTTCGAGCAGATCTGCGAACAGCCCGAGTATTACCTGACCCGCTGCGAAGTCGCCCTGATGGACGAACACGCCGCCAGCGTCGCCGACAGCCTGGGCAGCGAGGTGAGGCTGGTCGAATACGGCAGCGGCAGCGGCTTGAAGACCCGCATGCTGTTGCGCGAGATGCACGACCCGGTGTCGTACGTGCCCGTCGAGATCTCGCCAGCGCCGTTGAACGAGAGCGTGCGCAGGCTCGCCCTGGAGTTCCCGCAGCTGCCGCTGCAGCCGTTGTGTGCGGATTTCAGCAAGCCCTTGCGCCTGCCGATCCCGCCGCGCGCACCGCGCCGGACGGTGCTGTATTTCCCCGGTTCCACCATCGGCAATTTCGAGGCGCGCGACGCGGTGGACCTGTTGCGCAAGATGCGCAACGAGATGGGCGACGCGGGCGGCATCCTGATCGGCGTGGACCTGAAGAAGGACGTTGCGCAGATGGAAGCGGCCTACAACGATCGCGCCGGCGTCACCGCCGAGTTCACGCTGAACATGCTGGCGCGGCTGAACCGCGAGATCGGCAGCGATTTCGATCTTTCAGCCTTTCGCCACCACGCGCGCTACAACCCGATGGCCGGCCGCATCGAGACGCATATCGTCAGCAGCCGCGAGCAGCAGGTGAAGATCGGCAGCAGCAAGGTGGGTTTCCGCGCCGAAGAAGTGATCCAGGTCGAATACAGCTGCAAGTACTCGCTGGAAGACTTCGCCGCCCTGGCCGAAAAGGCCGGGCTGGCGGTGATGCGCACCTGGCTGGACCCGCAGCGGATGTTCAGCGTGCAATACCTGGTGCGCGCCAGCGCCGTGGCGCGCTGAGCGGCGACGGGCCGGCGCGAAGCCGGCCCGCCTCCAGGGATCACTTCACGCCGTAGAGCTGCTTCACGTCGGCGGTCAGCGCGGCCTGGCTGTCGGGCCGGGCGTAGAACATGTGGCCGCCCGGGTATTCCTTGACCTGCACGCGCGACGGGTCGCCCATCGCCGGCATCTGGTCGACGGCCAGCACCGAGACCATGAACGGGCAGGACAGGTCGTCCCAGCCGTGGGCGATCAGCACGCGCAGGCCGGGGTCGTTGGCCACGGCCTGGCGCAGTTCCTTCACCGAGCCCTCCTGTGCGTCGTCGTCCTCGTGCCACAGGCGGTTCACTTCGTAGCTGAGCGCGTTGTAGCGGCCGTCGACCTTCCAGCCCACGGTCTGCGTGACGAAGTGGACCATTGCCGTGGTGGTCGGCGCGATGATCCCGTTGAGGATCGGGTCGCCGGTCTGCTGGCGCGGCGCGTACGGGAACGGGTCCCACGCGGTGACGTTGGAATCGTAGCGGCTGCCCAGCTTGCCCTCGGCGCGATACACCTCGCGCAGGTAGGCCTGGGTTTCGAGGCGGCCGCCGGAGCGCTTGACGAACAGCGGGTCCAGCCCGGTCAGCTCGGTGACCTTGCGGATCATCGCTTCGGTGGCGGCCGGGTCGGAACGTCCCTTCATCAGGGTGGTGGCGTACTCGCCGCGCGTATAGGCGATGATCGGCGCCATCGTCTCGGCGCTGAGCTTGCCTTCGCGCTCCAGGTGCGCCGCCGCGATCGACGGTAGGGTAGTCATCCACGGCAGCGGCGAGACGGTGTCGTCGCTCCATGCGCCGGGGTCGAGATACGGCGAGATCAGCGTCACGCCGCTCATCGCCACGCCCAGCTGGGTCTGCATGTATTCGGTGATGCGCGGGCCGCGGAAACCGCCGTAGCTTTCGCCCACGTAGTACTTGCGCGCATCCATGCGGCCGTTCTTCACCAGCCAGTCGTACATGATCCGTGACAGGTACTTGATGTCGACGTCGGTGCTGTAGAACTGCTTCGTTGCCTCCTTGTCATCGACCAGCGCGCGGCTGTAGCCGGTGCCGATCGGGTCGATGAAGACCAGGTCGGTGAAGCCCAGCCAGGTGCCGGGGTTGTCGTGCAGAGTGGGGCGCTCGGACGGCGAGTCGCCCTCGACGCCGAAGTCCACCTTCTTCGGGCCGATCGCGCCCAGGTTGAGGTAGACCGACGAGGCGCCCGGGCCGCCGTTCAGCGCAAACGTCACCGGCCGGTCGTTGCCGGCCATGGTGTAGGCGGTGAACACCACCTCGCCGGTGGTCTTGCCTTTCTCGTCGCGCACCGGCAGCGAGCCGACGGTGACCGTGTACTTGAGCGTGCGGCCGTCGACCGTGGCGGTTTGCGTCACGTGCGCGTCGGCGGGGAACGGCGGCAGCTGGAAGCCATCCTTGCCCGCCGCCTGGGCGCTCGCCGCCGGCTTGTCGCTGTCGGCCGCGGCGGCCGGGGTGGTGAATCCAGGCAACAGCAGGGCGACCATCAGGGCGAACGGCAGGGACTTGCGCACAGGCCTCTCCTCGGACGTAAAGACCGAAGCCTAAACGCGCGGCAGTTGCGCCGAGTGTGCTGAAAGGCATGGGTGGGCGCAGCCATGGCTCAGCCCGGCATGGCTCGCGGCTGCTCCAGCGTAGCCGGCGGCGCCACGCGTTCCATCCATGAGTCGAAGCCCAGCAGGAAGGACTGCAGCGATTGCAGCGTGGCGGTGTCGGTGAGCCAGCCCTGGGCATCGAAGCGCTCGGCGGCGCGGGCCACGAACAGGCTCGGCGCCGGCATCACCAGCGCGCCGCAGGTGTGCAGCACCTGGCGCAGCGAGGCCTGTGCCAGCCGGGTGCCCCACGGGCCGCTGCTGGCGCCGAGCACGGCGACCGGCTTGCCGGCGAGCACCTCGCCGATGGGACTCTCGCGCGACAGCCAGTCCAGCGCGTTCTTCAGCACGCCAGGGATCGCCTGGTTGTACTCGGGCGTGGCGATGACCAGGCCGTCCGCGGCGGCCACCGCGGCACGCAACGCCTGCACGCCGGCCGGACCGGCCGGATCGTGCGACTCCAGGTCCTCGTCGAACAGGGGCACGGCAGCCAGCGCGTCATGGACGTCCAGCTGCAGGCTCGCTGGCCCCTGCAGTGCGGCGGCGTGCAACAGGCGACGGTTCCAGGACTGGCGGCGCAGGCTGCCGGCGAGGCAAAGCACGCGGCGGGCGGGAGCGGGGTGAAAGGTCATCGCAAGTCTCCGGTCAGGTCAGGGTTTGATCAGCAACAGCACGGCGCAGGCGACCAGCAAGGCGCCGCTGACGATGTCCACGCCGCGTCGCGCGATCGGCCGGGCCAGCCAGCGCGCCAGCGAGGCGCCGAGCGCGGCCCACAGCCACAGGCAGAGCGTGGGGATCAGCACGAACATCGCCACCAGCAGCAGATAATCGTGCGCGTCGGTGGCCGGCATCGCGGCCAGCACGGTCAGCACCAGCAGCCAGCTTTTCGGGTTGAGGAACTGGAAGCCGACCAGTCCCAGCGCGCCGGCAGGCAATGGCGACGAAGTCGTCGTGTCGCCTGGTGGCGACATCCCGGCGATGCACAGCGAAGCACCGAGCCAGGCCAGATACAGCGCCCCGGCCAGGGCGATCCAGCGTCGCAGCGACGGGAGTGCCGCAAAGGCCGCCGCAGCGCCCAGTGCCGTCACCGCCAGCAACAACAGGCCGCCGAGCACGATGCCGGCGATCATCGGCAGCGTGCGGCGCATGCCGGCGGTTCCGGCTGCGCGCAGGATCACCAGGTTGTTCGGGCCGGGCGTGATCGCGGCCACGCACAGCAGGCCGGCGGCGGCGAGCAGTTGCTCCATGGGTCGTGCTCCGCAATGGTCGAATGCCATGCATGCTCGGCCATGCCAGTGGTCGATGCTGTCCAATCTATGGTCTAGAATTGCGACCATGAACGAGTTGCCGCTGAATGCCCTGCGCGCATTCGCCATGGTCTACGCCCACGGCGGCGTGCGCGCCGCCGCGCGCGAGCTGGGCCTGGCGCACTCCTCGGTGAGCCGGCACCTGACCGAACTGGATCGCTGGCTGGGCGTGCCCTTGCTGCGCGCCTCGGCCGGTCGCGGCGCGCTGGTGTTCACGCCGCAGGGCGAGGCGCTGGGGCGTGCCACGCTGGCCGGCCTGCGCGGCATCGAGCAGGCGGTGGCCGCGTTGCGCGAGACCCGGCCGGCGCACGCGGTGACGCTGTCCACCTCGCCCTCGTTCGCGATCCGCTGGTTGCTGCCGCGCCTGCCCGCGCTGGAAAAGGCGCACCCGAAGATCGAGCTGTCGGTGCAGGTCGAGCAGCGGCTGGACGCGCTGGACGATGGCCGCATCGACCTGGCGATCCGCATGGGCACCGGGCCGTGGCCGGGCTTGCATGCCGAAGCGCTGATGGACGATGCGCTGTATCCGGTGATGAGCCCCACGTTGTGGCAGACGTCCGGACGCCCATCGGAGCCGGCGCAACTGGCTGGCCTGCGCCTGCTGCACGACCGCGACCCGCAGGCGTCATGGGAAGCGTGGCGCAGCGTGCACGGACCGGCGAAGCTCGCGCTGCAGGGCGGTGCGCGCTACACCTCGTCCGACCTGGTGTTGCGGGCGGCGATGCAGGGGCAGGGCGTGGCGTTGGCGCGCCATCGGCTGGCCGCGGACGACGTCACGAATGGCAGCCTGCTGCGTCCGTTCGGCGAACTCGGCGTGCCGTTGGGAACTTCGTACTGGATCGTGCGACCGCCGGCGAAACCACGCGCGGCGGTGGCCGCGGTGATCGACTGGCTGCGCTGGCAGGCCGCGGGCACCGTGGCGCGCTGATCAGCCGCGCGCCAGCGCACCCTCGACGAATTGCTGCAACTGCGCCGCATTCAGTGCGCCGGATTGCCGCGCGATCTCGCGGCCCTGCCTGAACATGATCAGGGTGGGAATGCTGCGGATGTTGAAGCGCGCCGCGATCTGCGGTTGCGCTTCCGTATCCAGCTTGGCCAGCCGCAGGCGCGGCTCGAACTTGCCGGCGGCCTGCACGAATACCGGCGCGAAGCCGACGCACGGCCCGCACCACGGCGCCCAGAAATCCACCAGCACCGGCAGGTCGCCGCGGCCGGCGATCGCGTCGAAGTTCGCCGCGGTCAGTTCCGCCGGATGTCCCTCGAACAGCGCCTGCTTGCAGCGGCCGCAGTTCGGGTGCTCGGCCACGCGGTCGGCCGGCACGCGGTTGAGGGCGCTGCAGTGCGGGCAGGGAATGGCAAGCGGTGTACTCATGGCAAACTCCGATCTCCGGCAGGCGCCGTGCGCCCATGCCGATCAGATGGCGGCTGGCCAGCGTGAATCCAAGTCGAGTCCACAAGCCTGGAACGTCGCTGCTGCGCATCGGACTGCTTGCGCTGGGCATGCTGTGGACTTTGCCCAACAGCGCGGCGGGACTGTTGCTCGGCTGCATCGCGCTCCCGTTCGGCGCGCGGATGCGCTGGCAGCGGCGGGAGCGGGCGGTGGTGGTGCGAAGCTGGCCGTGGGGCGCGGGCGGCGCGCTGACGCTGGGCAATGTGATCGTGCACACCGGGCCGCAACTGGATGTGGCGTGCGCCACCTATGCCCATCGCGCCGGCCGCTGCGTGGAGCCGGCGATCTCGCTGGCCGACCACGAACGCGCGCACGTCTATCAGTACATGCTTCTGGGGCCGCTGTTCCTGCCGGCTTACCTGGTGTGCGGTGGGATCAGCGTGCGCAATCCGTTCGAGCGCGCGGCGGATCGTTACGCACTCCATGGTCGCGGTTGGTGGCCATGGAGTGCGTGACAGCCGGTGACGCATGCAGTCCGAACTCGTCTGCAGACGGACGTGGCAGGGATGCGATCGCGCGGCACGGGAAAGCTCGAGGGGAAACGGGCGGAAGATTGCAGGCCTCCGCCCATGTCCATGGGTGACTCGCGTTCACGCACGACGATTCAGTGGCCTTGGTGTTCGTCCTTGCGGTGGTCGGACTGTTTCTGCTTCGGCTTGCCGTGATCCGATCGCGCCGGTGGAGCATGGCCGGCTGCTTGCGTGGGGTGCTGCGTCGGCGCTCGATTCTGCGGTGCGGGACGGCTGGACTGCACCGGTCGACCGGACGGCGTCGGTCGTGGCGTCGCATGCTGCGGCGGCCGCGAGACGGGCGGCCGGGTCGGCCGAGGTGCGTTGTCGTGCGCAGGCCGATGGTCGCCGCTTGGGTGCGGAGACTGGCCAGGACGAGGCAGCACCGGCCGCGGCGCCGCCGGCCGGTGGAGCGGCGGACGTCCGTAGCCGGGCGCACCATGCACCGGCGGTCTGTAAGGGTGGCGCATCGGTGGCGGCGGCGGTCGATGCACGATGGGACGGTGATACCAGCGATCGCGCTCGCGATAGAACGGGCGGCTGCGGTAGTGGTTGTCCCAGTAGGTGCCGATCACGAAGGTGATGATCGGAATGCCGATCCGGGCTCCGTACGCGGGCAGCAGCACGGGCCCGTCCCGATATTCGTATTCGACGTAGTTGCCGGCCACCCAGCCGCGGTTGCCGTAGACGATCACGTCGCACCATTCCCAGCCTTCGGTGCAGCCTTGCACGTTCACCTCGGTGCCCGCGGGAATCACGTCGATCAGCGGATAGCCCGAATCGGGGCCGGCGCGAAGATTGACGTTGCCGGTGACGTAGCCATCCTCGGCGTGTGCCAGCGCCGGTACGGCCAGCGACAACGACGCCAGCGACAATGATGCAAGCGCAAATCGGGCCAGGCGTTTCATGGCGATCTCCCGCAGGCGGATGTCGCCTGCAGTATGCGCAGGCCACGTGACGGCATCGTCGGTGAAACGCCGGCAGGTTATCTGCGGTACATCGCGCTTGACTCAACTTGCCGTGCGCGCAACGAAACGCAACGCCACCGAGTTCATGCAGTAGCGCAGGCCGGTGGGTGCGGGACCATCGTCGAAGACATGGCCGAGGTGGCTGTCGCAGCCCTTGCAGCTGATCGCGGTGCGGGTCATGCCGAACAGGTGGTCGCTCTGCTCGATCACGTTGCGCGCGGCGATCGGCTGCCAGAAGCTGGGCCAGCCGGTGCCCGAATCGAATTCGGTGGCGGCGTCGTACAACGCGGTGTCGCACGCCCTGCAGCGGAACAGGCCGGCCACGGCGGGGCGCTCGTGCTCGCCGCTGAACGCGCGTTCGGTGCCGTCGCGCCGCATGATGTCGTAGGACGCCGGCGGCAGGCGCTGCTGCCACTGGGCGTCGGTCAGCACCAGTCGCGGTATTTCGCGGGGGCCCAGATCGCGGCCGTGGTCGTCGAAGATTTCCACCAGCACCTTGCCGGGCTGGCCGACCGGCGTGCTGGCCGCGGCGCGCACGCGCGAGGCGAGCAGGCCGCCACCGGCCAGCAGCACGGCACCACCGCCGAGCGCGGCGCGCAGGAAGCGGCGGCGATCCATCGCGAGGGTTTGTTCAAGTCGTGACATGGCAACCTCCGGAACGGTGGGTGGGGAATCAGCCGAAGGTGAAGGCGAAAGCCTGCACGCCCGGGTCGAGGAAGGTGATTTCGAACAGCCGCTCGCCACTGCCGTTGGCTTGGCGCACCAGCTGATAGAGACGCTGGCTGTCGATCGTGCCGTTGCCGTCGGCATCGGTATCCATGCCGTGGTCGGCGCCGGGCGGCTTGCCGTCGATGGTGACGCGGAAGCGGATCGGCTTGCCGTCCGCCGCCGGGCCGAGCACCAGGTGCAGGTCGCGACCGCGGAAGCGGTAGACGATGGCGCCGCCGGCCTGCTCCAGCCGGGCATTCTCGTCGCGTACCGTCCAGCGGCCGTCGAGCGACCACTGGTTGGCCGCCAGCGCGCTCGGTGCGTGATAGTCATGCGCGTCGTCGTGCGCCACCCGGCCGCCGACGAAGTTGCGGGCGCGGGCGTAGCCGACATAGGTTTCCGGCGAACGGGTGGGATCGTCCGAAGCGGCCGCCTCGACACCGCGATGATCGTCGCTGACGTAGCCGCCTGGCAGGTTCTTCTGGCCCGCTTCGGTGAGCAACTGGCGGATCACGTCCTCGCTTTGCCGGTACTCGCCTTCGCCGAAGTGGTGATGGCGAATCTGCCCCTGCGTGTCGATGAAGTAATGCGCGGGCCAGTACTCGTTGTTGAAGCCTTTCCAGATCGCGTAGTCGTTGTCCAGCGCGACCGGGTAGTCGACGCCCAGGTCCTTCACCGCCTTGGCCACGTTGGCCGGGTCCTTCTCGAAGGCGAACTCCGGCGCGTGCACTCCGATCACCACCAGGCCGTGGTCCTTGTACTTGTCGGCCCAGCCACGCACGTAGGGCAGCGAGCGGATGCAGTTGATGCAGGAGTAGGTCCAGAAATCGACCAGCACCACCTTGCCGCGCAGCGATTCGGTGCTCAGCGGCGCGCTGTTGAGCCACTGCGTGGCGCCGGCCAGCGACGGCATCGTGCCTTCCACCGGCAGCGGTTCACCGGCCTTCAGCGCCGGCTGGGGAGCAGGCGCGGGGCGCACGGCGTTGATCAGTTTCTGTTCGATGCCGCCGGTGCTGGCCAGCGACACCCGGGTGAGCAGGCCGGTGTCCAGACCCAGCGCGATGGCGGCCACGCCGCACAGCACCAGCGCGCCCAGCGCCCGGCGCACCCATTCGCCGGCGCCCAGCGAGCGCTTCATCAGGGCGAACACCTTGCCGCCGATCAGCAGCGCCAGGCCCAGCGAGGTCGCCGCGCCAGCAGCGTAGGTGAGCAACAGCAGGGTGGTCTGCACGCTGGCGCCATTCAGCGCCGCGCCGGTCAGCAGCAGGCCGAGGATCGGCCCCGCGCACGGCGCCCACAGCAGGCCGGTGGCCACGCCCAGGCCGGCGGAGCCCCAGATCGAATCGCCGTCGGTGGCGGAACGTTGCGACAGGCGATTGCCCAGCGCCACGAACGGGCGGGTGATCCATTCGGCCAGGTGGGTGGACAGCAGGGTCAGGCCCAGGAAGGCCAGCACCACCAGCGCGATGATCCGGCCGTACTGGTTCGCGTGCACCGCCCAGCCGCCGCCGAGCGCCGCCAGCGTGGCCACGCCGGCGAAGGTGATCGCCATGCCCAGCAGCATCGGGAAGCCGTTGCGCATGAACGGCTTGTCCGATCGGGCGAACACGAACGGCAGCACCGGCAGGATGCAGGGGCTGAGGATGGTCAGGACGCCGCCGAGATAGGCGAGGATCAACACGAGCATGGGATGTCATCCGTGGGTGGTTGTCTGGTCTTTCGCCGGGGGACTGTCGCCGGTTACCCGAGGTTTACGAGGTAACCCGGGCGGCGGATGCGGCGAAAGAGGGTGAGGGTCACACGATGGAGCACGCATGTCGCAAGCCTTGACTGCCAACGGCCTGTTGGGCCTAGATAGCGGACTTTGTTTGCGGACGGGTCCCTGCCGGATCGTGCCAGTCGACTTTACCGAAGCCCGCGACAGCGAGTCGCCCGACCAGCGTCGGGCGGCCTGGATGGCGGCTGCCCAGGCCGGCGACCGACGCGCCTACGAGAAGCTGCTGGCCGACTCGGTGGCGCTGATCCGTGCCGCCGCGCGACGCCAGGGCGTGGCGCCGGACCATCTGGATGACGTGGTGCAGGAAACCCTGATCACCGTGCATCGGGTGCGCCATACCTACGACCCGGCGCGCTCGTACGACGCCTGGCTGACCGCGATCGCCAGTCGCCGCGCGATCGACGCCCTGCGCAGCCGCGGTCGGCGCGACAGTCGCGAGGTGCACGACGAACACGCCTTCGACAGCCATGCCGAAGAGGGCGATGCCAGCTCCGCCACCGAGAGCGACGAGCGCGCGCAGCGCCTGCGCGACGCGATCGCCGAGTTGCCGCCGGGCCAGCGCGAGGCCATCGAGCAACTGGGCCTGCGTGAGCGCTCGCTCAGCGAGGCGGCCGAGCTGACCGGGCGCAACACCGGCGCACTGAAAGTGAACCTGCATCGCGCCCTGAAGGCGTTGCGCGAACGTTTCCACGGAGAACCCTGAGGCCATGTCCGAGTTGCGACCGCATGAGGCACTGATCGACCGGCTCGGCACCGAGCTGGTGCCGGTGCGGCGCCTGTTGCCGCCGTGGCTGCGCACGGCGGGATGGTTGCTGGCGGTGGTGGCGATCGCGGTGCTGCTGGTGATGCATTACGGCATCCAGCCGATGCGCCTGCGCTGGGCGGCAACTCCCGACCTGGCCTGGGCCGGCCTTGGCGCGGTGGCGACGGCGATCAGTGGCGCGTGGGCGGCGTTCGCGCTGGGCGTGCCGGGGCGCAGCCGTGCCTGGGCATGGCTGCCGCTGCCCGCGGCGGCGTTGTGGATCGGCGCCAGCGGCCTGGGTTGCCTGCGCACGTGGATCGCGCCGGGCACCGAGGTGGCTGGCCTGCATCAGTCGGCCGACTGCCTGCTGTTCATCATCAGCTTCTCGGTGCCACTGTCGGCGCTGCTGGTGGTCCTGTTGCGCCGCGCCTGCCCGCTGCGACCGGTGCGCACCGCGGTGCTGATCGGCCTGGCCAGCGCGGCCGCCTCGGCCAGCCTGCTGGAGATCTGCCACGCCTACGATTCGGCCGCCACCGACCTGCTGACCCACGCGGCGGCGGTGGCCTTCGTGGTGGCTGTCAATGCGGCGATGGGCGGACGCCTGTTGTCGAAGGCGTAGGGATTCCGATCAATCGCGGAAATTGTCGAACTGCAGCGGCAGTTCCACGTCCGCCTTGCGCAGCACGGCCATCGCTTCCTGCAGGTCGTCGCGCTTCTTGCCGCTGACGCGCAGCTTGTCGCCGTTGATCTGCGCCTCGACCTTGAGCTTGGCCGCCTTCAACGTGGCCACCAGCTTCTTCGCCACCGGCTGCTCGATGCCCTGCTTGACGGTGATCTTCTGCCGCGCGCCGCCCAGGTTCACTTCGGGCTCGCTCATGTCCAGCGCGCGGATGTCGATCTTCCGGGCGGCCAGGCGACCGCGCAGGATGTCCAGCATCTGCTGCAGCTGGAAGTCGCTGGGCGCGCTCTGGGTGATCACCGAATCGTCCAGCACGTACTTCGCGTCCACGCCCTTGAAGTCGAAGCGGGTGCCCAGCTCGCGGTTGGCCTGGTCGATCGCATTGGTCAGTTCGTGCTTGTCGACTTCGGAGATCACGTCAAAGGAAGGCATGGCGGTGGCTCGCTGGGGAACAGGCCCGGAAGTGTAAGCGATGCGACTGGGCGATAATGCGCAACCAGCAGCGGGCGGGAACCCTTATTCGTGAAAGTGGACGTGTTGATCATCGGCGCCGGCGCCGCCGGCCTGATGTGCGCGATCGCCGCGGGGCAGCGCGGCCGGCGCGTGCTGGTGGTCGACCATGCCAACAAGGTCGGCAAGAAGATCCTGATGTCCGGCGGCGGGCGCTGCAATTTCACCAACATGGGCACGACGCCGGCCAACTACCTGTCGGCCAATCCGCACTTCGCCAAGTCGGCGCTGGCGCGTTACACGCCGTGGGATTTCATCGCCCTGGTCGAGAAGCACCGCATCGCGTACCACGAGAAGGAACTGGGCCAGCTGTTCTGCGACGATTCGTCGAAACAGATCGTGCGCATGCTGCTGGACGAATGCGCTGCCGCTGGCGTCACGGTGGAGGCGAGCTGCGGCGTGCAGCGCGTGCGCAAGACGCCGGAGGGTTTCAGCGTGCACACCGCGCGCGGCGAGGTGCATGCCGAATCGCTGGTGGTGGCCTCCGGCGGTCTGTCGATTCCCAGCATGGGCGCCAGCGGTTTCGGCTACGAGCTGGCGCGACAGTTCGGCCATCAGGTCTTGCCCGTGCGCGCCGGCCTGGTGCCGTTGACCTTGAGCGGCAAGCATCAGGAGCATTACCAGGACCTCGCCGGCGTGGCCTTGCCGGTGGTGGAAAGCCGCGTGGGCAGGCAGAGTTTTCGCGCCGGCCTGCTGTTCACCCATCGCGGCATCAGCGGGCCGGCGATCCTGCAGATTTCTTCCTACTGGCAACCCGGCGACGACCTGCGCATCGACCTGTTGCCGGACAGCGACGTCGGCGCGCACCTGGTCGAACAGCGCGCGGCGCGACCGCTGGCCGAGTTGAAGACGGTGCTGGGCGAGCTGCTGCCGAAACGGCTGGCGCAACGGCTGTGCGAGCAGTGGTTTGAGAATCGGCCGATGCGCCAGTACCGCGACGCCGAGCTGGTGCAGGTTGGCACGCAGCTCAACGCCTGGCCGATCATCGCCAGCGGTACCGAGGGATATCGCACCGCCGAGGTCACCCTGGGCGGCGTCGACACCGACGGCATCTCCTCCAGCACCATGCAGTCGAAACGGGTACCCGGTCTGTACTTCATCGGCGAAGTGGTGGATGTCACCGGCTGGCTGGGCGGCTACAACTTCCAGTGGGCTTGGGCCTCGGGCCAGGCGGCCGGCGCCGTGGCCTAGGGTCCTGATCCGCTCGGCACAAGTCACTTGACGCCCCCGGTCCGCGGCCGCAGCATCGCCGGACAGGATCTCCCGGCGCGGCTCGCTGGATGCCCGGGAACGCAGGCTCTTCATCCAAGGGAAGCAGGCCATGGCCACGGTGGAAAACGGCAAGCTGATCGACCCGGAAGTCGAAGTGAAGCTCTACACGTCGATCGAGCATGGTGCCCTGACGTCGGTCGCCTCGATCGTGCTGCACCGTACCGATTCCTCGTCGGCCACCGGCACCCTGAGCGCCTACGAAGGCGGCAAGACCACCGGCGCGCATTTCCTGATCGACAAGCTTGGCAAGATCTACCAGACCGCCCGCGTCGACCAGGTCTGCTGGCACGTGGGCATCCTGGTGGCGCGCTGCCAGGCGGAAAGCAACTGCGATCCGCAGGAGCTGAAGACGATCACCGCGCTGCTCCACGAGAAAGGCCTGTCGTTCAGCACGCGGGCGAAGAACCTTTCGCGCCATGAAGTGGCCAAGACCTATCCGCAGCGGTATCCGGCCAACAGCGACTCCCTGGGCATCGAGGTGGTGGGGAAGTTCGTGGCCGCGAACAAGGCGTTCGAGCTGCCGACGCCGGAGCAGCTGAAGTCGGTGAAATACCTGGTGGACATCCTGGTCGCCCAGTTCAAGCTCAACCTGCTCAGCGACGTCTACGCCCACGGCGCGATCGCCCGCAAGGAAGTCTCCGAAGGTGCGCAGCTGCTGCAGTCGCTGCTGACCGGAGCCAAGCCATGAGCGTGTTGCAGACGGTTGTGGTCGCGTCGCTGCTGGGCATCGCCCTGATCGCCTGCGCACCGGTGCGCCACGACGATGCGGTCGAGGTGGTTTCGCTGGCGCGGCAGATCGACCCGTCGCGGCCCGATCACGACATGTGCAGTTCGCTGACCCTGACCCGCGCCGACGTGGCGACCTATTTCCGGCTGGCCGACGAAGTCGATGGCGAGACCTTCCACGACGAGGCGATGATCCTGCCGTGCAGCTACAGCGGTTCGATCAAAATGTCGGGGCAGTTGCGGCAGTGGCAGATCTTCGCCGGCGGCGCGGCCTACCTGTCCGACAGCCACGGCCTCAACAAGCGCTACCTGTGCCGGCAGCGCTGCCTGGACGCGCTGCCCGGCCTGCAGTAGCCCGCCGCGCGAGACGATCCGCGGTGGCGTTTCGCGATACCTGAACGCGACGCGTGCTTGACTGCGCGCTGGTTCCTGTCGAGGAAGGTTTCATGAAAGTCGGATTCATCGGTCTCGGTGCCATGGGTAGCGCGATGGCCAGCAACCTGATTGCCGCGGGGCACAGCGTCACGGTGTGGAATCGCTCCGAGGCGGCTTGCGCGCCGCTGGCGTCACTGGGTGCCAAGGTGGCCAGCACGCCCGATCGCGCCGCCCAGGGCGATGTGCTCTGCAGCATGCTGGCCAACGACCAGGCCGTGCGCGAGGTGTTCCTGGAACACGCCCTGCTCGATGCGATGGATCGGGGCATGGTGCATGTGAACCACGCCACCATCTCGGTGGCGCTGGCGCAGGAACTGGCGCAAGCCCACGAAGAGCGCGGGCTGGCCTACGTGGCCGCGCCGGTGTTCGGCCGGCCGGACATGGCAGCGGCGGCGAAGCTCAACATTCTCGCGGCGGGTGTTCCCGCGGCGATCGAGAAGGTGCAGCCACTGCTGCAGGCGATGGGCAGCAGGGTGTGGCCGATGGGGGATGCGCCGGAGCGTGCGAACGTGGCGAAGATCGCGGGCAACTTCATGCTCGCCAGCGCCATCGAAAGCATGGCCGAAGCCACTGCGCTGACCCGTGCCTACGGCGTGGGTGCGGCGGATTTCCTCGAGGTGATGACCCATACGCTGTTCGCCGCGCCCGCGTATCAGGGCTACGGCAAGCTGATCGCCGAACAGCGCTTCAAGCCGGCCGGATTCGCCCTGCCACTGGGCTACAAGGACGTCGGGCTGGCTCTCGCTGCGGGTGATGCGGCGCGGGTGCCGCTGCCGTTTGCCGGCGTGTTGCGCGACAGCCTGCTGGAGGCACTGGCTGCCGGCGACGAGGAACTCGACTGGTCCGCACTGGCCCTGGTGGCGGCTCGCCGCGCCCATCTGGACGAGCGCTGAGAACGCTGCGCTTCGCGTTGAGAACGCTGCGCTTCTAGGAGAGCGAAGTTTCCCAGTGCAGGTTGCCGTCGACCACGGTGCGGCTGCAGCCGCCGACCCAGATTGCATCGGTGTCGATGTGCACGACCAGGCGCGCATCGTGGCCGATCTCGCGGCCCTGGCTGACTTCGTAGCCGCGAGCGAGCAGTCCGTGCGGTTCGGCGTGGGCGAGGTAGGCGGCGATCAGGCCGTTGGCCGCACCGGACGCGGGATCTTCGACGATGCCCACACCGGCCGGGAAGGCGCGCACCACCAGTTGCCGCCCGCTGTCGGCGCGAGCGAATGCGCATAGTCCCATGCTGTCGCTCGCCTGGGCCAGCGCCAGGATTGCCGCGTGTTCCGGCTGCCATCCACGCAGGCTGGCCTCATCGGCGACCTCGGCCAGCCACCAGCGCCGGCCACCGTCGACCAGGGCGGGCGGCAGCAGGCCGGTCCGGATGCCGGCCAGCGCCGCGGGTAGCAGGGGATGGGCATCCAGTCCGGTGGACAGCACGCGCTCGCCGGGCGATTGCAGCAGCAGCTCGCGTGTTTCGCCGTGGCCCACGATGCGGATCGGCAACACGCCGGCGCCGCATTCCTGCCACAGCATCCCGTCGCGTGGCTCGGCCAGGCCGCAAGCCAGTGCGGCATGGGCGCTGCCGATGCTGGGATGGCCGGCGAACGGGATCTCCTTGTGCGGCGTGAAAATGCGCACGCGATAGCTGGCCTTCGGATCGGTCGGCGGCAGCAGGAAGGTCGTCTCGACCAGGGCGGTCCAGCGGGCGAAGCGCTGCATCGCCGCGGTACTCCAGGTGTCCGCGCCGATCACCACGCCCAGATGATTGCCACCGCCAGCGGTGGCCGCGAAGACGTCCAGGTGCAGATAGCGGAGCGGGGTCATGGCATCCATCAGCTCGGTTCATCGGGCGCCAGGCGCCGCGTAAAGCGCCGAATGATAGCGGGCGCGCGCGGCCGGCGGCAGTAACGATTCGTCATGTCGGTGCAAGCGCGGCACATAAGCGCCATGGCGGGGAGGAAGCTTTCCATCGCTCGGTGGCAAGCCGCGCGTCGAGTCGACAAGCCATGACGCTGGCCCCAAGATGCGTGTTTTTGCTGCCCGACGCGGAACCGTCCATGCTGATCACCCTGCTCATCATCGCCATCACCTGCATCGTCTCGTTCATGGCGTTCAACAACAGCCGCCTGATGAACGACCTGATCCTGTGGCCGCCGGCGATCACCCGCCAGCGCGAATACCACCGCCTGGTGACCTACGGCGTGGTGCATGCGGATGCCATGCATCTGCTGTTCAACATGGTCACGCTGTTCTTTTTCGGCCGGGCGATGGAGAGTTTCTTCGCCGCGCGCCTGGGCACGCTGGGTTTTGCGCTGTTCTACATCGGTGGCCTGGTGGTCTCGATCCTGCCGACCTATCTGAAGAACCGGGCCAATCCGAACTATCGCAGCCTGGGCGCTTCCGGGGCGGTGTCGGCCGTGCTGTTCTCCTTCGTCCTGCTGGCGCCGTGGTCGCGCATCATCGTGCTGGTGATCCCGATGCCCGCGATCGTCTATGCGGTGCTTTACACCGGTTATTCGATCTACATGGACCAGCGCGGACAGGGCAACGTCAATCACAGCGCGCACCTGTGGGGTGCGGCTTATGGCGTGTTGTTCACCCTGCTGGTCGAGCCACGCGTGCTGGGACATTTCCTCAGCGCGCTGATGCAACCGACCTTCCGATGATGAACGGTTTCTGCATTGCGAAATGCCCGACGCGGCCGAGGCGTGCATACTGGGACGCACTACGTCATCGATCACCGCAGGAGAACTAACGCATGGCCACGTCCAGAAAGTTGGTTGCCAAGAAGTCCGCGGCAAAGAAGTCGGTTTCCCGCAAACCTGCCGCCTCCACCAAGGCAGCTCCGCGCAAGGCGGCAGCCAGCAAGGTCGCAGCAAAGAAAGCTCCCGGCAAGAAGACCGGCGTGACTAAAAAGGCCGTCGCGAAGAAGACGGTTGCCGGGAAGTCGGCGGTCAGGAAGGCGGTGACGAAGAAGGTTCCGGCCGCGAAGAAGGCGGCGGTGAAGAAACCCGCAGCCAGGAAGGTGGCGGCCAAGAAGCCCGTGGCGAAAAAGGCGCCGGCCAAGAAATCCGCGGTAAAGAAGGCCCCGGTCAGGAAAGCCGCGGTGAAGAAGGCGGCTTCAAAAAGGCCCGTCGCGAAGAAGCCGGCCGCCCGCAAGCCGGCGGGCGCGAAATCCGTGGCCCGGAAGCCGGTCGCGAAGCGAGCCGCTGCCCCCGCGCCGATGGCCAGGAAACCTGCCGCGAAGAAACCGATCGCGAAGAAACCCGCGGCCGTGTCTTCCGTTCGGACGGCCACGCCGCGGAAGCCGGCCGCCACCCGCAAGCCGCCGATGGAAGCGCCGATCGAGCACATCAGCCAGGAAGACGCCGTGGCGAAGATCCAGGCCTTGCTGGAGGCGAAGAACGAGCGGGTGCGCCAGGGACCGACCTGGCCGGATGCGAATCCGGCCCAGCCGGGAGGCGGTCATGCCGAGCTGCATCCTTCGGCGACCGGCGAGATCGAGGGTTCCGATGGCCGCGTGCTGGCACCGCAACGTGGCGAGCAGGCCAAGCGCAGCAACAGCTGAGTCGCACCTGCCGGGCCGGAGGGTTCATGACCGGCGCGCGGTGGCGGACATGGCCGGCGGTTGAACGCCGGTTTCTCGCGCAGGTGGCTTTTAGCGCCCGTTCAAGCGGTTGGCCGCAGTCTGGCGATGCACATCCACAGCGGGGACAGGTCATGAAACGCGTTCTATCCGGTCTGCTCATGGTGGTCGCCGCGGCGACACTGTCGGGCTGCTACTACGATCCGGGCTACAGCTACGTGCGTGGTTCGGGTGACGCCGGCGATGCCTACTACGGCGACGGCGGCGCCACCTACGTGGCGCCGTCCTACTACGGTGGCTACTACGGCAACGGTTATTACGGCTACGGCGGCGGCTACTACGGTTGCTGTTATGCACCCGGTGTGAGCGTTGGCGTGGGCAGCGTCTGGTACGGCGGTTCGCGCTACCGGCACGACGACTACCGTGGACGTCGCGACTACGATCGTCATGCCGGGCATTGGCAGGGGCGTTCCGATGGCGGCCATCGGGGCGACGGCGGCAGCGGATACCACGGCGGTGATCGCCGGGGTTCCCGGGATTCCGGCTGGCGTGGTTCCGACTCGCACGGCTCCGGACAGCGTTCGCACGGCAGTGGCGGAGGCGGGCGTGGCGGCAGCCACGGCCATCGTGAGCGTGGCAATGATCGCCACTGACGCCCGGCACTAGCGGCAGGGAATGCGCGCTGCCGGTTCTGCATGCGGGCTGTTGCCGAGGCTCATCGCAGTCATTGCGGTGAGCCTCTTGTCGTGTGGCTGCAACAGTCTTCGCTACTACGCGCAGGCCGCGCACGGACAGGGCAGCCTGGTTCTCCATCGGCGTGCGCTGGACAAGGTGATCGCTGATCCCGCCACGCCGGCGCCCCTGGCCACGCGGCTGCGGCTGGCGCAGCAGGCGCGGGCGTTCGCCAGCAGGCAACTCGCGCTGCCGGACAATCGCAGCTATGCCACCTATGTTTCGCTGGACCGCCCGTACGTGGTGTGGAACGTGTTCGCCACGCCGCGCTACTCGGTGCAGGCGGTGCCGCAGTGCTTTCCGATCGCCGGCTGCGTCGCCTACCGGGGCTGGTTCAGCGAGGTCGCCGCGCAGCAGGATGCGGCGCGGCTGCGTGCCCGCGGCGACGACGTGTGGGTCGGGGGCGTGCCGGCCTATTCGACCCTGGGCTGGTTCGACGATCCGATCCTGTCAAGCATGCTGCGCTGGGACGACGACGAACTGGACGGCACGATCTTCCATGAGCTGGCCCACCAGCTGGTCTACGTGAAGGGCGACACGACGTTCAATGAATCGTTTGCCAGCTTCGTGCAGCAGGAAGGCCTGCGCCAGTGGCGCCGCTCGCGCGGACTGCCGCCCGCGGATGGCCGGCGCCAGGCGATGGAAGACGGCTTCACCCGGCTGGTGCTCGACCTGCGCAACCGGCTGAGAATCGTCTACGCGGACGGTGGCGATCAGGCGACGATGGAGGCGGGCAAGCAGCGCGAGCTGGCGGCGTTCCGTGTCCGCTATGCGCAGTGGCGTGACAGCCATTGGCCGGGTGAGCATCGGTATGACGCCTGGGTTGCCGCGCCGATCAACAACGCCCGCCTGCTTCCGTTCGGCCTGTACGAGCAATGGACGCCCGCGTTCGCCGCACTGTTCGCGCGATCGGAGCGCAGCTGGCCCGCTTTCTACGCTGACGTTCGGCAGTTGGCCCGCAAGCCGAAGGCCGAACGCGACGCCGCGCTGCGCCAGCTGTGCAACGGTGCCTGTTCCGGGGCAGACTGAAGCCCCCATCGCCGGAGTGTCGCCATGGTCAATGCCGAAAAGCGGGAGCTGATCCAGCGCTACGTCGAGGCCTACAACCGTTTCGACGTGGACGGCATGCTGGCCACGCTGACGCCGGACGTCCTGTTCGAGAACATTGCGGACGGCCAGCTCAACGTCGCCACGCATGGCACCACCGAGTTCCGCCAGCTGGCCGAGCAGGGTGCAGCGCTGTTCGCCGAGCGCCGGCAGACGATCACCGCCTGGGAGTTTCGGCCGGCCTCCGTGCTGGTGACGATTGCCTGGCGCGGCGTGTTCGCCGCGGACGTGCCCGACGGCCCGCGCGCAGGCGCCGAGCTGACGCTGCAGGGCGAGTCGGAATTCGAGTTCGCCGGTGGGCGGATCAGCCGGATCGTCGACCGCAGCTGAGCCGTACGGCGGTCACGGCGTGGATTTGCGTCCGGCCATGTGTCGCAGATAGGCCAGCACGGCGTCCAGGTCCGTGTCGGAGAGCGCGCTGCGGTCGAAGCCGGGCATCTTCGCCTGCGGCCACCGCCGCAGCGACTGCGGATCGCGAATGAAGGCGCGCAGCAGGTCGGCGCGCAGGTATTCGGTGGGATTGTGCGGCAGGTTCAGGTCCGGGCCGAGTTTTGCGTCGCCCTGGCCGTTAAGGGTGTGGCAGGCCAGGCAGGTGTGCTGGAACACCACGAAGCCCTGTCGCACCTGGCTGTCGGGGGGCAGCGACGGGTCGGGCTGCAGGGCCGGGAAGCGCGCGGCGACCCCGGCCAGCTTGCGGATGGCGGCCAGCTGGTACGGCCATTGCTCCGGGCCCACATGAGCGGCCTGCGGCCGGGTCCAGACCACGTAGAACGGTCCCGCGCTGCCCTTGTCGCGAGGCAGTCGGGGCCACGGTTGCGCCGGGTCCTCGATCGCCAGCCAGGCCGTGCTGCCTTTCCCGTTCAGCAGCAGGGCGGCGGGGATTTCGGCGGCAAAGCCGTCGCTGGCCACGAACTGCAGGTGGTCGCCGGCGTCGAGCCCTTGCAGCAGATCGTTCAGCGGCACCGCGCGATAGCGCATCGGCCGGCCGAAGGCCACGTCGTCAGGCACGTTGATCGTGCGCACGTCGCCGCGTTTCAGAAGCGCTCCGGTTTGCCAGGTGGTCGGGCCGTGGCCGAGATCGATCTTCAGCTCGGCGGCAGTGGCCGGCAGCAACAGGTTCAGGGCGAACAGGCCGGCGATCAGCAGTTTCATGGTGGACTCCGACGGGAAGCGGCGATCGTAGAACACAAGGGATGCCCCGTGGCGACAGCGCGCGTTTCGGACAGCCTGTCGCCCAGCTGAACGAACCCCGTCATGCACATTGAACTCACATGGGCTCACCCACACTAAGCCTGTGTATCGCCGTGAGGGCGACAAAAAGTGAGGCAGTTGATCGCATCACTGAGGGGTCGGCATTTCCTCCCCTGGATGCCACCTGACAAACCCCATCAGTCCTCCCCTGGCTGATGGGGTTTTTTTTTGTCCATCGCGTGGGCGCGGCTGCGGCATGGATAATGGACCATTCCCGTTCGCCGCTGGGCCACTGATGATCATCGAATCGCTGCTCGACACCGACCTGTACAAGTTTTCCATGATGCAGGTGGTCTTGCACCAGTATCCCGCGGCCCAGGTCGAGTACCGCTTCAAGTGCCGCACGCCGAACGTCGACCTGGTGCCGTACATCGACGAGATCCGCGGCGAACTGAAGGCGCTGTGCCAGCTTCGCTTCACGCCGGACGAGCTCGACTACCTGCGCACCTGGCGTTTCATCAAGAGCGACTTCGTCGATTTCCTGGGGCTGTTCCAGCTCAACGAGAAGTACGTGGACATCGCGCCGGCCGCCGCAGGCAATGGCGAGATCGAGATCCGCATCCGCGGGCCGTGGCTGCACACCATCCTGTTCGAGGTGCCGCTGTTGGCGATCGTCAACGAGGTGTACTTTCGCAACACCAGCGCCGGCCTCGATCTCGGCGAAGGGCGCCGACGCCTGCAGGCGAAGATCGCCCTGCTGCGCGACACGCCGGATTACAGCGGTTGCAAGATCGCCGACTACGGCACGCGCCGGCGCCACTCGCGGGTGTGGCAGGAAGAAGTGGTGACGGCGCTGCGCGACGGACTCGGCGCCCAGCTGGCTGGCACCAGCAACGTGTGGCTGGCGCGCAAGCTCGACCTGACGCCGCTGGGCACGCTGGCGCACGAATACCTGCAGGCGCACCAGGCGCTGGGCCCGCGCCTGCGCGATTCGCAGGTGGCGGCGCTGGAGGCGTGGGCGAAGGAATACCGGGGCGACCTCGGCATCGCGTTGTCGGACGTGTACGGGCTGGACGCTTTCCTGCGCGACTTCGACATGTACTTCTGCAAGCTGTTCGACGGCACCCGCCACGATTCCGGCGATCCGTTCGCCTGGGGCGACAAGGTGCTGGCGCACTACTGCGCGAACCGGGTCGATCCCCGCGGCAAGGTGCTGGTGTTCAGCGACGGGCTGGACATACCCAAGGTGATGCAGCTGTACGAGCACTTCCGCGGCCGCTGCCTGCTGGCGTTCGGCGTGGGCACCAACCTCACCAACGATGTGGGCCCTGTGCCGCTCAACATCGTGATCAAGATGATCCGCTGCAACGGCCAGCCGGTGGCCAAGCTCAGCGACTCGCCCGGCAAGAACATGTGCGACGACGAGAAGTACGTGGCGTACCTGCGGCAGGTCTTCGACATCCCCGCATCGCAGGGGTGAGGCGAGTTTCTCCTCCCTGCTTGCAGGGGTGGGGTTGCTCGGGCGGCGAGGAAGGTCGGGAGCACCCCACCCCAACCCTCCCCTGCAAGTAGGGGAGGGAGCGCGAGGTCAGAACGCGGGCAGCACGGCGCCGTGGTACTTCTGTTCGATGAACGCCCTGATCTCGGGACTGGTCAGTGCCTTGGCCAGTTTCTGCACGCGCGGGTCGTTCCGGTTGTCGGGGCGGCCGACCAGGTAGTTCACATAGGGCGAGTCCTTGTCCTCGATCAGCAGCGCGTCCTTGGTGGGGTTCAGCCCGGCGGCCAGCGCGTAGTTGGTGTTGATCAGGGAGAGGTCCACCTCGTCCAGCGTTCGGGGCAGCATCGCCGCCTCCAGTTCGCGGAACTTCAGCTGCTTCGGATTCGCGGTGACGTCCTTCAGCGTGGACATCTCGTTGCTCGGGTCCTTCAGCGTGATCAGGCCGTGTTTCGCCAGCAACAGCAGCGCGCGGCTGTTGTTGCTGGGATCGTTGGGCAGGGTGACGCTGGCGCCGTCGGGTAACTGGTCGACGCTCGTGTACTTGTGCGAGTACGCACCGAACGGCTCGATGTGCACGCCGGCGACGATCACCAGGTCGGTGCCGCGTTCGCGGTTGAACGCATCCAGGTACGGCCTGGTCTGGAAGTAGTTCAGGTCGATGTTTTTCTCGGCCACCTGGGTGTTCGGCTGCACGTAGTCGGCGAATACCCTGATCTGCAGGTCCACGCCCTGCTTCGCCAGCAGCGGTTTCACCTGTTTGAGGATCTCGGCATGGGGAACCGCCGTAGCGGCCACGGTGAGGGTGTGGTCGTCCTGTTTTGGCGCGGAGCAGGCCGTCAGCGAGAGCAGGATCAGGGTCGTGGCGAGGAATACGTGGAGCAGTTTCATGGCGGAGGTTCGCTTGTGCAATGCACAATAATAGACGTCTATACCGCCAAATACAAATTGTGCGATGGCGCCGACGATGACGCGTCAGACCTTGGGTCGGGAGCAGTAGCCGGCCAGCAGGAGCAGGGCCAGGGTGGCGGCGAGGGCGGCGAGCAGCAATTCCAAGGCGGCGATTCCCATGAGCGGTCCACGAAGGTAGGCCGCCCATGGCGCCAGGCACAAATGATCAAGTCAGCGTTGCTTATAACGCTGCACGATGCGGTCGCCGATCATCTGCAGCAGCTGCACCAGCACGATCAGCAGCACCACGGTGACCAGCATGTAGTCGGACTTGTAGCTGAGGTAGCCGTAGCGGTAGGCCAGGTCGCCGAGGCCGCCGGAGCCGATCGCCCCACCCATGGCGGTGTAGCCGACCAGGGCGATCGCGGTGACCGTAATGCCGGCGAACAGGCCTCCGCGTGCCTCGGGCAACAGCACGTGGCGCACGATCTGCCACAGGCTGGCGCCCATCGCCTGGCTGGCCTCGATCACGCCTTGCTGCACTTCGCGCAGCGCGGTTTCCACCAGCCGCGCGAAGAACGGCGCGGCGCCGATCACCAGCGGCGGGATCGCGCCGCGGATGCCCAGCTTGGTGCCGACCAAGGCGTAGGTGACCGGCATCAGCACGATCATCAGGATGATGAATGGCACCGAGCGCAGGACGTTCACCAGCAGCGAAGTCACCGCGTAGAGCTTCGGCATCGGCCGCAGCTGGCCCTTGCCGGTGAGGTACAGCAGCACGCCCAGCGGCAGGCCGATCAGCACGGTGAGCGCCAGCGAGCCGCCCAGCATCAGCAAGGTGTCGATGCAGGCGCGGCCGATCTCGCCCCAGTCGTCGATATTGGGAAAAAGTCTTTGCAGCGGATTCATCGTGGCAGCTCCTCGATCTCGATGCCGGCATCCCGCAGCGCGGCCAGTGCGATGTCCACCTGTTCGCCCCGCATCGCCAGGGTGAGCTGACCGTAGGGCAGATCCTTGATGCGGTCGATGCGCCCGGCCAGGATGTTGAATTCCACGCCGGTTTCCCGCGCCACACGGCTCAGCGACGGGGTCAGCGTGGCGTCGCCGCGGAAGCTCAGGCGCACGATGCGGCCGGGCACCTGGGCGAATGGCGTGTGTTCGCTGGCCGCTTCCTCGGGCAGGGCCTCGTTGACGAAGCGTCTGGTCGTCGGGTGTTGCGGGTGCAGGAACACGTCGGCCACCGGACCGTGCTCGACGATCACGCCGGCGTCGAGCACCGCCACGCGATCGCACACGCGGCGCACCACGTCCATCTCGTGGGTGATCAGCACGATGGTGAGTTTCAGCTCGCGGTTGATCTCGGCCAGCAGTTCGAGCACCGAGGCGGTGGTCTGCGGATCGAGCGCACTGGTGGCTTCGTCGCAGAGCAGGATGGACGGCCGGTTGGCCAGCGCGCGGGCGATGCCCACGCGCTGCTTCTGGCCGCCGGAAAGCTGTGACGGGTATTTGTCCGCGTGGTCGCTGAGGCCCACCCGTGCCAGCAGTTCGCCCACGCGGGCCTGCAATGCGGCCGTGTCGCGTTCTCCGGCCAGTCGCAGCGGGAACGCCACGTTGTCCGCCACCGTCTGCGAGGCGAGCAGGTTGAAGTGCTGGAAGATCATGCCGATCCGCCGTCGCTGCGCGCGCAGGGCCGGCTCGGCCAGCGCAGTCATCTCGGTGTCGTTCACGAAGATGCGCCCGCCGCTGGGTCGTTCGAGCAGGTTGATCAGCCGTATAAGCGTCGATTTACCGGCGCCGGAAAGGCCGATGATGCCGAACACTTCGCCATCGGCAATGTCGAGATCGAACGGCTGCAATGCAGGAATGTCCCTGCCGTCGACGCGGTAGGACTTGTGGACATCGACGAAACGGATCACGACGTGGGCCTGGCCAGCGGGTGGATGCGGCATTCTATGCCACGGGCCCGGCCACCGATGGCGTATGCTGACGGATTGACCCATCAACACGGAGTCCGGCCATGTCCAGCGTCTACGATTTCACC
This sequence comes from Rhodanobacter sp. Root179, assembly GCF_001428465.1. Taxonomy (NCBI): domain Bacteria; kingdom Pseudomonadati; phylum Pseudomonadota; class Gammaproteobacteria; order Lysobacterales; family Rhodanobacteraceae; genus Rhodanobacter; species Rhodanobacter sp. Root179. The sequence continues at coordinate 13,201 of NZ_LMHR01000079.1, read as the reverse complement.
GTTCGCGATATCGAGGGCCAGCCGCGCTCACTGGCCGAGTGGCGCGGCAAGACGCTGCTGATCGTCAACGTGGCCTCCAAGTGCGGCTTCACTCCGCAGTACAAGGGACTGGAGACGCTGTGGCAGGACCAGCGCGACCAGGGACTGGTGGTGCTGGGCTTTCCGTGCGACCAGTTCGGTCACCAGGAACCCGGTGACGAGGCCGAGATCCGCAACTTCTGCAGCACCCAGTACGACGTGACCTTTCCGATGTTCGCCAAGGTCGAGGTGAACGGCGAGCACGCCGATCCGCTGTACAAGTGGTTGAAGAGCGAAGGCAAGGGCATCCTTGGCAGCGAATCGATCAAGTGGAACTTCACCAAGTTCCTGGTCGATGCGGAAGGCCAAGTGGTCAGGCGTTATGCCTCCACCGACACGCCGGAGAAGATCGGCAAGGACACCCTGGCGCGACTCGGCGGCTGATGGGCGGAAGTGGCCGCCCGGGGCCACGGAACGCCGGATTCGCGGGTCCCGCGTGACCCGCCTTCCGGTCTGCCGCAGGCGCCTTGGCAGCCTCTGCTAAACTGCGTGGTTCATGTCGGCGATGTGGCCGGCGAACCCGAACCCGATCGCGAGATGACCATGCAGATTGCCCAGAACTCCGTAGCCGCCTTCCATTACACGCTGACCGACGACGAAGGCCAGGTCATCGACAGCTCCGCCGGTCGCGAGCCGCTGACCTACCTGCATGGCCAGGGCCATATCGTGCCGGGCCTGGAAAAGCAGATGGAAGGCCGTTCGGTGGGCGACAAGTTCGACGCCCACGTGGCGCCCGAGGAAGGTTACGGCGTGCATCACGCCGAGCTGATGCAGCAGGTTCCGCGCGAGGCGTTCCAGGGCGTTGAGGACATCCAGCCCGGCATGCAGTTCCAGGGCAACGGTCCGGAAGGCCAGATCAACGTCACCGTGAGCAAGGTCGAGAACGGCGTGGTGTTCATCGATGCGAACCATCCGCTGGCGGGCAAGACCCTGCACTTCGCGATCGAGGTGACCGACGTGCGCGACGCCACCGCCGAAGAGCTGCAGCATGGTCACGTGCACGGCGCCGGTGGCCATCACCACTGAGTTTGCGCCAGGCGCGACGCGGCACCGATGAACGAAGGCCCGGCAGCTTGCCGGGCCTTCGTCGTCTTCAGTACCAGTCGAGCAGCGAAATGCCCACGCCGAGGTAGATGGCGTTGTGGTTGTAGTCGATCAGGCTTTCGCCATAGCCCTTGAACACTTCCATGTAGCCGCGCAGGTTGCCGGCCATCGGGAAGCTCCAGCTGAAACGCGCCGCGCCATGGCTGCGGCTGCCGCCACGCATCGAGTGGCGCAGCATCATGCCGAATTCCTGGCCGCGCCATTCATGCACGATCTGCACTTCGCCGCGCCCCATGTAATCGCTGATGTCGGGGTTGTCGTCGTCGCTGCGCGATTCCGGGATGCGCCACCACGGACGCAGCATCACCGTCCAGCCGTCGCGTTCGAAACCGACATCGGCGATCACCCGGTTCCAGCTGCGCGACAGCGGGTCGCCGCGGCCGTTCGACTGGTGGTCCACGCCAATGCCCAGCAGGCGGCCCGTCCAGCCGAATACCTGGTAATGGGTGTCGAACACCAGCATCGCCTCGGGTTCATAATTGGTCTCGCGGAACGGGCGCGACAGGGTCGAGTTGTAGACCTGCCAGCGCGATGACTGGGTGTAACCCACCCACAGGTCGCCGGCGTCACCGAACACGCCTTGCCATACCTTCGCCTTCAGGCTGAGCTGGAATTTCGCCTCGACGTTCTGCAATTGCTCGCTGGTGCCACTGACCGTGTTGTCGGGGCTCGGGCTGTGCGGCTGGTTGTTCTGGTGGCTGGTCATGAACGCCGGCATCACGTAGACCGGGTTGTAGCCGCGGATGTTGAAGGTGCCCAGCTTGCTCTCCGGCGACAGCTCCCAGCGGCTGTCCAGCAATGACAACGGCTGCGCCACCTCGCTGTTGCCCGGCTCGTCGGCGGACGCCCGCTTGTCGTCGCGGCCGAATATCTCCGGCGTCCGGGTGCTTGCATCCACGCGCTTGCGGGCCACCGGCAGGTTGACGCGTCCGGTGGCGTGGTCGTAGCAGGCGAGGCGTTGCGCATCGCTCTCGATCGCCGTGCAGCCACGGATGTCGGTGGGGTCCGGATTCTGCGCATGCACGGAAGCGGCGGCGCAGAAGCCGCCCAGGGTTACGGCCGCGGCCGCCATCAATGGCTTCATGTGGAGCGGATTCCTGGATGGGGCGCAGCAGTCTAGCGGAGCTGGTGTCGACTGTGGATGAGGATGGAGCGGGCACGAACCGGCGCCGGCCCGGATGGCCGGCGCTTTACTGCAACTTACTTCTGCGCCGTCCAGCGCTGGTACTCGTCCTTGCTGATGCGGCCGTTGCGGTTGTGGTCGGCGTAGATGAAGTCGTTGGCCAGCAAGGGATAGGCTGACGCCTGATCCTCGGTGATGTAGCGGGCGCCGCCGGACAACTGCTCGAACGAGGGCGCCGGACCGGCCGGTGGGGGCGTCGGCATGCTCGAATGCACGGTCAGCTCGCCGCTCGGCGTATTCATGGTGGCGGTGGTCTGGTCGGCGGGCATGGGCGCGGTGTTCTGGGGCATCGTGCCCTGGGTTGTCGTGTCCTGGGGAGTCGTGCTCTGAGGTGTCGTGTTCTGGGGCGTCGTGCTCTGGGGCATCGTGTCTTGAGTCGGCGTGCTCTGGGGCGTCGTGTCCTGGGCGATCACCTGGCCCGCCAGCATCAGGGCCGAGGCGGCAAGGGCGGTCAACAGTGGTTTGCGATATTTCATCATCGGAACTCCATGCCAAAATGATCGGGTGAAGTTGGCGGGTGCCGGAAAGCGCCCGCAGCGATCGAACGAAGTCCACGCTAGCAGGGGATTTGTAAATGCCGTCTCAAGGTTTCGGTCACGAAGGCGTGAAGAATCGGGGCCGTTGGGCGGCGCTTCAGCAAGCCGCCACATGTTGAAGCTGGCCCAGGCCAGAGCCATGCAGCTGGCCGCCCAGGGCCTGTTGCAGCCGCCGAAGCGGCGGCCGCGACGGGCAGACCTGGTGGCTGCCATCGAGCGCATGCGGATGCTGCAGATCGATACCATCCACGTGGTGGCGCGCAGCCCGTACTTCGTCCTGCATTCGCGCCTGGGCGATTACCCGATAGCGTGGCTGGACGAGGCGCTGGCTCAGGGACAACTGGCCGAGTGCTGGGCGCATGAGGCGTGTTTCGTCAGCGCCGCCGACATCGCCTGGCATCGGGGCGGGCAGGATCATCGCAGCCATCATTGGGCGCATCGTAATGCGCAGCGCGTTCATCGCGAGCACCGCAAGGACATGGATGCATTGCTCGCGGGCATCCGCGCCTCCGGCCCGGTTCGCGCCGCGGATTTCGAGCGCCGCGGCGGCGCCGCCCCGTCGGGGTGGTGGGAGTGGAAGCCGGAGAAGCGCTGGCTGGAGGCATGGTTTGCCCTTGGCGAACTGATGGTGGCCCGGCGCGACAGGTTCCAGCGCGTCTACGATCTCGCCGAAAGGGTGCTGGCCGGGCTCGACCCGCCGTTCGACGCCGCGCTCGCCTTCTCGGCGGCGCAACAGCGCCGGCATTTCATCCTCGAAACCGTGCGGGCGCTGGGCGTGACGCCGGCGGGGTGGATTGCCGATTACTTTCGGCTCAAGCCCCGGGTCAGCGATCGTGAACTGGCTCCGCTGGTGGAAAGCGGCGAATTGCTGGCGGTGCCGGTCGAAGGCTGGAGCACGCCCGGTTATGTGCACCGCGAACATGCCCCATGGCTGGACAAGGCGCTCGCCGGGAAGCTGCGCGCCACCCTTACCACGCTGTTGTCGCCGTTCGATCCGCTGGTCTGGGATCGCAGCCGCGCGCTGGCGATGTTCGGCTTCGAATACACGATCGAGTGCTACACGCCGGCCGCGAAGCGTCGCTATGGCTACTTCGTGCTGCCGATCCTGCATCGGGGACGCCTGGTCGGCCGGCTGGACGCCAAGGCGCATCGCGCCACCGGCGTGTTCGAGGTCAAGGCCTTGTTCCTCGAGCCGGACGCAAAGGCCGAACCGACCCTGGTGAGTGCTGTGGCCAGGGCCATCGCGGCCACCGCGGCATGGCACGGCACGGAAAGGATCAGGCTGGGAACCACCCAACCCGCGTCGCTGGCCCGGCTGCTGCGTGCGCAGTGGCGAGCCGCCCAGGTGAAGCTTGCCGATCCGGGCTGAGCGGTTCTTACGGTGTGCTGGCCGCAGGTGCGGGATTTTCCGCGCAGGACTTCCCGTCCAGTGCCTGGCGCAATTGAGTGGACAGCGAATTGCAGCGCGCCGCGAGTTGCGGCCGGATGGACGGGTTCCTCGAATCGCGCAGCAGGCTGCTGCGCATCGCTTCGTAACGCGACTGCAACTGGTCCGGCGCATAGATGTCCGCGGCGCGATGGCAGGCAAGATAACTCGACAGGTAATCGTCGCAGGCGGGAATCCCGGTCTCGCCCGTCGACTCTGCCTGATCGCTGCCCGCGCTGGAGGTGCCGGACGTGTTCTGGTGCCGGGCGCGGCTGGCCGGCGCGGGCGTGACGGCGCTCGTGCCGGTGGTGCCGGTGGCCCGGGTGGTCGGGTGTTCGGCGCAGCCGGCCAGCAACAGGCCGGCAAGCGCGCCAACCAGGATCGGGCGGGGCAGATTGGGCATGTCGGTCTCCTCGGGTGTCTGGGTCGTGGGCGGATCCATGCATGCAGGGCTCCGGCCGGCTCCGGCTACTAGACCGCGTGGCCAGTCAAGAAAACCTGAATTTCCAGCTGCCATGGCATCGGCACCCATGCATGCGGACGTGATTCGCGCATCCGATGGTGCCATGCATGGCGCCATCGGGTGGACAATCCAGCGGCTTGCGGTTCGGTTGGTCCATGACGGGGATCCGGCATTTTCCTGTTCCATGCCGGACAGGGGTTTCCACGACGTGCAACAGGGCGGGCAGATTGATTTGTCGATCCGACCCGGCGAAACGAATCGTCGGGCCGGGGAACTTGCCGGTACTAATGCTGGCCATGACAGGAAAACCGCGCAGGGATGTCCGGTTTTCCCTTCAGGAAATATCCTCCTGCGGCGCCGCTTGACAAATCACTTGCCGACAAAAAATCCGTTATGCTTGGCGCGCTGCGTCTGCTTGGCTACAAGAGTGCCCGGTAGGGATTTCCTGAATCCGACTGTTGCACCGGACCCTGCATGCTCAGTAAAACCGTCGGCCCGTTGGGGCCGGTTTGTCTCAGCGTTCGGATTAGGATCGGAGTGAGTCATGGCGGATCGTGAAGTAGGTACTGTGAAGTGGTTCAATGACGCCAAGGGTTTCGGCTTTATCAGCCGCGATAATGGCCCTGACGTGTTCGTGCATTTTCGCGCCATCACCGGCTCGGGTTTCAAGAGCCTGCAGGAAGGTCAGAAAGTGAGCTTCAATGTCGTGGACGGGCAGAAGGGCTTGCAGGCCGAAGACGTTACCCCCGTTTGATCGCGGTAGCGAAACCTGTATGAAGGGCCGGCGCAAGCCGGCCCTTTTTTGTGGTCGTCGCGGCGATTGGTTAGCCTGTGGGAATGTCCAAACCTTCTTTTGACGACGCTTCCGCCGCCACCCCGCTGGTGATCCCGGTCACTGCCGCCGACGGCGCGCACTTCGAATTGCTGGCGGTGTTGCCGTCCGGTCCCTGGCAGCGGCTGCTGTACTGGCTGCCGGCGATGGGCATTCCGGCTCGTCACTATCTGCCGCTGGCCCAGGCGCTGGCCGAACGCGGTGTCGCGGTGGTGCTGCACGAATGGCGCGGCATCGGTTCCAGCGATCGCCGCGCCGGTCGCCGCTGCGACTGGGCCTACCGCCAGCTGCTGCAGGATGACCTGCCTGCCGGGATGGCGCTGCTGGAAGCGCGCTGGCCGCAGGCGCGCAAGTGGCTGGGTGGCCACAGCCTGGGTGGCCAGCTGGCGCTGCTCTACGCGAGCCTGCATCCGTCGGTGTTCGCCGGGCTGTTGCTGGTGGCCAGCGGCTCGCCGTACTGGCGTCGCTTCCGGCATGGCTGGCTGATCGCCGCGGCCTATGCGCTGGCGCCGTGGCTGGCACGACTGAGGGGCCATCTGCCGGGTCGGCGCATCGGCTTCGGCGGCAACGAAGCGCGTGGCGTGATCGACGACTGGGCGCGCAGCGGCCGCAGCGGTCGCTATGCCGCCACGGGCATGTCGCAGGACTTCGAGGCACAACTCGCCGCCCTGCAACTGCCGGTGCTGGCGCTGCGCCTGAAGGAGGACTGGCTCGGTCCGCAGGCTTCGCTGGAATGGCTGCTGGGCAAGCTGGGTGCGGGCATCCGGCAGATCGAGGTGATCAGCCGTGACGATCTGGGTGGCAAGCCGGCCGACCACTTCGGCTGGATGAAAACGCCGGCGCCGATCGCGGCGCGCATGGCCGAATGGTTCGCCGTGGAAGATGCGCTGTTCGCCGAACACGCCCAGTCGACGGCTTGATTCCCGGCGCCGTCGCCCGGATGTCGCCCCTTTCGATCCGATGGATGCCCCGATGAACCTGTTCGATCCGTTCCAGCAACGCAGCCTGACCTTGCGCAACCGGCTGGTGGTTTCGCCGATGTGCGAATACTCGGCCACCGATGGTGTGCCGAACGACTGGCACCTGGTGCACCTGGGCAGTCGCGCGGTGGGCGGCGCCGCCGTGGTGATCGCCGAGGCATCGGCGGTTTCGGCGCAGGGACGCATCTCGCCGCAGGACGCCGGCCTGTGGAACCAGGCCCAGTTGCAGGCGTGGCAACCGATCACCCGCTTCATCGGTGCGCACGGGGCGATCGCCGGCATCCAGCTGGCCCACGCCGGGCGCAAGGCCAGCACCTTGCGTCCCTGGGACGGGCATGGTCCGGTGCCGGCCGGGCAGGGCGACTGGCCCGTCGTGGCGCCCTCGGCGCTGCCGTTCGACACCGGCTGGAACGTGCCGCTGGCCTTGGACGAGGCCGGCATCCAGGCGGTGATCGCCGATTTCCGCGCCGCGGCGGCACGCGCGCTGGAGGCCGGCTTCCAGCTGGTCGAGGTGCATGCTGCGCACGGTTACCTGCTGCACCAGTTCCTCTCGCCGCTGAGCAACCGGCGCGACGACCGTTACGGCGGCAGCTTCGAAAACCGCACCCGGCTGACCCGTGAAGTCGTGGCCGCCGTGCGCGAGGTGTGGCCGGACGAGTTGCCGTTGTGGCTGCGCGTGTCGGCGACCGACTGGGCCGACGAAGGCGGCTGGGACGCGGCGCAGAGCGTGGAACTGGCGCGCATGGTGAAGCCTCTGGGCGTCGACCTGATCGACGTTTCCAGCGGCGGCCTGCTGCCGCACGTGAAGATCCCGCTGGGGCCGGGCTACCAGGTGCCGTTCGCCGCGCAGATCCGCCGCGAGGCCGACATCGCCACCGGCGCCGTGGGCCTGATCACCGAAGCCGAACAGGCCGACCGGATCATCGCCGATGGCGAGGCGGACCTGGTGCTGATCGCCCGCGAAAGCCTGCGCGATCCCTACTTCCCGCGGCGGGCGGCACAGCAACTGGGCGCAAAAATCGTCGCGCCAGCGCAATATCAGCGGGCCTGGTAAGGAGCACATGATGGAAAGTCGTCCCCAGTTGATCGCCGACGCCCGTGAGCACGACCTCGGCGACGGCTTCGTCGTGCGTCGCATGCTGCCGGTGCTGCAGGCGCGCCACGTCGGTCCGTTCGTGTTCTTCGATCACATGGGGCCGGTGAGTTTCCCGGCGGGCAAGGGCATGGACGTGCGCCCGCACCCGCACATCGGCCTGGCCACGGTGACCTGGCTGTTCGACGGGGCGATCCGCCATCGCGACAGCCTGGGCAGCCTGGCCGACATCCGCCCCGGCGAGGTCAACTGGATGACCTCCGGCCGCGGCATCACCCACTCCGAGCGCACGCCGCCAGATGAGCGTGCCGCAGGCCAGAAGCTGCACGGCATCCAGGTCTGGGTCGCCCTGCCGCAGGCCGATGCCGAGGTGTCGCCGGAGTTCCACCACCACGATCGCGAGGCCTTGCCGCGGATCAGCGAGCCGGGCGTGGAAGGCGTGCTGATCGCGGGAAATGCCTACGGTCAGCGTTCACCGGTGAAGGTGTTCGCGCCGATGTTCATGCTGGAAGCAAGCCTGCAGGCCGGCGCCGAGCTGGCCTTGCCGGCCGGGCACGCCGAGCGCGGCGTGCATGTGATCGAAGGCTCCGTGAGCTGGGGCGAACTGAAGATCGCCAAACACCAGATGGCGGTGCAGGCCGGCGACCAGCCGCCTCCGTTGCGCGCCAGCGAACCAAGCCGGTTGATCCTGTTCGGCGGTGCGCCGCTGGATGGCGAGCGCCACCTGTGGTGGAACTTCGTGGCCAGCAGCCGCGAGCGCATCGAGCAGGCCAAGGCGGACTGGAGCGAAGGGCGCTTTCCCACCGTGCCCGGCGACGAGGACGAATTCATTCCCCTGCCGGCGTAAGGCCCGTATCCCGCAAGGATGCGGCAGAATCGGGCCGTCCACACCGCGGAGCTTCGCCATGTCCGGCTACAGCAGTTTTGCCGAGTTCTATCCGTTCTACCTCGGCGAGCACGGCAACCGCCGCTGCCGCCGGATGCATTTCATCGGCAGCAGCCTGGTGATCGCGGTGGTCGTGCTCGCCGTGTCCAGCGGGCAGTGGCGCTGGTTGTGGCTGGCACCGTTGTGCGGCTACGGCTTCGCCTGGATCGGCCACTACGTGTTCGAGAAGAACCGCCCGGCGACCTTCAGGCATCCGCTGTACAGCCTGGCCGGCGACTGGGTGATGTACGCCCAGATGCTGCGCGGCAAGATCCCGTTTTGATTTTCTCCCTCCCCTGCGTGCCCCTGAAGGGACTTCCTTCGGTCGCAGGGAGGGGCGGGGTGGGGTCGCTCTTCAACCTCAGCGATACTGCTGATGGCAGCTCTTGCAGGTTTCGCCCACCGGCTTGATGGCGGCCACCAGCGCCTCGCAACTGGCTGGCGCGGCCTGCACCGCCTGCTGCAGCTGGGTCTGCAGCTTGCCGGCGTCGTCGGTGAAGGTCTTCTCGCTGATGCCGAACACCGGCGTGATGTCGCTGGCGGTGGAGGCGAGGCGTTCCAGGTGGTGTTGCACCCTGGCCGGCTCGCACTGCTTCGCCTTGATCGCGTTCTTCAGTTCGCCCACGTGATAACCCATGGTATCCATGACCGCCTTCGGCATCGGATTGCGTGCGCTCAGCGCGTTCATCACGTTGACGGTGCCGATCACGCCGATCACCAGGCCAAGCAGGATCATCAGGGCTGCGCGCATGGATGAGGTTCCGATCATGAAGAGAACGCCAAGGATACCCTGCGCCGACGCACCCGTAGCCACCGTCCACGATAAAATGCCCGCTCCCCACAGCAAGGCCCGCCCGTGATCCGTCCAACGATGACCCGATGCCGCAACGGCGGCCCGCGATGAGCGAACCGAACTTCCCGGCCGAACGCTTTGCCGGCGTCGAGCGCCTGTACGGCAACGGCAGCGTGGCCACGCTGGCGCAGGCGCATGTGTGCGTGATCGGCATCGGCGGCGTCGGTTCGTGGGCGGTCGAGGCGCTGGCGCGCAGCGGCGTGGGCCGGCTCACCCTGATCGATGCCGACGAGGTCTGCGTATCCAACACCAACCGCCAGCTGCATGCGCTGGATGGCGAGTACGGCAAGACCAAGGTGGGCGTGATGGCTGCCCGCGCCCATGCGATCAACCCGACCATCCGGCTGGAGGCGGTCGAGCGTTTCCTCACCACCTCGACCCTGGACGAACTGCTCGACCGCGGCTACGACGTGGTGCTGGATGCCTGCGATGCGTTCCGGGTGAAGCTGGAAACCATCGCCTGGTGCCGCCGGCGCAAGCTGCCGATCGTCAGCGTGGGTTCGGCCGGCGGGCGCACCGACCCCACCCAGATCCGCGTGCGCGACCTGTCGCGCACCGAGCACGACGCGATGTTCAGCCTGATCCGCAAGAAGCTCCGCGCCGACTTCAACTTCCCCCGCAACGCCAGCCGCTACTTCGGCGTTTCAGCCGTCTATTCGCTGCAGAACGTGCAATACCCGCAACCTGACGGCACCGTGTGCGGCACCCGCCCGCCGGGCGGCGATTCGCTGAACCTGGCCTGCGGCGGCGGCCTGGGCGCGGCCACCCACATCACCGGCGCATTCGCCTTCGCGGCGGTGGGCAAGGTGATCGAGAAGCTGCTGGGGAAAAGCGAGAAGTGAGTGAAGATGAGCGAGAAGTGAGTGAAGAGCCTGCTTTCTCTCTATTCTCACTCCTCTCCACTCACTCCTGCTCCGTCACCAGCCCATGTACTGCCCGCCGTTGATCGCCAGGTTGGCGCCGGTCATCCAGCAGGTTTCCTCGCCGGTGAGAAAGGCCACGGCGTGGGCGATCTCTTCGGGCTTGCCCAGGCGGCCCAGCGGAATCTGCGCCTCGATCTTGGCGCGCACTTCTTCCGGCACGGCCATCACCATGTCGGTGGCGACGTAGCCGGGCGATACCGTGTTGACGGTGATGCCGAACTTCGCGTTCTCCTGCGCCAGCGAGATGGTGAAGCCGTGCATGCCGGCCTTGGCGGCGGCGTAGTTGGCCTGGCCGTACTGGCCCTTCTGGCCGTTGATCGAGCTGATCTGCACGATGCGGCCCCACTTGCGCGCACGCATGCCGTCGATCACCGCGCGGGTGACATTGAAGCAGGCGTTGAGGTTGGTGTTGATCACGTCCGTCCACTGCTGGTAATTCATCTTGTGGAAGGTGGTGTCGCGGGTGATACCGGCGTTGTTGACCAGGATCTCGACCGGGCCGCACTTCTCCTCGATCGCACGCACCATCGCCGTGCAGGCGTCCGGGTCGGTGACATCGCCGGCGACCAGGCAGACATCGATGCCCTCGGCCGCCATCGCCTGGCGCCAGGCCTCGGCCTTGTCCGGGTCCCGGTAATTGCTGGCCACCCGATGCCCCTGCCTGGCCAGGTAGCGGACGATTGCGCTGCCGATGCCGCCGGTGCCGCCTGTGACCAATGCCGTACGCTGAGTCATTTCCCTGAATCTCCTGTTCGGTTAGGCGCGAATGCGATCGCGCCGAAGCATGGCAGGCGCATGTTTCAGCCGTCCCCTGGTTGCCTCGACGCGTTGCGTAGTTATAGCCGTTCAGCCGACAGAGTGACCGCTGCAATGCGGCAAATGCGCCGGATCGAAATGCGCCAGTGCATGCTGCAGCAAATCGTCCACCCCGCACGCGGCGTGCGGCAGCGGCAACTGCAGGAAGACGAGGGCGCGTCGCAGCGCCGGCACGGGGTCGGTCGGGTCGACCGGGAACGCCTGTGCGGACTTCGACAGCTTGGTGCCGTCCCTGTCCAGCACCAGCGGCAGGTGGCGATACGCCGGTGTCGGCAGGCCCAGGCAGCGCTGCAGCCAGATCTGGCGCGGCGTGGAGTCGAGCAGGTCCAGCCCGCGCACCACCTCGGTGATGCCCTGGAAGGCGTCGTCCACCACGCAGGCCAGCTGATAGCTGTACAGGCCGTCGGCCCGGCGCAGCACGAAGTCGCCCACCTCGTTGCGCAGGTTCTGCCGCTGCGGGCCCTGCAAGGCATCCTCGAACGCGACGTCGAGGTCCGGCGCGCGCAAGCGCCAGGCCGGCGGATGATCGGTCTGCGGCGAAGCAACGCAGCAGGCATCGCGATGAAGGCCGTCGCCGCGCGCCAGTTCACTGCGGCTGCACCAGCAGGGAAACAGCGCGTTGGCGGCACGCAGTTGCTCGATCGCCGCCGCGTACGCTCCTGTTCGCGTCGACTGGAACAGCGCCGGCCCGTCGGCGACCAGGCCGAACGCGGGCAGCGCCGCCAGGATGGCCGCCGCCGAACCGGCAACCTCGCGCGGCGGATCGATGTTCTCCACCCGGACCAGCCATTCGCCGCCGGCATGCCGCGCGCACAGCCAGCTGCCCAGCGCGGCGACCAGCGAGCCGAAGTGCAGTTGTCCGGTGGGCGAGGGGGCAAAGCGGCCGCGATAAGTCATCGGCGCATCTTAAATGCCGCTCCGGACCCTTGAAAGCGCGCCTTGCCGCCCCGAATCTTCGACCATCCACCATTCCCCTTCATGACTGCCACAAGAGAGACAGCCATGCGCCGCATCGCGCTATTCATCGCCACCAACCTTGCCGTCCTGCTCCTGCTGAGCATCGTCTGCCGCCTGTTCGGCATCGACCAGATGGCCGCCGCCCGCGGCTACGGCGGCATGGGCGGCCTGCTGGCCTTCGCTGCCGTGTTCGGCATGGGCGGCGCCTTCATCTCGCTGGCGATGTCGAAGATGATCGCCAAGTGGTCCACCGGCGCCCGGGTGATCGAGCAGCCGCAGAACGAGACCGAGCGCTGGCTGGTCGACACCGTGCGTCGCCACGCGCAGAACGCGGGCATCGGCATGCCCGAGGTGGCGATCTACGACGCGCCGGAGATGAACGCGTTCGCCACCGGCATGACGAAGAACAGCTCGCTGGTGGCGGTGAGCTCCGGCCTGCTGCAGCAGATGGATCGCGAACAGGTCGGCGCCGTGCTCGGCCACGAGATCGGCCACGTCGCGAACGGTGACATGGTCACCCTGACCCTGATCCAGGGCGTGCTGAACACCCTGGTGATCCTGGCCGCCCGTATCGTCGGTCGCGCCGTCGACAGCTGGATGAGCGGTGGTCGCGACGAGAATCGTGGCGGCGGTGGCATCGGCTACTTCGTGGTGGTGATGGTGCTGCAGGTGGTGTTCGGCCTGTTCGCCTCGATGATCGTGGCCGCGTTCTCGCGCTGGCGCGAGTTCCGCGCCGACCAGGCCGGCGCCCAGTTTGCCGGCCGCAGCGCGATGATCTCCGCCCTGCAGCGGCTCAAGGTCAACCACGGCGAAAGCACGCTGCCGAACACCATCGCCGCGTTCGGCATCTCCGGCCCGCTGGCGGAAGGCTTCAAAAAACTGTTCATGAGCCACCCGCCGCTGGACGAGCGCATCGCCGCGCTGCAGAAGGCCGGCTGATTGCAGCTTTACTCCCTCCCCTGCTTGCAGGGGAGGGCTGGGGTGGGGTGCTCTTGAGCTTGTCTTTGGAAGCCAAGGTCAAAAGCGAAACCC
>NZ_LMHR01000078.1:0-1494 GCF_001428465.1 Rhodanobacter sp. Root179 | reverse complement strand
CGTCATGCACCTCGGGTTGACGGGAAGTCTCTTACGGAGATGTTAGGCGACAGATGTATGAAGTAGCGGAGTGGCGCCGAATCCGACGCCACGCTGGCAATTTACTCCGTGCCAGCAACCACACCACTTGCTATGAGCAAGGGAAAAGTTGGTTTCCGCCGGAGGTATACAAAAATTTTGCCAAGGGACACCTCCTTTGCTGCGACAGATACAAGAATGCAGCAGGGCCAAGCATACGCGAAGCCTGAGGAATCTGCGCCGAACTGCGCTGACGCCTAACGCTGGAGTTAAGCGGCGGCGGAGCCGTCCGCTTGAATGATTTGTTGGGCGAGTGGGCGAGGAAGTCTCCAGCGCTCAACTCTTATCGTATACACGAATGTCCTTGCCCCAAGAAGCTGACGAGCTATCACCCTCGAAAACCTCCACACGTACGTTACCAGCGCGCGCAAAAATAAGTTGCAGTTCAGCTCGGCCTGATTCCGCGTTGAAATGCTGCACCGGCGAAGAAGTATTGTCCTGATACTTGCTTATTACCCAGTTGGTGACACCAACCACGTTGTAATGCCAAGCGCCAGAGGTGTCGCTGAGATAAGCGTGCGGCGGACCATGCAGCACCACGTGCAGAGTCTCGTTGTCGGGGATGTCCGCTCGCAACGATAATTCTTGCCCTACGAACGCATCGTGCGTCGTTGCCGCCAACAGATTTGGCCCGTGACGCCCATTCGCTACGTACTGAAACTTGCCGGCTACGGACTCTTTTGTGCTTTGTTGAACGGGGCTGCCCGCTCTTGCCTTTAGCAATTCGATTCTCTCGTGATAAAACAGTTTGGCAGCGCCCCAGCCTGCGCCAAATGCCAGTACTACGAACGTGGCAAAGCCCCAAGGGTTTGCAGTTACCCAACCCCAGTTCTGCTGTAGTAGACCCATCATTCCCCCTCAGCTACAAGATTTGACGCCCAACGCTGGAGTTGAGCGGCGGCGGAGCCGTCCGCCTCGAACGAACGGTTAGGCCTCATCGTCGTCGGACTCCCACTCTGCTAGGTCTTCTACGGGACGCGGAAGACGCCCCTCAAGCCATTCTGATGCGGACGCTGGGGAGAAAGACGGATCTGACGATTCGATGACCCATGAGAGGAAGTGCTCAGGACCGCCGTTCATGTACGGGGGCGGCGAAACCGGCTTGAAGATTGTTGGCAGGGGCTCGTTTAACGACAAATAGTTGAGCACATGGCCAAATTCTTGAACCACTGCCCAAGCCAAAGAGTGGCTGATGTCGAGCGAGAACTTTACCCACCAATTTCCGCTCTCGAACTTGCCCGAGCCGATGTTGGCAGATACAGCTGGAACCCTCTTGAGGTACGTCAGCAATGGTTCGAAGTACTCAGAATTTTCCATGGGGCCTAACGCTGGAGTTAAGCGGCGCGCGTCAGCGCGTCCGCCTTGAACGAGTAAAAAGAGACTTCCTCCCCTTTCGGCCTCGAGGGCCATGATGGT
>NZ_LMHR01000077.1:0-100104 GCF_001428465.1 Rhodanobacter sp. Root179 | reverse complement strand
CCAGCCGCTACGGCACCGTCGACGCGGGCTTCCGCGATCCCTCGGGCAATGGCTGGAAGATGATCGAGGCGAAGGCGTCGGCGCAGGGGGCGGCATGAGCGCGAGCCAGTGGATCCGCCAGAGCCACCGCTGGCTGTCGATCGTGTTCACGCTGACCGTGATCGCGAACTTCGCCTGGCGCGGCATGAGCCCGCACGAACCACCGGCGTGGCTGACCTACTCGCCGCTGCCGCCGCTGTTCGCGCAGTTGTTCAGCGGCCTGTACCTGTTCGCGCTGCCGTATGCCGCGAGGCGGCGGATCAAGGCGTGAGGCCGTAGCACGCCGCCGCTTCAGCCCGCCGTCACCGGCGCGGGCCGCTCCGTCCCGATGCTGCGCAGCGCCGGGCTGCGCATGCAGGTCAGGGCGATCGCGGTGAGCAGCAGGCCGGCGCCGGCGAACAGGTCGGTGAGCGAGATCAGCTGGAGCAGGCTGCCGGCGATCGCGGCCGAGATCGGGCCCAGGCCGAGGAAGGTGAACATCAGCACGCTCATGGCGCGGCCCATCATTTCCGGCGCCACCCGGCGCTGGATCCAGCTGACGATGGCAATCTGCGCGATGCCGGCGAGCACGCCGGTGGCGGCCAGCAGCACCGCGCCGGTGACCGTCGCATGCACCAGCGCCAACGTGGCCAGGGCCAGGCCGGCGAGGCTGTCGATGGTCAGCACCATCAGGCCGAGGCGGCCGCGCACGATGCGGCTGGCCGGGCCGGACAGGAAACTGCCTAGCAGCATGCCGCCGCCGTTGGCGGTCATCAGGATGCCCAGCGAGGCGGCGCCCAGATCCATCCGCGTATCGGCCAGCACCGGCAAGCCCACCTGCAGCGGGCCGCCGACGAACACCGAGACCACCGCCGCGTAGAGCATGAACGCGCGCAGCGGCAGGTCGGCCCAGATCATCCGCACGCCGCTGGCCACGTTGGCCAGCACGCCGCCCGCGGCGGGTTTCGGATCGAAGTCGCTGTGCACGCGGATCAGCAGCAGCGATGCCAGCGAAAAGGCGAAGCTGACCGCGTCGACGGCGAACGCCAGGCCCAGCCCTTCGGCATCCTGCATTGCCTGCGGCTGTGCGCCGTGCGTGCCTACGCTGATCACCACGCCGGCCAGCGCCGGGCCGACGAACATGCTGAGCTGGCGCATGCCCATCACCAGCGCGTTGGCCGGTTGCAGCTGATCCTTGCGCACCAGTTGCGGCAGGATTGCCGAGCCGGCCGGGTAGGCGAACGCGGTGGACAGGCCGATGCCCAGCGCGATCAGGTACACCAGCCACATGCGGATGTCGCCCAGCAGCACCAGCGTGGCGAGCAGCGCCACCAGCAGCGCATTCACCCCGCGCGCGGCCAGCAGCACGCGGCGCGGCGACAGCCGGTCCACCACCGCGCCGCCGATCAGCATGAACAGCGCGCGCGGCAGCGCCATCGCCGCCAGTACCAGGCCCAGCGCGGCGGGGTTGCCGGTGAGTTTCAGCACCAGCCATGGCAACGCCACGAGGGTGAACTGGTCGCCCAGCATCGAGATCGTGCTGCCGCCGAACAGCAGGCGGAAGTTGTGGTTGGCGAAAACGGAGTCGCGGTGGGCGGTGGCCATCAGCGGGTTCGCAGATCGGGTGGCTGAGCGGGATGAAAATGCCATGGGCTGCCGCCCGGCTCAGCCGGCGTCTTCGCGCTCGTCCCAGGCGATCGCAGCCAGCTGTCGCAGGTGTGCGCTCACGTCCGCCGGCCACGCGGCGATCAGCGCGCCGAAGCGCTCGCGGTCGCCGCGGTAGAAGGCGCGCGAGGCTTCCTCGTAACCCGGTTCGTCGCCGGCCATCACGCGCATGAAGCGGTCGACCGATTCGATCGCCTGGCGTGCGCGTTCCTTCGCGCCACCCTGGCGGATGGAATGCTCGACCAGTCGCCGCAGCACCGCCGAGGCGCCGCCGGGTTGCTGGCCCAGCCAGTCCCAGTGCCGCGGCAGCAGGGTGACTTCGCGCGGCACCACGCCCAGCTTCGGGCGACCCGGGCCGCGGCTGGCCGGTTCGGCGGGCGTGGCGGACGGCAGGCGGGCCAGCACGTCGTCGACGCTGCCGCGCAAGTCGATCTCGATCGGCCGGCTGTCGCGCTCGTCGAACACCAGCAGCGGCCCGGTGGCACCCGCGTCCAGGCGCTGTTTCGCGGCGCGGGCGACATCGGCCAGCGCGCCCTGGGCGATCCGTTGCGGGCCGTCGAAGGCGATGCATGAGGTGGTCGGCGACATGTTTTGTCCGGGTAAATTCGTCCGGCGGATTCTATACGGGTCAAATCCATTGTCAATACTGCCCGGGTAAAAATGTGGGGTGTGGCCAGGCATTCCCGCCCCCGCGTGCGCCTTGTATGGTTGGGGCTTTCCACCCGAAAGGACTACGGATGACCAAGCGTCTGCGCAGGGCCAGCTTGCTGGTTTCACTCGGTGTACTTGCCGCCACCGCGATTCCCCTGCCGGCAGCGGCCGCGGAACTCGCCGTGCCGCCGATCGCCTACCACCAGCGCACCTTGCCGAACGGCTTGCAGGTGCTCAGCGTGGAGGATCACGCCAGCCCCAACGTGGCGGTGCAGATGTGGTACCACGTCGGCTCGAAGGACGACCCGCAGGGGCGCTCCGGTTTCGCGCACCTGTTCGAGCACCTGATGTTCAAGAGCACGAAGCACATGCACGCCGAGCAGTTCGACCGGCTGACCGAGGACGTGGGCGGCGCCAACAACGCCTCCACCGGTGACGACGTCACCAACTATTTCGAGATCGTGCCCAGCAACCACCTGCAGACCCTGCTGTGGGCCGAGGCGGAACGGCTGTCCAACCTCAACGTGGACGAGAAGAACTTCAAGTCCGAGCGTGCCGTGGTGGAAGAGGAATACCGCCAGAGCGTGCTGGCCAATCCCTACGGCAAGCTGTTCAACGCGATCGATCCGAAGTCGTACACGGTGCACCCGTACCAGCGCCCGACCATCGGCAGCATCGAGGACCTGGAAGCGGCGTCGCTGCAGAACGTGATCGACTTCCACGGCACCTTCTACCGCCCCGACAACGCCACCCTGATCGTCGCCGGCGACTTCGACCCGAAGCAGCTCGATGGCTGGATCGACCAGTATTTCGACGGGATCGCGAAACCGGCCACGCCGATTCCGCAGGTCACCGCGAAGGAACCCGCGCGCAGCAAGGACCAGCACTACACCATCACCAGCGAGACCGCGCCGCTGCCCGGCGTGGCGATCACCTGGCTGATTCCGCCGGCGTCCGACAGCGCCGACAGCATCGCCCTGAAGGTGGCCGCGGCGCTGCTGTCGCAGGGCGAATCCTCGCGCCTGTACCAGTCGCTGGTGTATCGCCACCAGGTTGCCCAGGAAGCGGGCGCCGATGCCGACAGCCGTGTCGGCCCGGGCCTGTTCACCGCCTACGCGATCCTCGCCAGCGGCCATCAGCCGGCTGAGGCGGCCAAGCTGCTGCATGAAGAGATCATCTGGCTGGCGACCCAGCCGATTCCCGGCGCCGAGCTGGACAAGGTGAAGACCCAGTTGCTCACGTCCGCGCTGAAACAGCGCCAGACCGCCCAGGGCCTGGCCTTCGCCCTGGGCCAGGCCAGCCTGATCGACGGCAACGTGGAGCGCGTCAACACCGACCTGGATGCCTTGCAGAAGGTCAGCGAGAAAGACGTGCACCGGGTGCTGCAGAAATACGTCACCGGCGCGCACAGCGTCACCATCGACTACCTGCCGCAGCCAAGCCGGCCGCCGCACAGGGAGCAGTGAAATGAGCCGTCCGATGAAGCCTCTCCGCCTGACCGTGCTGGCCGCTGCGCTGATTGCCAGCGGCAACCTGCTCGCTGCCGACTTCCCGGCCACGCCGCCGGCACCGGGTCCGGCACCCACGCTGAGCGTGCCCACGCCGTCGTCGCAGACGCTGGCCAACGGCCTGCAGGTGATCAGCGTGCGCCGCGCCGGCCTGCCGCTGGTCACCGCGCAACTGGTGGTGCGCAACGGCGGCGAGATGGACCCGCCGACCCTGGCCGGGCTGGCCGACCTCACCGCCAACCTGCTGACCAAGGGCGCCGCGGGCAAGACCGCACCGCAGATTGCCGCGGCGGCGGAGGCGCTGGGCGGCTCGCTCGGCGCCAGCGCCGGCTGGGACGAAAGCGCGGTGGGCATCACCGTGACCACGCCGAAAGTGCCGCAGGCGCTGCAGCTGCTTTCCGAGGTGGTGCGCCAGCCAGACTTCAGCGAGGCCGAGCTGAAGCGCTCTAAGACACAGGCGCTGGATGACCTGCACCTGATGCTGAGCCAGCCCACCACGCTGGCCTCGTTCGCGGCCAGCCGCGGCGTGTTCGGCGATGGCGCCTACGGGCATTCGCGCAGCGGCACGCCCAGCTCGATCCCGCGCATCACGCGGACCAGCGTGCAGCAGTTGCACGCGGCGCTTTATCGCCCGGACAACGCGATGCTGATCCTCACCGGTGACATCACGCCGGCGCAGGCTCAGCAACTGGCGCAGGCCAGCTTCGGCGACTGGGCCAGGCCGGCCACGCCGCTGCCGGCGCGACCGACCGGCCGCCACGCCGGCCGGCTTCCCGCGGTGCTGCTGATCGACCAGCACGGCGCCGGCCAGGCCGGCGTGGTCGCCGCGCATCCGGCGCCGTCGCGGGCCGATCAAGGCTATTACGTGGGCACGGTGGCCAATGCGGTGCTTGGCGGTTCGTACTCGGCACGGCTCAACGAGGAGATCCGCATCAAGCGCGGCCTGTCCTACGGCGCCAACAGCCGCCTGATGCCGCTGCACGACGCCGGCATGTGGCTGGCCTCGGCGCAGACCAAGAACCCGTCCGCGCCCCAGGTGGTCGAGCTGATGCTGGGCGAGTTCAAGCGGCTCGGCGGCACGCGGGTTTCCGCCGACGAACTGGCCGCGCGCAAGGCCACCCTGATCGGCAGCTACGGCCGCAGCCTGGAAACCACCGCCGGGCTGGCCAGCGAAGTCGGTGACCTGGCCGTCTACGGCGTGCCGCTGGACGAGATCGGCAAGTACATCGCCCAGGTGCAGGCGGTGACCCCGAAGCAGATCGAGAAGTACGCCGACAAGTACCTCACCGCCGACGCCGGCAGCGTGGTGGTGGTGGGCGACGCCTCGAAATTCGCCGCGGACATCCGCAAGACGCATCCGCAGGCGGTGCTGCTGGAGTCGACCGCGCTGGATCTGGACAGCCCGACCCTGCAAGCCGGCTCCGCCGCGAAATAGCCGTCTCGACAGAACCATCTCAACCCGGCGTTCACCCGACCCCGGCCATCGTGCCGGGGTTTTTCATGTCTGGCGAAACACCGTGTTGCCGAAATCACCCAAAAGGACGAGTCGGAAGTCTGCGACAGTTTGGTAAACTGCGAGGTACATTAATTCACTTCCACTCCCCGGAATCCCCCATGTCCCTGCGCAACCTTGCTCGACACGCCATCGCCCTCGGCCTGATCGCCGCCGCCATACCCGCCACGGCCGCCACCCGCATCGAGATCCAGGGCGGGCGCAGCTACATGGACAGCTACGGCAGCAATGCCGCCTTCGTCGAGGCGGTGTTCCCGGCGCATCCGCTCGGCGGCACCCGCTACAGCTGGTCGCCCGACGTGTCGCTGGGCTGGATCGGCGGCCGCGACGTGCACCGCTACGACTACAGCCCCTACACCACGCGCCCGTCGGTGGCGCTGCTGGCCGGCGGCGTGCGCGTCCACCGCGGTGACGCCGGCGACTGGTACCAGCCCCTGTTCGCCAGCTTTCAGGTGGCCGCCACCAATCACACCACCCAGGCGCTGTCCAGCCACTACCAGTTCGTCAGCACGCTGGGTTGGCAGGCGAAACACTTCACCCTGGCGATCCGCCATGTCTCCAACGGCAGCCTGAGCGGCCCGAACCGCGGCGAAACGATGGCCGTGGTCGGCGTGGCCTTCGATATCTGAATCAGCTGAAACACGACGGCCCCGTTCGGGGCCGTCGTGCTGTTGCCGGTTGCGCGGGCGACCCGCTCAGTGGCCGCCGGCGGCCGGGCCTGCCTTGGCGCCGAACGGCGGCTTGGCCAGCCAGATCACCAGCACCAGTCCCAGGAAGATCCAGCCCAGCGCATGGAACACCTCGTTGAACGAGATCTGGTAGCCCTGCTGGGTGATCATGTTGTTGATCAGGCTGCTGGCGCCTTGCGCGTCGCCGTGGCCGAGCTGGCTGATGGCTGCCTGTGAGGTGGGGTCGTAGGCGGTGATGTGTTCGGCCAGCTGCTCGTGGTGGCTGACCGCGCGGCGCTCCCACAGCAAGGTGGTGATCGAGGCCGAGAAGCTGCCGCCCAGCGTGCGCAGGAAGGTGGCCAGCCCCGATCCCGAGGCGATCTCGTTCTGCTGCAGGTCCGACAGCAGGATGGTCAGGATCGGCATGAAGAACAGCGCCACGCCGAGGCCCTGCCACAGCTGCACCATCGCCACGTGGTAGAAGTCGATGCCGATGAAGAAGTCCGAGCGCATGAAGCAGGTCATGCCCATCACCACGAACGCCACCGAGGCCAGCAGCCGCAGGTCGACCTTGGTGGCGTACTTGCCCACGAAGAAGGTCAGCAGCACCGGGATGACGCCCAGCGGCGCGGTGGCGTAGCCGGCCCAGGTCGAGGTGTAGCCCAGGTTGCGCTGCAGCCACAGCGGCACCAGCAGGCCGATCGAGAAGAACGCGGCGTAGGCCAGGATCAGCGCGATGGTGCCCGCGGTAAAGTTGCGGTGCCGGAACAGCTTCAGGTCGACGATCGGGTCCTTGTCGGTCAGTTCCCAGATCAGGAAGATCGCGATGCTGATCGCCGAGACGATGCTGGTGACGATGATGAAGGTGGAGTTGAACCAGTCCTCGTCGTTGCCCTTGTCCAGCACGATCTGCAACGCGCCCACGCCGATGATCAGGGTGATCAGGCCGACGTAGTCGATCTTCGGGCGCTCGGTCTTCTCGACCTTGCCGCGCAGCTGGCTGGCCACCACCATGCTGGCGAAGATGCCGATCGGCACGTTGATGAAGAAGATCCACGGCCACGAATAG
This sequence comes from Rhodanobacter sp. Root179, assembly GCF_001428465.1. NCBI lineage: Bacteria > Pseudomonadati > Pseudomonadota > Gammaproteobacteria > Lysobacterales > Rhodanobacteraceae > Rhodanobacter > Rhodanobacter sp. Root179. The sequence goes on along the minus strand of NZ_LMHR01000077.1, from coordinate 93,012 downwards.
TTGTCGGTGATCAGGCCGCCCAGGATCGGGCCGGCGATCGGCGCCACCACCGTGACCATCGCCAGCAGCGCCAGCGCCATGCCGCGCTTGGCCGGCGGGTAGATGCCGATCAGCAGGCTCTGCGTGATCGGGTACATCGGCCCGGCCACCGCGCCCTGCAGCGCGCGGAACAGGATCAGCATGCCCATGCTCTGCGAGACCCCGCACAGGAACGAGGTCAGCGCGAACAGCAGCGTGCAGGCGGTGAACAGCCGCACCTCGCCGAAGCGGCGGGTGAGGAAGCCGGTCAGCGGCAGCGAGATCGCCATGCTCACCGCGAACGAGGTGATCACCCAGGTGCTCTGGTTGTTGCTGACGCCGAGGTTGCCGGCGATCGTCGGCAACGACACGTTGGCGATCGTGGTGTCCAGCACCTGCATGAAGGTCGCCAGCGACAGACCGATCGTGCTCAGTGCCAGATTGGGTGGACGGAATTGGGTGGTCATCGGCGTCGGTCAGTGATGGGGCTGAATTGCTCCTCCCTCTGCGAGCAGGGGGAGGTTGGGAGGGGGCGCGCAGGGTCGCGCAGATCAAGGGCACCCCACCCCAACCCTCCCCTGCGGTGCAGGGGAGGGAGTCGATCGGGTTATTTCCCGCGAGCCATGTTGGCGTGGATGATCTGGTTGATCGTCGCGTCCGCGGTGACCAACTGCTGCTTGTAGACGTCGGTGCTGAAGGCCGGCTGGGTGGGCGACTTCTGGGCCAGGGTCGGGCCGTTCTGGTCGTGCAGGCTCACGTCCACCGTCACCGACATGCCCAGCCGCAGCGGGTGCTTTTCCAGCATCGCCGGATCGTCGAACACCACGCGCACGGGAATGCGCTGCACGATCTTGATCCAGTTGCCGGTGGCGTTCTGCGCGGGCAGCAGCGAGAACGCGCTGCCGGTGCCGACACCCAGGCTCTGCACCTTGCCCTTGTACTTCACCGAGCCGCCGTAGACGTCCGACTCGATCTCCACCGGCTGGCCGATGCGCATTTTCGTGAGCTGGGTTTCCTTGAAGTTCGCATCCACCCACACGCCGTGCAGCGGCACCACGGCCATCAGCGCGGCGCCAGGCAGCACGCGCTGGCCAACCTGCACCGAGCGTTTGGCCACATAGCCGTCCACCGGCGCCACCAGGCTGGCGCGGGCGTCGTCCAGATAGGCCGCCCGCAACCTGGCTGCGGCAACCTGCACGTCCGGGTGCGAGGCGACCACGGTGTCGTCGACCAGCACCTTGCTGGTCTGGTACTGCTGCTGCGAAGTGATCAACGCGCTCTCCGCGGTGGTCAGCGCGTCGCTGGCGTGTGCCAGTTCCTCGGCCGAGATCGCCCCGGACTTGGCCAGCGCCACGCGGCGCTTGTAGTCGGCGCGGGCCTTGTCGACTGCGGTCTTGCGCGCGGCCACGTCGGCCTGGGCGCCGTTCACGCTGGAATACAGGCCGCGCACCTTGCGCACGGTGTTGGCCAGGTTGGCCTTGGCCTCGGCCAGCGCCACGTCGGCGTCGCTGGGATCGAGCTGCACCAGCACGTCGCCGGCGTGCACCAGGTCGCCGTCGTCGGCGCCGATGCTGACCACGGTGCCGGGCACCTGCGGGGTGATCTGCACCACGTTGCCGTTGACGTAGGCATCGTCGGTGCCTTCGTACCAGCGGCCGTCGAGGAAGTACCACAGCGCCCAGGCGATGATGCCGAGCAGCACCACCAGGCCGAGCAGGCGCAGCATGAAGCCGCGCGGATTCTTCTTCGGGGCGGTGGGAGTCGTGGCGGCCGTGCTATCGGCCGGAGTGGAAGTCGGGCTGGACATGGGGCTGCCTCAGGAACGTGGGATGGGGGAAGAAGAGGAGGGAGCGGGCGCGTCGGCCTGCGGCTGGAAGCCACCGCCGAGCGCCTCGATCAGCTGTACGGAAAGGTCGACCTGCTGCGCTTCCAGCGCGGCCACGCCGCGGTTGGCCGTCAGCAATTGCTGGCGCACCACGAGCGCTTCGAGATAGCTGCCGATGCCGGCCTTGTAACGCTGCTCGGCCAGCTGCCAGGCCTGCCGCGCCGCGGTCTGCGCCCGCCGCAGCGCCTCCAGCTGCAGTTGCACGGCATGCGCGGCGGAAAGCTCGTCGGCCACTTCGTTCAGTGCGCCGACCAGGGTCTGGTTGTACTGCGCCACGGCCAGGTCGTACTGCGCATCCTTGCCGGAAAGGTTGGCGCGCAGGCGGCCGCCGTCGAAGATCGGCAGGCTCAGCGTCGGGCCGAACTGGTAGAAGCGCGCGGGCAGGGTGAACGGATTGCCGCCACCCAGCGTGATCACGCCGGCCATCGCGCCCAGGCTGATGTTGGGCAGGAATTCGGTCTTCGCGGCCTTGATGTCCTTGCCGGCCGCCTCGACCCGCCAGCGCGCGGCGACCAGGTCGGCACGGTGGCCGAGCAGGTCCAGCGGCAGGTTGTCGGGCACCGCGAGCTGGGCCGGGGTGAGCAGGTGCGGGCGACCGATCTGCAGGCCGCGATCCGGACCCTTGCCCAGCAGCACCGACAGCGACGAACGGGCGGCGTCCACCGCGCGATCGGCCAGCGCGGCGTCCTGCTGCGCCACGGCCACTTCGCCATCGGACTGCTTCAGCGCGATCTGGTTGTCGATGCCGGCGGCGACCCGCTGGCTGGTCAGCGTGCGGGCCTGGCTGGCGCGTTCCAGCTCGCCCCGGGCCAGGTCCTGCTGGGTGAATGCATAACCGAGCTGCGCATACGCGCGCGCCACGTTGCCGGACAGCTCGATGCGCGCGGCGCGGGCGTCGATCTCGGCGGCGCGGGCGGAACCCAGCGCGGCTTCCCACGCGGCACGCTTGCCACCCCACAGGTCGATGCCCCACTTGAAGCTCACGTCGGCGTACTTGGCCAGCGCGAAATGGCCGCCGCCGGAATCCGCCGGCATCACCGTGGTGGGGATGCGTGCGCCGGACACGCTGGCGCCGGCGTTGATGCTGGGCTTGCGCGCCGCGTCGGCACGACCGGCCTCGGCCTGGGCTGCGCGGGCGCGCGCGTCGGCTACGCCAAGGCCGGGATTGTCGTGCAGCGCCTCATCGATCAGCGCGTCCAGCTGGCTGTCGCCCAGCGCGTGCCACCAGTCCTGCGCGGGCCACGCGGCCGGCGTCAGGTCCAGCCGCGCGAGGCTGCGCTCGGCTTTCAGCGAGGCGGCATCGATCGGCGTGCCATCCGGCTGCAGGCCACCGCTGCTGGCGCAGCCGGCCAATGCCAGGGTCAGGGCGGTCGCAGCCGCCAGTAAGTGCAGACGCATGGGTGGAAGTCCGGGGAAGAGAGGGAGATTGGGGGAGGGATCAGTTCTTGTCGCGAAGCGCGCTCAGCACGCGCCCCAGGTAGTCATGCAACCGGGCCTGTTCGGTCGACGTCATCGAGCGCTGCGCCGCCGTCATCACCCGCTCGCTGCACAGCGAGGCGGAGTTCTGCCAGACCGCGTTGCCGGCGCTGGTCAGCTCGATGCGCAGGGCGCGGCGATCCTGTGCGTGCGGCGTGCGGCGCAGCAGGCCCTTGCGTTCGAGCTGGTCGAGCTGGCGCGTCATGGCGCCACCGTCGAGCTCCACCGCGCGGGCCAGCTCGGTGGCCGACACCGCGCCCAGTTGATGTGCCTTTTTCAGAATCAGGAACTGGGTGAAGCTCAGGTCCAGATCCTGCTTGGCCAGTTCCGCCTCGACCGCACGCACGATTTCGGAGCGCACCATGTTCAGCAACATGCCCAGGCTCGGCGGGTGTGCCGGGTCGCCGGGGGTCGAGTGCAAAAGCGGAGCTTCGGTCTTCATGCCGCGCATTCTATTGCCAAAACTATAGTTGTCAAGGCAAATATGTCTGTGTTGATGCTTGCGCAGGCAAATTACGCTCGAACGCCGCCCCCGCCCAGTTCCGCCAGCTCGTCGGCCAGCCAGGCGCGCAAGGCGGGGTCGCGCAATTCGAACAGGTCGAACACGCCCAGCGCCCGCAAGGTTGGCAACTGGGCCAACAGCCGCGGTTCGACTTCGCGGCGCAGGGTTTCGGGGGTGGCGGGATCGAGCATCAACTGCGCCGCGGCGACGAAGGTGACGCAGGCCTCGTTGGCGTCGAGCGTGGGCCGGGTTCGCAGCAAGGTGGGGGTATTCACGGGCATCGGTTTCCTCCGGGATCAGATGGAAGACGTTTCTGCCGGCAGGGAATGGACAGAGCGCCAGAGGGACGTGCTGGATGGGTCGACCCAGTGTAGTTTTCCGCCTGCCTGGCCTGATAACGTGAATAAGTCAAAAAGTGTCGAGAACCCGCCAATGGGACACCAGGAACAATTTCTGCGCATCGAGCGGGCGGACGGCCCGGGCCTGATTGCCTTCGTCGTGAACGACCTGGCGCCGGAACGGGAGAGCGTGTGGCACAGCCACCTGCGCGGCCAGTTCATGTACGTGGAAAGCGGCCTGGTGTGCGTCCGCACCCGGCTCGGCCTGTGGACGCTGACGCCGCATCGGGTGGGCTGGATGCCGCCGGGCGAGGAACACACCGTCAGCGTGATCCAGAGCACCCACGGCTGGGGCGTGTTCGTGGCGCCACAGGCCGCCGTCGGCATGCCGGACGAGCCCAGCGTGCTGGGCGCCAACGAACTGATGCGGGCGCTGGTGCATCGCGCTTCCGCCTGGGCCGACAGCGATCGGCTGGACGACGGGCAGCAACGCATCATGGACGTGCTGATGGACGAGATGCGCCGCGCGCGAATCGCCGACCATCCGCTGCACCTGCCGATGCCGGATGACCGGCGCCTGCTGCGCATCTCGCGCAAGCTGCTGGCCGAGCCGCACGACAACCGCAGCCTGGAGGCATGGGCCGACTGGGCCGGGCTTTCGGCCCGCAGCCTGAGCCGGCTCTTTCGCAGCGAAACCGGCTGCAGCTTCGCCCAGTGGCGACAGCAGGCACGGCTCAGCCGGGCGCTGGAACGCCTGGCCGCCGGCGAGCAGGTGGGCGAGGTCGCCGATGCGCTGGGCTACGTCAGCGTCAGCGCCTTCGTGGCCATGTTCCGGCGCCAGTTCGGGCGGCCGCCGGCGCGCTACTTCGCCCAGCGCTCCGCTCCGGTGTGATGGGCCGGTGTGATGCGCCTGGCGGGCATCGATAAGCCAGGCTTATCGGCCTGATCACAAATCCGTCCTTGGTCGACGAAGCGGTGCGGGCATAGCATGACCCGGCGCCATTTCGCGCTGCCGGAAAGTCAGCGAGGTCATCATGATCCGTTCGTTCGCGCCCGCGTTGCTTGCGCTGGCCCTGTTTTCCACCGGCGCCGTCGCCGGCAACGACTTCTGGCAGACCCCGACCATCCACGGCGCCGGCCGGATTCATCCGATGCCGCAGGCGGCCTACCAGCCCGATCGCCAAGCCACCTACAAGGTCGTGTTCAGCCTTAGCAAGGCCGGCGACAAGCCGACCACGGTGAGTCCGTCGCTGGATCACGTGGCGCGGGCAGTGAACCTCTACGTCAACGCCGGCGTGCCGCTGTCGCATCTGAAATTCGTGGCGATCGCGGCCGGGCCGGCCACGCCGATCGTGTTGAACGACGCGCAATACCGCAAGAAGTACGGCGTGGCCAATCCCAACCTGCCGCTGATCGCCCAGCTGCGCAAGGCCGGGGTGGATGTCGCCGTGTGCGCCCAGGCCGTGGCCGAACACGACTTCCAGTACGACTGGGTCGATCCGCAAGTCACCGTGGCGCTGTCAGGGCTGACTACGGTGATCGACCTGCAGCAGCAGGGTTATGCGTTGAGCCCGCAGTAAATCCATCCGCAGGAGCAGATCGTCATGCGCCATCCGATTCCCCGGCTGTTGCTGGCCGCCGCCGCATGCGTGCTGAGCGTTGCCGCCAGCGCCGCCGACCAACCCGACTACCTGCCGCCGTGGAATCCGCCGCCGGCCGGCCTGCAGTTCAGCGTGCCGCCGTTCGACGCGATCGCCGACCTGCACGGCGACATCGTCGATCCGCAGCTGGTGGTGTTCTTCGCCGGCAACCAGTTCATGGTGGTGCACGACCTGATGGATGCATTCCGGCAGGCGCATCCCGCCTACCAGCGGATCTTCGTGGAAACCCTGCCGCCGGGCATCCTGGCCAAGCAGATCGAGAGCGGCTCGCTGGTCATGGGCAACCTGCGCATCACCCATCGTCCGGACGTCTATACGGCCGGCAAGGGCGCCATCGCCGACCGCCAGAAGGAGCACGGCTGGTTCGCCGAGACGCATGACTACGCGCGCAATCCGCTGGCGATCCTGGTCGCCAGGGGCAACCCGAAGCACATCACGGGGCTGGCCGACCTGGGTCGCGGCGACGTGCGGGTCAGCATGCCGAACCCGGCCTGGGAAGGCATCGCGAAGCAGATCGAGGCGAGCTACCGCAAGGCCGGTGGCGAGGCGCTCGACCACACCATCATGCAGGCCAAGGTGGCCGACGGCACCACCTTCCTCACCCGCATCCATCATCGCCAGTCGCCGCTGCGCGTGCTGCAGGGCGCATCGGACGCGGCGCCGGTGTGGTCGACCGAGGCGTATTTCCAGCAGCAGATCCTGCATCACCCGGTGGAAACCGTGGCCATTCCCAAGGCGCAGAACGCGGTCGCCACGTATACCGCGGCGCGCATGAAGAACGCGCCGCACGAGCAGGCGGCGAAGGACTTCATGGCCTTCATGCAGAGCCCCGCCGCGGCCGCGGTGTATCGCAAGTACGGCTTCCTTCCCGCCCATTGAGGTGCACGCCATGTTCCGGCCGGCCATACGTCGTTTGTTCGGGATCGCCGCGCTGGCCGGCATCGGCATGCCGCCTGCTGCGCTGGCCATCGATGCCGCCGCCATCGCCAATGCGGGCAACGGGCGGGGCGCCGCGCCGTGCATGGCCTGCCACGGCGCGGACGGCGCCGGCCACGCGGCCGCGGGCAATCCGCGACTGGCGGGTCTGGATGCCGCGTACCTGCAGAAGCAGCTGGACGACTTCGTCAGCGGCGCGCGCAGCAACCCGGTGATGCAACCGACGGCGGCCGCGCTGAGCGAAGACGAACGCCACGCGATGGCGACGTACTACAGCCAGCTGCCGCTGGCGGCGAAACCGGCGACGGCGCTGCCCGCGCCCGACAGCGCCGGTGCGCTGCTCGCCACGCGGGGCGACTGGAGCCGCGGCGTGCCCGGCTGTGTGCAATGCCACGGCCCGGGCGGCAGCGGCGTGGGTGCGAACTTTCCGCCCCTGGCCGGCCAGCCCGCCAGCTACATCGAGGCCCAGTTGAAAGCCTGGCAGCAAGGCACGCGACACAACGATCCGCTGCAACTGATGCAGCATCTGTCCGCGGCCCTCAGCGCGCAGGACATCGAGACGGTGGCGGCATGGTTCGCGGCCCAACCCGTTCCGGCTGCGGAGGCTGTGCCATGAAGTTCGTGCTTGCAGGTTTCGCGTTCGTCTGTGTCCTGACCGCTTGCACTCAGAAGCCCGCGCCTGCACCGGCGACCGCCGCCTCGGTGCCGAAAGCGGTGACCGCCGCGCCCGCGTCGACGACGTTCTCGCCGCCGGCCGAGTCGGCGATTCCCGCCGGGCCGCTGGGCGACGTGATTCGCCAGGGGCGCGACATCTTCACCGACACGCCCACGCACGCGAAGGCGTATGTCGGCAACGGGCTGAGCTGCAGCAACTGCCATCTCGATGCCGGTCGCCAGGCGAACTCGGCGCCGCTGTGGGGCGCCTATGGCGTGTACCCGCAGTACCGCAAGAAGAACGGCAAGGTGAATACCTTCGGCGAACGCCTGCAGGGCTGTTTCCGCTTCAGCATGAATGGCAAGGCGCCGCCGCTGGACAGTGCCGAGATGGTGGCGCTGGAAACCTACGCCTGGTGGATGGCCACCGGCGCACCGGTGGGGAAGAAGTTGCCTGGCGCGGGCTATCCGAAGGCTGGCTTCAAGCCGCCGCAACCACCGGACTACGCGCGTGGCGAAACCGTGTTCAAGAACAACTGCGCGCTCTGCCACGGCGACGACGGCCAGGGCCAGCAGGTTGCCGGGCGCAACGTGTTTCCGCCGCTGTGGGGGCCGCAGTCGTTCAACTGGGGCGCCGGCATGCACCAGCTGGACAACGCCGCCGCCTTCATCAAGGCGAACATGCCGTTCAGTCGCGGCAACACGCTGAGCGACCAGGATGCGTGGGACGTCGCGATGTACATGGACGCCCACGAGCGTCCGCAGGACCCGCGCTTCGACGGCAGCGTCGGCGAGACGCGCAAGAAGTACCACGACACGCCGATGTCGCTGTACGGCACCGAGGTGCAGGGACATCTGCTTGGGGCGCCGACGGGCAGGCACTGAGTTCCCGCGAGCCCGCGGTATCCAGCGGGCGTGCGCCAAGAGTAGAGTTCGCCAACGGTGAGGCTGCCGTGGACACTCGCCGCAAGGGCGCGGGTCACCATCCAGCGGGGACATGCAGATGCGGTTGATGGTTTCGGTGATTTTCGCCGCGGGCCTGTTTGGCTGCGCCGTTGCGGCACAGGCGGCCACCACGCCGCAGCAGGTCGCGTCGTTCCTGCAGAGTCCCTTGCTGGCCCCCGCTTCGGTCGCTGCCGTCCATCAACGTTGCGCCACTTCGTTGCAGCTCGATGATTCGCTGCGCGCGGCACTGGAAGCACGCACCGGCCCGGCCAGCATGGCGCAGGACTTCCAGGCCTACGACGAGCTGAGCAACGTGCTGATGATGGGCGGCCTGGAACTGGACCTGGTCGATTCCACAAATCCGGACCAGGCAATCCGCGACGCCGCCCGGGCCTGCGCCAGCAAGCTGGCCGAGAAGGTGGCCGGCGTGTCGCTGTCCCGACCGATCTACGACCGGCTGGCGGCGATTCCTTCAACGGGGCTGGAGCCATCGGTGGCTTACGCGCTGGAAAAGATCCTGCGCAATTACCGCCTGGCCGGCGTGGACAAGGATGCGGCGACCCGCGCCAAGGTCGCGGCGCTGAAACAGCAGATCACCGACTCCGGCCTGGCGTTCCAGCGCAACCTTGCCGAGGACAAGAGCGAGGTCACGCTGGCGTCGGTGGACGACCTGGCCGGCATGCCGCACGACTACATCGACGCGCACAAACCGGCCGCCGATGGCCTGATCCATATCCGCACGGTGGCGCTGGACGCCAATCCGCTGATCGAATTCGCCGACAAGGAGTCGGTGCGCAAGCAGATGTACCTGCGCTTCGCCAACCGCGCCTGGCCCGCCAACGAGGCCACGCTGAAAACCTTGCTGGCCAGGCGCGCCGAGCTGGCCCACCTGCTGGGCTACCCCAGCTTCGCCGCGCTGGACACGGCCGACAAGATGGTCGGCACGCCGCAGCACGTGAAGGCCTTCCTCGACAGCATCGCGGCCGCCGCGATCGACGGTTCAAAACGCGACAACGCGACCCTGCTGGCCGAGCAGCAGCGGCTGATCCCCGGCGAATCCACCCTGCAGGCATGGAACGTCAGCTACCTCACCAACATCGTGAAGAAGCGTGACTATGGATTCGACGAGGCGCAGGTGCGGCAGTACTTCACCTATGCGAAGACCCGCGACGGCGTGTTCGCGCTGATGCATGACCTGTTCGGTGCCGACATCCGGCCATGGAAAGGTGCGCACTTCTGGTCGAGCGATGTCGAGGGCTATGAGCTGTATGACCACGGCAAGCTGGTCGGCCGGTTCTTCCTCGACATGCATCCGCGTGCGGGGAAATTCCAGCATGCGAAAACCGCCGCGGTGCGGATGGGCCTGGCCAACGGGCAGATCCCGCTGGCGGGTCTGGTCTGCAATCTGCCGGCCACCGGGCCGATGGACCATGCCGGCGTCAAGACCTTCCTGCACGAGTTCGGCCACCTGCTGCACGTGCTGTATTCGGGCCACCAGCAGTACGTCTCGCAAAGCATGATGACCCTGCAATGGGACTTCATCGAGGCGCCTTCGCAGTTGCTGGAGGAGTGGATCTGGAACGCCGACACCTTGCGGCGATTTGCGACCAACGCCAAGGGCGAACCGATTCCAGCGGCGCTGGTGGCCAAGATGAATGCCGCCCGTCACTTCGGCGAAGCGAGCTACTGGCGCCGCCAGCTCGGCTTGGCCAACGTGTCGCTGGGCTTCCACGAGCAGCCCGCCGGCTTCGATCTGGAGCCGATGTGGCTCAAGCTCTACGACCCGTACGGGCCGGTGCCCACGCCCGATGGCGCGCACGTCTACGCGGCGTTTGGCGCCCTGGAAGACTACGGCGCGTTCTACTACACCTACGTCTGGTCCAAGGCGATCGCGCTGGACCTGTTCACCCGCTTCAAGGCCGCAGGCATGCGCAACCCGCAGGTGGCGATGGCCTACCGCAAGGCCGTGCTCGACCCCGGTGGCTCGGAAAGCGCCGAAGATCTGATCGAGCACTTCCTGGGACGACCGATGAGCACGGCGGCGTTCCGGCAGATGTTGCAGAAGTAGGCGCGGGACGCGGCGGACGACGGCGTATTCGCTTAACCCGAGATTTACGTCATCGCGCGCAGCCTGCAACGAGGCACCGCAGGGCCACAGTGCCTGTGCCGGGATTCGGGCCCCTTCTGGAGGAATCAATGAAAAAGCTGATCATCGCGAGCTTCGCGCTCGCGCTGCTGGTCCCTGCGTGCGTGTTTGCGCAAGACGCATTCAATGGCACGTGGAAAACGGATGCCAGCTCGATGCACGAGACCGGCGGCAAGCCGGTGATCATGACGCTCAAGGACGGCATGTTCACCGACAACACCACGCCACCCATCAGCATCAAGGCCGATGGCGAGGACCACACGGTCAGCGGTCATCCCAATTTCGACAGCATCGCGGTCAAGGTGATCGACGACCACACGGTCCAGCGCACGACCAGGATGGATGGCAAGACGCTGGCCACCTCGACCTTCACGGTAGCGGCGGACGGCACGACCGCCACGGCCATGTCCACCTCGAACCGCGATGGATCCGAATCCACCTCGAAAGCGATGTTCCATCGGGTGGGCAAGGCGCCCGCCGGATCGAATGCCGTGGCCGGTTCGTGGCGGTTCGACCACCTGGCCGACGTAAGCGGGCCTGCCAGGACCGACACCTACAAGGTCGATGGCAACAAGGTCGATTACAACAGCGGCAACGGCGGCTCGTACGCCGGCGTGATCGGCGGCAAGGCGGTGCCGTTCATGCAGAATGGCAAGCAGAGTGGCACGGTGTCCGTGAAGCGCATCGGCAAGAACGCCTTGCGCGAAACCTATTTCATGGATGGCAAGCCGCGGCTCACCAGCACCATGACCATCTCGGCGGACGGCAAGAGCATGAAGACCGCCAATCACTCGATGGATTCCGGAAGCACCCAAACCTGGAACTCCACAAAGGAGTAAACCGGTTGCTCGCCGGGCGGCCGGAGTCGCGCCGTTGAAACGAGGGAAAGGCCTGGTTAGCCAGGCCTTTTCGTTTGATCGTGGTACGAAACCGGAACACCGGCGCAGGGCATCGGTCATCCCGAATCCCGGCCGGTCCTTGCCCGGTGCATGCGCGGCGCCGGAACGAATCCCCGCGCCACGCCTGCTTGCTGCACTTACGGCGACGCGATCCGCGTGCCGCTTTCGCGGGCGCAGAACGGCGCGCCCTGCGGCGCACCCTCCGGGAAATAGTCCTGCACCGAGACCGTGCCGGTGAGGCTGTTGCCATGATTCGACAAGGTGATGTCCCGGGTCATCACGCGAAAGCCAGTGAAGGTTTCCAGCGGCGGCTGGAACAGGTTCAGGCGCATCCGCGCGCGGAACCGGTTGCCGCCGGCATGGCGCCACTGGCCGAGCGTCATGCCCATCACGGTGGGCGGCGCATTGTTGGTGGCGACGAGGGCGCCACCATGCAGGAACAGGTTGGTGCCGCGCCCGATCGGATGCAGCGGTGCGCCGCTATGGCAGTCGACCTGCTCCACCTGCTCGTCCCACAAGCCCTCGATCCGCTGCGAGGGGAGCAGGGCAGCCGCCGCGATATCCATCGATCCGACCGCCTTGTCCAGCGGCCTCGACTGGGCCGGCGCCAGCAGCGGCGAGGCCGCGAAGGCAAGCATCAGTGCGGATTTCATCATCACGTGTTTCATCTCGGTCACCTCGGAATCATCGGGTCTGGATGCCCTCGCAGCGACGCTGTCGCGCAGGTCGCCGGGCGACGCGTACACTCGCCCCGTGTCCCGCTGAAAGTCGTTGGCAAACCGGCTGAAGATTGCTGAATTCTTCTGAAGCCCGCTCGCCAGGCGGCCTGACGGCCGGGTGGTTCGTTCGACAGCCGGTGCCAGGTACGCGATCCCCGGTCGGAAGGTGACGTGAGCGAGCCTCGACAGCCTGATTACGCCTTCGGCGATTTCCGCATCGACGTCGCCGCGCGGCAGTTGTGCCGCGACGACGGCACGCCGGTCCCGCTGACGCCCAAGGTGTTCGATACCTTGCTGCTGCTGGTGGAGAACGGCGGCAAGGTGCTCGGCAAGGAGGCGCTGATGACGGCGATCTGGCCGAACCGGATCGTCGAGGAGAACAACCTCACGCAGAACATCTCCGCGCTGCGCCGCGTGCTGGGAGCGAGCGCGGGCGACCATCGCTTCATCCTCACCGAGCCGGGGCAGGGCTATCGTTTCGTCGAGCCGGTGCGGCGGGTCGCCGACCCGGAGCCGGCGCAAGAAGTGCCCGCGCAGGAAGACGTGTTGCCCGTGCCGCCAGCCCCCGGACGTTCGTCACGCCGCATCGGCATCGTCGCCGTGCTGGCCCTGCTGGCGATCGTCATCGCGGCAGGCTGGTTCTGGCACGCGCGCACCGCCGCGCCGGTGCCGGTTCCCAGCCTCGCGGTGCTGCCATTCAAACCGCTGCCGGCAGATGCCCACGATGCGGTGCTGGAACTGGGCATGGCCGACACCCTGATCACCAAGCTGAGCACCAATCCGCACGTGGTGGTGCGCTCGCTGGACGCGGTGCGTCGGTATGCCGGCGCAGGCCACGATGCGATCGCCGCCGGGCAGGCGCTGGGCGTCAATTCGGTGCTGGAAGGTTATGTGCAGCGGCGCGGCGATCGGGTGCGGGTGAATGCGCGGCTGCTGGCGATTCCCGGTGGCGCGGCGTTGTGGACGGGCAGCTTCGACGAAAATTTCGACGACGTCTTCGCGATGCAGGACGCGATCACGCAGAAAGTGGCCACGGCGCTGTCGCTCAAGCTTGATCGCGACGAACGCCTGCGCATGCAGCAGAACTACACCAGCAACGTCGCCGCCTATCAGCTGTATCTCGAAGGGCGCCTGCACCTGCAGAACGCCACGCCGCCGGAACTGGTCCGCAGCATCGAGGCCTTCCAGCACGCGTTGAAGATCGACCCCAACTACGCGCTGGCCTACGTGGGGTTGGCCGAAGGCTATCGGCGCCAGGCGATCATCAGCGACGCCGACCCGCAGATCGTGCTGCCGCTGGCCAGGGCCGCCGCGCTGCACGCGCTGAAAATCGATGACACGTTGGCCGAAGCGTATGTGCCGCTCGGTTTCGTCCACTTCTGGTACGACTGGGACTGGGCTGCGGCGGAAGCCGCTTTCCGGCGCGGGATCGCACTGCAGCCGAACTTCGCCGACCTGCATTTCGGCTACGCGGCGTTGCTGTCCAACCTCGGTCGCAACGACGAGGCATTGCACGAGAGCCAGCGCGCGCGCGAACTGGATCCGACCTCGCCGCTCTACGTCGCACTGGAGGCCAGTTTCGTGGCCTATGCCGGCCGCCCGGACGAGGCGCGCATGCAGGCCGAAGGGGTGCGCCGTGCGCACCCGGACTTCTGGATCGCCCATCTCGTGCTCGGCTGGCTCGACAGCAACGCAGGGCGCTACGCCGCGGCGGTCGACGACTTCGCCGCGGCCAGCAAACTGTCCGGCGGCAGCCAGCAGGCGGTCTCGATGCTCGGCTTCGCGCTGGCCCGCGCTGGCCGCACAGCGCAGGCGCAGGCCGTGCTCGATGACCTGCTGCAGCGCGCGCAGCAGGCGTACCTGCCGCCCACCAGCATCGCCACGATCTATTGCGGCCTGGGCGACAACGCGCACGCGCTCGACTGGCTCGAACGCGGCTATGCCGCGCACGACGTGCGGATGACCTTCCTCCGGGTGGATCGCCGCTGGGATGCGTTGCGCGCCGACCCGCGCTTCGTCGCGCTGCTGCGAAAGATGCACCTGGCCCGGGAAGGCCACGGGTAACTTGCCATCGCGTGAAGCTTCAGGCAGGCCGTCATTCGGACGAACGGGACGATGCGGTCTGCCATTGCGGTAGCCGGCGATGGCATGATATATAGATTCATTAATTAGAATATACGAAACAACCATTATGCATCCCTACCTGCTTTCCGTCCTGGGCGGCGTCCTGATCGGCGTGGCGGCCGTGCTGCTGATGGCGGCGCTGGGCCGGGTCGCCGGCATCAGCGGGATTGCCGGCAGCCTGATCCGTCGCGGCGTCGGCGATCGCGGCTGGCGCATCGCCTTCGTGGCCGGGCTGGTCATCGCGCCGTGGCTGCTCTGGCTGATTCGCGGCGACAGCGGCATCGGCGCGCCGCAAACGGGTTTGCCGTGGATGCTGCTGGCCGGCCTGCTGGTGGGCTTCGGCACGGGCATCGGCAGCGGCTGCACCAGTGGCCACGGCGTCTGCGGCATCGCGCGCCTGTCGCCCCGTTCCCTGCTGGCCACCGCGGTCTTCATGGTCTTCGGCATCGCCACGGTCTACGTGGTCCGCCACCTGCCCGGAGGGCTGTGACATGAAGCTGCTACTCGGCCTGCTGGCCGGCCTGCTGTTCGGACTGGGCCTGAGCCTCGGCGGCATGACCCAGCCGGCGGTGGTGCTGGGTTTCCTCGACATCTTCGGCCAGTGGGACCCACGCCTGGCGTTCGTGATGGCCGGTGCGGTGCTGACCACGGCGATCGGCTACCGGCTGGTGCTGCGGCGTGTGCGTCCGCTGCTGGCGGACGCCTTCCAGCTGCCCACCTCGCGGCGGTTCGCTATGCGGTTGGTGGGCGGCGCGGCGCTGTTCGGCATCGGCTGGGGCATCGCGGGATACTGTCCCGGTCCTGCGCTGGCCTCGCTGGGCGCGACCGATCCGTCCCTGCTGGCGCTGGTGGCAAGCATGGTCGTTGGCTGGTGGCTGGCATCACGGTTGCCGGCGGCCCGGCGTTGAGGGAGCACGTCATGCAACGTCCCGAAGTGAAGTCGTTCTTCCACGAACCGAGCAACACCTTCAGCCATGTGGCGTGGGACCCGGCCACGATGAAGGCGGCGGTGTTCGACGTGGTGCTCGACTACGACGCGGCGTCCGGGCGCACCGGCCATGCGTCGGCCGACGCGGTGATCGCCTTCGTGCAGGCGCAGCGGCTCGACGTCGAATGGCTCATCGAGACGCATGCCCATGCCGATCACCTGTCCGCGGCGCCTTACGTGCGCGAGCGGCTGGGTGGCCGACTTGCCATCGGCGAGCACATCCGCGAGGTGCAGGCGACCTTCGCCACGCTGTTCAACGCCGGCGCCGGCTTCGCCCGTGACGGCAGCCAGTTCGATCACCTGTTCGCCGACGGCGAGCGCTACCTGCTGGGCGGCATCGAGGCGCAGGCGCTGCACACGCCCGGCCACACGCCGGCGTGCATGGTGCATGTGATCGGCGACGCCGCCTTCGTCGGCGACACCTTGTTCATGCCCGACTACGGCACCGCCCGCTGTGACTTCCCCGGTGGCGACGCGGCCACGCTGTACCGCTCGATCCGCAGGATCTTCGCGCTGCCGGACGCGACGCGGCTGTTCCTGTGCCACGACTACCAGGTGGCGGGACGCGACGGGTTCGTCTGCGAAACCACCGTGGCCGCGCAGCGCACGGGCAACGTCCACGTGCGCGACGGCATCGATGAGGCGGCCTTCGTGGCCATGCGCCGCGCCCGCGACGCCACCCTGAAAGTGCCGCAGTTGCTGTTGCCCGCGGTACAGGTGAACATGCGCGCCGGCCACCTGCCGCCGGCCGAGGACAATGGCGTGCGCTATCTGAAAATTCCGCTGGATGCGATCTGATCGCCGGCGCGGCTTCATCCTGGAGGGAAACCCATGCAACCCCGTCAACTCACCGAGCAGCTCAGCGTCGCCCCGCAGATCGCCGCGGCGGACATGCCGGCGATCGTCGCGCAGGGCTTTCGCAGCGTCGTCAACAACCGGCCCGACGGCGAAGAGCCGGGCCAGCCGGACAACGCCGGGCTGGAAGCGGCGGCACTCGCGGCGGGCCTCGAATGGCGGCATATCCCGGTGGTGTCGGGCAAGGTCAACGATGACCAGGTGCGCAGCTTCAGCGAGGCGCTGGCGCAGCTGCCCGGGCCGGTGCTGGCGTTCTGCCGCAGCGGCACGCGCTGCAGCGCGCTGTGGGCGCTGTCGTCCGACGACACCGTCGACAACATCCTGGCCACCACCGAGGCGGCCGGTTACGACTTGTCGATCCTGCGCGGCTGGCTGGAAATGAGCCGCCGTTGATGGCCACCGTCACCCGGCGCAAGCCTCGGGCGCGGCACGTCGCCGCGCCGGCCCTGCCGGCGCAGCTGCATCGCCACGCCGACGAGGCGGTCGCGGTGCTGAAGGCGATGGCCAGCCACAACCGGCTGATGCTGCTGTGCGAGCTGGTGCAGGGCGAACGCTCGGTGGGCGAGCTGGCGCAGGCGCTGGAGCTGGCCCAGGCCACCGTGTCCCAGCACCTGTCGCTGTTGCGTCGCGACGGCGTGGTCAGCGGCCGGCGCGAAGCGCAGACGATCCATTACCGCATCAGCGACCCGCGCGTGCAGGCGCTGATGACCACCTTGTTCAGGCAGTTCTGTGTCGACGACTGACCTTCCACCTGCATGGAAGCCGCGATGACGCATCTGCTGACCATGCAGGCCCTGCTGGCGATCGCCTGCGGTTCGGCCGTAGGTTTCTCGCTGGCCCTGATCGGCGGTGGCGGCTCGATCCTGGCGGTGCCGTTGCTGCTGTACGTGGTCGGCGTGCACGACCCGCACCTGGCGATCGGCACCAGTGCGCTGGCGGTGTCGTTCAATGCGTTCGCCAACCTGATCCCCCATGCGCGTGCCGGCCACGTGCGCTGGAAGGTGGCCTTCACTTTCGCCGCCACCGGCGTGCTCGGCGCCTTCATCGGCTCCAGCATCGGCAAGGCGATCAACGGCCAGCACCTGCTGGTGCTGTTCGCGCTGCTGATGATGGTGGTGGCCGGCTTCATGCTGCGCGGACGGCGCGGCGGTGTGGATCGCTATCCGCTGCCTGGCATGTATCCGCGACTGGGCGCGGTGGGCCTGGGCACCGGCAGCCTGGCCGGCTTCTTCGGCATCGGCGGCGGCTTCCTGATCGTGCCCGGGCTGATGTTTGCCAGCGGCATGGAGATCATCTACGCGATCGGCACCTCGCTGTTCGCGGTCGGCTCGTTCGGCCTCACCGCGGCGACCAACTACGCGATCTCCGGCCTGGTCGACTGGCCGGTGGCGGCCGAGTTCATCGGCGGCGGCATCGTCGGCGGCTGGCTGGGAGCGATGGGTGCGAAGCGGCTGGCGAAGACGCGTGGCGCGCTGAACATCATCTTCGCGCTGGCGATCATCGCGGTGGCGATCCTGATGCTGGTGAAGAGCCTGCGCGGCTGATGCCCGATCGCGCCGACGACTTTGGCCGGTGCTGCGGCACAATGCGCCCTGGTCGCGCTGGAATGCCCCGATGATTTTCGTGTTGCTGAGCGTGCTGTGCAGCGTGCTGGTGTCGGTGTTGCTGAAACTGGCGCGCCGATTCCGGCTCGACGTGGGCCAGGCGATCGCCTGGAACTACCTGGTGGCCAGCGCGCTCACCGCGCTGCTGCTGCAACCCGCGCCGGCCAGCCTGCGCGCACCGGGTGTGCCGTGGCTGGCGCTGGTCGCGCTGGGCATCCTGCTGCCGACCATCTTCCTCGCCCTGGCCGCCGCGGTGCGCCACGCCGGCATCGTGCGCAGCGATGCGGCGCAGCGGCTGTCCCTGCTGCTGTCGCTGCTGGCCGCGTTCGTGCTGTTCGGCGAGCAGCTCTCCGCGTTCAAGCTGGGCGGCATCGCGCTGGGCCTGCTGGCGCTCTCGTGCATGGTCTGGCGCAGCGGCCACGCACCGACGAACGAGGGCGCCGCCGGCTGGCTGTATCCGCTGCTGGTGTTCGCCGGCTTCGGCGTGATCGACATCCTGTTCAAGCGGGTGGCCCAGGCCGGCGTGTCGCTGGGCACCTCGCTGCAGGCGATGTTCGCGCTGGCGCTGCTGGTCGCGTTCGCGATGCAGCTGTGGCGCCGCGTCCACGGCAGCACCCGCTTCACCGCTCGCAGCGCCGTCGCCGGACTGCTGCTGGGCCTGGCCAACTTCGGCAACATCCTGTTCTACCTGCGCGGCCACCGCGCCCTGCCGCAGCACCCGGCCCTGGTCTTCGCCAGCATGAATATCGGCGTGGTGGCGCTGGGTGCGGTGGTTGGCTTGCTGTTGTTTCGGGAGCGCCTGAGTCGGCTCAACCTGGCTGGCGTGGCGCTGGCGGTGATCGCCATTGGCGTGCTTGCACGCGGCTGACGCATCGCCGGCGCCGCTTCACCTCCCGCTCGCGAGTCGAGCGAATGCGCGTGGTGAGGCATTTTCAAAACGGTCCAGCAGCAGCTTCACGAAGGCGGCCACTCGGGCGCTTACATGTCGATGTGAGGGATACAGTGCCCATACTTCGACCGGGTGGTCGGCGAGCATGCCCCAGTCGAGCAGCCGGCCGGCGTCGATGTCGGCCTGGACCAGCGAGCGCGGCATGGCAGCGGCGCCCACCCCGGCGATCACCGCATCGTGGATCATCGCCATCGACGACAGGCGCAGCACGGTGTGCGTCGCGATGTGGCGCACGCTGCGCGCGCGGGTGAGTTGCCAGGTGGCATCGGCGGGCGTGCGCGACAGGGTGATGGCGGGCACGGCGACGGTACTTCTTCCCGCTGGCCGCGGCAGCGACGGTGCGGCCACGACCACCATCACCTCGCGCAGGAAGCAACGGCCGGCCAGGTCGGTCGAGGGATCGGGGTTGGCGCGGATGATCAGGTCGAAATCGTCATCCACCGGATCGACGAAGCGATCCTCGGTGACCACTTCCAGCTGCACCTGGGGATAGGCGAGCGCGTAGTCCGCGGCGATGCGGCCCAGGCCGCGCTGGCCGAACAGCACCGGCGCGCTGATGCGCAGCCTGCCGCGTGGCGTGCCGATGCCCCCACGCAACACCTCGCCCACTTCGTCGATGTGTTCCAGCAGCGACTGCGTCCGTTCCTGCAGCTCGCGTCCCTCCGGCGTCAGCCGGAGCGTATGGCCGCCGCGCTCGAACAGGCGCACGCCCAGCGCGTCCTCCAGCTGGCGTACCCGCCGCGACAGTGTGGCCTTGGGTCGACCGGTGGCTCGGGCGGCGCGGCCGAAGCCGCCATGTCGCGCCACGTCGTTGAAATCGGCCAGGGCGAGCAGATCCACGGCTGTTCCATAAATGAGACGGGATGTCCAGATTATGCGGCTATCAGGACGCTTCTTGAAACAGCAGGATGGCGTTGTCCACCACCTGAAGGAGATCCCCATGAACATTCTCGTCACTGGCAGCACCGGCACCATCGGCAGCCTCGTCGTTCGCGGGCTGGCCGCGCAGGGCGCCAGCGTCCACGCGTTGACGCGCGACCCGGCCAAGGCGTCGTTTCCCGAGGGCGTCATCGCGGTCAAGGGCGACATGACCGACATCCCCTCGATGCGTGCGGCGCTGAAGGAGGTCGACACGCTGTTCCTTCTGAATGCCGTGGTCGCCGATGAATTGACCCAGGCGATCGGCACGCTGAGCCTGGCGCGCGAGGCGGGCATCCAGCGCATCGTGTATCTGTCGGTACTCAACAGCGATGCCTACACCGACGTGCCGCATTTCACCGGCAAGTACACGGTGGAACGGATGATCGAGCAGTTCGACCTGCCGGTGACCGTGTTGCGCCCGTCCTACTTCATGCAGAACGATGCGGCGCTCAAGGACGGCCTGCTGCAGGGGCATTACGGCATGCCCATCGGCAACGTCGGCGTGGCGATGGTCGACGTGCGCGACATCGCCGAGATCGCGGTAACTGCGCTGCTGCGCCGCGCGCGGGCCGCGACGCCGTTGCCGCGCGAGGTGATCGAGATCACCGGCCCGGACGTACTGGCCGGTGATGCGCTGGCGACGATCTGGTCCGGCGTGCTGGGCAAGCCGGTGACGCCCGTGGGCAACGACCTCGATGCCTGGGAGGCCGTCATGGCCGGCTTCATGCCGTCGTGGTCGGCTTACGATTTGCGCCTGATGCTGGCGCGCTTCCACGTCGACGGCATGCTCGGAAAATCGAATGCGGTGGAGCTGCTCACCGGCCTGCTTGGCCATCCGCCGCGCCGTTATCGTGACCTTGCCGGGGAACTGGCAAAGGCGTGGGAGGCGGCTTGAGTGAACTTGACTGGACGGGGGTAGTTAACTCCAAGTCCTCGACTTCGCCAGACGCACAGCCGGGTCTCCGGCCGGCCCTCAAACCCCTGGCTTACGCCGCCCACCACCACCTCGTGGCGCCTGCGCCACATGCCGCGGCGCCGTCGACCCCCGCACCACCAGCTCCGGGCTGAAGCCTTCGTTTGCATGCTGGGCCGGTTCGCCGTTGGCTTCGCGCTGCAGGTCGCCGATCAGGCGCTGGGCGGCATGCCGCGCGATTTCCTCGGTGGCCTGGCGGGCGGTGGTCAATGCCGGCCAGGACTGCTTGGAGAACGGGCTGTCCTCGAAGCCGGCGATCGACAGTTCGTAGGGCACGTTAATGCCGTCGGAGTGGGCGGCGGCCAGTACGCCGGCGGCGATTTCGTCGTTGGAACCGAAGATCGCGGTGGGGCGATCCTTCAGCGCCAGCAGCTTGCGGGCGCCGCGGAAGCCGTCGTCGAAGGTGTAGTCGCCGGCGAGGATCAGCTTGCGGTCGAGCGGGATGCCGTAGTCCTTCAGCGCGTCCTCGTAACCCTGGTAGCGCTCGGGGCTGGAACGGTGTTCGCGGCCGCCCCACAGGAAGCCGATGCGCTGGTGGCCGAGCTGGATCAGGTGCTCGGTGATCGCGTAGGCGGCGTCGCGGTCGTCGACGTAGACGCAGGGGAAGCCGTCCTGCGGGTCCTTGCGCGCGGAGATGATTCGGATGAACGGGATCTTCGCCTCGACCAGGCTGCGGATCAGCTCCGGCTGTTCGGACATCGGCGGCGCCAGCACCAGGCCGGCCAGGCGCGAGCGCTGCACCAGGGTGCGCAGCTCGTCGGCCAGTTTCGGCGAGGCCGAATCGCAGGGATGGATCTGCAGGCCGAAGCCGCTGGAGCGGCACACCGACAGCACGCCGCGCTGCAGGTTGATGATGTAGTGCGCGTTCGGATTGTCGTAGACCAGTCCGATCGCGTAGGCGCGGGTGCTGCGCAGGCTGCGCGCGGAGGGGTCGGGCTGGTAGCCGAGCGCGTCGATCTCGCGCTGCACCTTCTCGCGGGTGCGGGCATGCACGGACGGTTCGTTGTTGATCACTCGCGAAACGGTCTTCAGCGAGACGCCGGCCCGTTCCGCGACATCCTTGATGGTGGCACTGCGCACCCGTTGAACCTCATGCATCGTGATTGGTGACGCCGCTGCCGTCGAACCGAAGCGGGCGCCGCCGGATTGCGCGGCGGCGCATGCATCCTAGCTCAAGTGCCTTGTGCCGCGCTGCTGGCGGCGGCCTGGCCGATGTGGTGCCCGGCCATGCCGTAGTAGAGGATGTACAGGTAGCACGGCACCATCACGCACAGGAAGGCCAGCTGGAAGTCGATCAGCTGCTTCAGGTGCACGAAGACCTGCGGGATCAGCGCGCCGCCGACGATGCCCATGATCAGCAGCGCGGAGGCCGCCTCGGTGTGCCGGCCCAGCCCCTTGATCGCGAGCGGGAAGATCGCCGGCCACATCATCGCGTTGGCGAAGCCCAGCGCGGCGACGAAGCCCACCGACACGAAGCCCCGGGTGACATACGCGCCGATCGCGAACAGCACGCCCAGCACCGCCGACACGGCCAGGTAACGCTGCTGCGAGATGTAGCGGGGGATCACCAGCAGGCCCACGACGTAGCCGGCCAGCATGCCGAGCATGGTGTACGAGGTGAAATGCTTGGTGGCGTCCAGCGGCAGGCCGAAGCCCTGGCCGTAGATGCCGATCGCGTCGCCTGCCATCACCTCCACGCCGACGTAGAGGAACAGGCACAGCACGCCCAGCCACATGTGCGGAAAGCTGTAGATGCTGCGGCCGGCATGGCCGATCGCCCTTTCGTCGTTCGCGCCGGCGGGCTTGATCTCCGGCAGCGACGAGCGCACCACCCAGATCGCCAGCAACACCAGCAGCGCCGCCATCGCCATGTACGGCCAGTACACGCGCGCCGCGAACCCGTTGAGCAGGGCCTCGCGCGCCGCCTCGGTGGGCGCGTCCTTCACCTGCTGGTCCAGCGTGTCGATGCCGCTGAGCACCAGCGCGCCGAAGACCAGCGGCGCCAGCGCGCCGGCCACCTTGTTGCAGATGCCCATGAAGGCGATCCGCTGCGCCGCGCTGTCGATCGGCCCCAGGATGCTGATGTAGGGATTGGACGCGGTCTGCAGCAGCGACAGTCCGGCGCCGATCACGAACAGCCCGACCAGGGCGCCGTGGTAGATGCGGATGTTGATGAACTCGCCGAACAGCACCGCGCCGATCGCCATCACGAACAGGCCCAGCGCCATGCCCTTCTTCATGCCGGTGCGTCGCAGCACCACCGACGAGGGCAGGGCCAGGCAGAAGTACGACAGGTAGAACGCCACCGGGATCAGGAAGGCGCTGACGTCGTCGAGGTTGAAGGCGAGCTTCACGAAGATCGTCAGCGGGCCGTTCAGCCAGGTGACGAAGCCGAAGATGAAGAACAGCACGCCGATGATCAGCATCGGACCGAAATAGCCGCGTTGGGACGGTGCCGCCGTCAGCGTCGTTGCCATGGATGTTTTCCCCGAGTCGCCGCGTGCGCCGATCGGATGACCGGGCTGGCTGGAATGTCTCTTTATTCGCTGAAAAGTGCAACGTTGTCAATTATGGCTGGACGCGAGCGGCCGGATCCCGCTTTCGGCGCAGCCGTCCAGACGTCCGAAACCGGTGTTTGTGTGGCGCTGCGTCAGCGCCTGGCCGGAGGGTCTGATCGGGTGCTTTCTCTGTGCAACAATGCTGCATGGTGCAAAGTTGGACGCCGACGCAGGAGTGTCATGACAGCTATGTTGCGGCGCCGCAGAGGGCTTTGGAAAAATCGCATCGAACCCTGTTGACAACGTTGTCATTTTGACAGCAGACTCGGCCCTCATCAGCCCCGGCCGGATGCGTCCATCGCATCGTCGACGCCAGCGGGCCAGACACGGGAGAGGGCAGTGGGGGAACGCGCCAACCAGCGCCATGCATCCGCGGTAACCGGCACGTCGCTGGGCGACGGCCTGTCGTCGAAAGGCGTCGGTCGTGCCGGCCCCGTTGCGGCGCAGCCGTTCCTGGCCGCCGATGTGGGCGGCACGCACGCGCGCATCGGCCTGGTGGTCGCGGCGCCGGGCGGCCAGTCGGTCAAGGTGCTGCATTACCACCGCTACAGCTGCGCGGACTGGTCCGGCCTGCCCGCGATGCTCGGCGACTTCGTGGCGCAGCTCGAGGCATCACCGCACGCGGCCCTGCGCAGCCAGCTCAGCGATTGCGCGGTGGCCTGCGCCGGCTACGTGCTGGACGACGCCATCGTCAACGAGAACCTGCCGTGGCCGGTGTCGATCGGCGAGATCCGCGCCGCGCTCGGCATCCGCCAGCTGGCCGTGATCAACGACTTCGAGGCGGTGGCGTACGCCACCCAGTTCATCGGCGCCGACGACGCGATGTCCATCATCGAGAGCAGCCGGCCCGCCACCCGCGGACCGGTGCTGGTGATGGGCCCGGGCACCGGCCTGGGTTCGGCGGTGCTGCTGCCGGGCCAGCCGCGCGCCCAGGTGCTGGCCACCGAGGCGGGCCAGATTTCGCTGGCGCCGGGCACCGAGCGCGAGATCGAGATCTTGCGCCTGTTCCGCCGCGAACGTTCGCACGTGTCGTTCGAGGACGCGCTGTCCGGCCCTGGCCTGCTCAAGCTTTACGGCGCGCTGTGCGAGTTGCGCGGCTGCATCGAGCGCCAGCTGACCCCGGCCGAGATCACCGCTGCCGCACTGGCCGGCAACGACGCCGCCGCGGTCGAGGCGCTGCAGGTCTTCTGCGGATTGCTGGGCAGTTTCGTGGGCGACCTGGTGCTGCTGTACGGCGCCCGCGCGGTGTACCTGGCCGGCGGCATCCTGCCGCAGATCCAGCCGTTCCTGCTGGCCAGCACGTTTGCCGAACGCTATTTCAACAAGGGCGTGATGCGCGCCTGGCTGCAACAGGTTCCGGTTCGACTGATCGAGCACGGCCAGCTTGGTGTCATTGGCGCCGCCGGCTGGTTTCTGGATGAGCACAAGGGAGATTGAGATGAGATTCCGTCCGCCATCCGGCGACACGGCGCCAAGCAAGTCACAACCAACGTCCGCGACCGTCATCAGCCGGTCCTGATTCAAGCCAGCCTCTGAGGGGAGGAGATCATGAATTACCGCAAGACATTGCTAGCAGCGAGCATCATCACCAGTCTGTGCGTATCCGGCGTGGCGTTTGCGCAGGACGCACAATCGACCGGCAACACGACCAGCACGACCCGGCAGAAGGACAAGGACGCCACCCAGCTTGGCACCGTCACCGTGGTGGGTATCCGCGACAGCGAGGCGGAGTCGCTGAACCTCAAGAAGGCCGCGGCGTCGCACGTGGAAATCGTCACCGCCGAAGACATCGGCAAGCTGCCGGCCAAGAACGTGGCCGATACGCTGCAGCGCCTGCCCGGCGTCAACATCAGCTCGTCCAGCGCTGCCGAAGGCGGCTTCGACGAGAACGATCGCGTCAGCCTGCGCGGCACCAACCCCAGCCTGACCCAGACCCTGGTCAACGGCCACACGGTGGGCACCGGTGACTGGTTCGTGCTGAGCCAGGTGCAGACCGTGGGCCGCAGCGTCAGCTACAGCCTGCTGCCGTCGGAAATCGTCAGCCAGGTCGTGGTGCACAAGACCTCCGAGGCGAAGATCGTCGAGGGTGGCGCGGCCGGCTCGGTCGACATCATCTCGCGCAAGCCGCTCGAGTTCGCCAAGAACATCACCGCCGAAGCGTCGATCGGCGGCGTCTACTCCGACCTGCCCAGCAACACCAAGCCGCAGTTCAGCGGGATGTTCAACTGGAAGAACGACAGCAACACCGTCGGCCTGCTGGTGCAGGGCTTCTACGAGAAGCGCAGCCTGCAGCGCAATGGCCAGGAAGTGGTTGGCGGCTACCAGCAGATTACCGCGGCCTCGGCACCGAACACCGTCGCGGCGCATCCCGAACTGGCCGGCATGTACTACCCGAACGAGATCGGCGCAGTGCTGTTCACCCAGACGCGCGAGCGCAAGGGCGGCGTGGTCGACCTGCAGTTCAAGCCCACCGACAACCTCACGCTCGACCTGAACGGCTTCTATTCCAAGCTCAAGGCCGACAACTACAACCGCAACTACATGATGTGGGCCAGCAGCGCGCTGGGCGGTGCGGGCGGCGGCGTGCTGACTCCGGGCACGGTCAACAACAACGTGGTCACCAACGGCACGATCGCCGGTGGCACCAACGCCTATGGCGTCTATGACCAGATCTCCCGTCCGGGTGCCGCCTCCGAATCGAAGTTCCTCACCCTCGACGCCAACTGGCGGGTCTCCGATCACCTGACCCTGAAGGGCCAGGTGGGCAGCACCCGCGGCACCGGCAGCAGCCCGACCCAGGACGTGATCGAACTGGGTACCGCGGGCGGCGCGGGCGCCAGCTGGGACATGCGCGGCACCGGCAAGCCGATCAACTGGACGCTGGGCGGCGACAACGCCTCGCCGTCCGGCATCCTGCCCGGTTCCGGCTGGATCTTCGGCGGCCAGGGCATCAAGGTCACCGACAAGGAGAAGTGGGGCCAGCTCGACGGCGAGCTCGCGTTCGACGATGGCGCGTTCTCCTCGCTTGAGTTTGGCGTGCGCTACGCCGATCACACCCGCGAAAACCCGTTCGAAGTGGCGCAGGGGCCGAACTGGGCCACCGACTGGACCAATCCGGCGCTGTACCCGACCTCGCACCAGAACTATCCCGGCGATTTCGGCAACTCGGTGGGCGGCAGCTTCCCCAGCAATATCTGGTACTACACGCCGGGCCAGCTGGCGCAGATCGACTCGCAGTTCGCCAATCGTGATCCGGTCGGGCGGTTCTACTTCAACGACATCTACCGGGTGAAGGAGAAGGACACCGCCGCCTATCTGCAGATGAACTTCGAAACCGGCGCGGTCGCCGGCAACTTCGGCGTGCGCTACGTGCAGACCAAGGAAAACATCGGCTACAGCAGTACCGCGCCCGATGGCGACGCCAATACCGTGGAAGGTCCGATCACTGGCTCCGCCTTCGGCGACTACTACTGGAACACCTACAAGAAGACCCACAGCAAGTTCCTGCCCAGCGCGAACCTGCGTTACAGCATCAACGACGACCTGCTGCTGCGCGTGGCCGCCTCGCAGACGATGACCCGTCCGGACTACTCGGCGCTGGCCGGCTACGTCTCCGCCGACGATCTCACCCACACTGGCAGTGGCGGCAATCCGAAGCTCGATCCGCTGATCTCCAGCAACTTCGATGCGTCGTTGGAATGGTATTTCGCGCCGCGCGGCCTGCTGTCCGCCGGCGTGTACGCGATGAACCTGAAGGACTACATCAACTTCGGCAACGAGACACGCACGTTCAAGGACATGCAGGCCTCACAGGCGGCTGGCCACGACGTGTTCAACGACTACCTGATCAGCGTGCCGCGCAACGTCAACGGCCAGGTGCGTGGCGTGGAGCTGAACTACATCCAGCCGGTCGGCGAGCACTTCGGCGTGCAGGGCAACTACACCTATGCCGATGGCCATGCCACGGGTGACGAGCCGTTGCAGGGCACCTCGAAGAACACCTACAACGTGTCTGGTTACTTCGAGAACAAGCTGCTGAACGCCCGCGTCAGCTACACCTATCGTTCGGAGTTCTACGCCGGTGTCAGCCGCACCGACACCTACTTCCAGCAAGGCATCGGCAGCCTGTCCGCTTCGCTGGGCGTGAACTTCACCGACTGGATGTCGCTGTCGCTGGACGCGATGAACCTCAATAACCCGAAGCTGAAGTACTACACCAAGAACGACGCCTACGGAAAACAGCCGTATGCGTTCTATGTGAACGGTCGCCAGTACTACCTGAACCTCCGCTTCAAGCTCTGATCCGCGTTTTCTGATCTGCGTGCTCTGATTTGCATGCAGAAAACGCGAGCCATGGATGGCGCAGCATCCTCCCCGAACGGGCCCGGGCAAGTCTTTCCGGGCCCGTTTTTTTGAGCAGGCCTTGCGTCCACGTCCATGGCATCCTGCGTGGACCATCCTGCGGAGACCGCCGATGACCTTGTCGACTACGCGCCGCCCGACCGTCCTGTTGCGCTGCATGCTGTTCGCCGCGACCTGGCTGCTGGCCAATCCGCTGCTGGCCCGGCCACCCGTCAACTCCCTGATTCCCCAGCCGGTCCAAGTCGACCCGGCAGAGGGACATTTCACCGTAGGCCCGGCCACGCCGATCGTGGTTGCCGACAAAAGCGCGGCAAGCCTGCGCACCGCGCAATGGCTGGCCGACCTCACCGGGCGCACGCGTGGCCTGAAACTCGCCGTGCACCAGCGCGCCGCCGCCACCGGCGAGATCGTGCTGCAGCTCGACCCCGGGCTCGCGCCGGCGAATGACGAAGCCTATGTGCTCGACGTGACGCCGCAAGGCATCAGGCTCGCAGCGCGCACCGACGCCGGACTGTTCCGTGGCGCGACCACGCTGTGGCAACTGCTCACGCCCGATGCGAAATACGGCGCGGTGCAGGTGCCGGCCTTGCACATCGCCGACCAGCCCCGCTTCGCCTGGCGCGGCCTGATGCTGGATTCGGTGCGCCACTTCCAGAGCGTGGACGAGGTGAAACGCCTGCTCGACCAGATGGCCCAGCACAAGCTCAACGTGTTCCATTGGCATCTCACCGACGACCAGGGCTGGCGGATCCAGATCAGACGCTATCCCGAGCTCACCCGCATCGGTGCGTGGCGCTCGCCGCCGGACGCCGGCAAGGATGGCGAGCCGAAACGCTACGGCGGCTTCTACACGCAGGCGCAGATCCGCGAGGTGGTCGCCTATGCCACCGCGCGCCACATCACCATCGTGCCGGAGCTGGACATGCCCGGTCATGCACAGGCCGCGGTGGCCGCGTACCCGCAGCTCGGCGTCACCGGAAAGCGGCCGGAAGTGTCGGTCGACTGGGGCGTCAATCCGTATCTGTACAACGTGGACGATGCCACCTTCGACTTCATCGACAACGTGCTCGACGAAGTGCTGGCGCTGTTCCCCTCCAGATACATCCACGTCGGCGGCGACGAGGCGATCAAGGACCAGTGGCAGGCCTCGCCCGCCGTGCAGGCGAAGATGCGCGCGCTGGGCATCACCAGCGAAGACGCGCTGCAGGGCTGGTTCATCGACCGCATCGGCCAGTACCTCGACCGGCATGGCCGCAAGCTGATCGGCTGGGACGAGATCCTCGAAGGCGAGCACCTGCCGGCCGACGCCACGGTGATGTCCTGGCGCGGCACCGACGGCGCGATCAAGGCGACGATGATGGGCCACGACGTGGTGATGTCGCCCGCGCCTGCGCTGTACTTCGATCACGTGCAGGGCGACCTCGCCGACGAATACGCCGGGCGCATGGGCGTGGAATCGCTGCGCAGCGTCTACGCATTCCAGGTGGTGCCTGCCGTGCTGGGCCCGAAGCAAGCCGCGCATGTGCTCGGCGTGCAGGCCAACGTGTGGGCCGAGCACATTCCCACCTTCGCGCATGTGGAACACGCCGTGTTCCCGCGGCTGGATGCGCTCAGTGAAGTGGCGTGGTCGCCGGCCACCAGCGACTGGCCGGGCTTCCTCGCCCGGCTGCCGGCGCAGCTCGCGCGTTACCGGGCGCAGCATGTCGGCTATGCCGACAGCGCGTTCGCGGTGGACATCGCCATCGATCGCACGCTTGCCCTGGCCACCGGCAAGGCCACCGTCACGCTGTCGAACCAGACGGATTTCGGCACCATCCGCTACACGCTGGACGGCAACGCGCCCACGCAGGCTTCGCCGCGCTACGACGCACCGTTCAACGTGACCCTGCCGACCACCGTGCGCGCGGCAAGCTTCGCCGCCGATGGCAGCGTGCTGGCCACCTCGCGTCAGCGTGTGCTGGATCGCGCCAGTCTGCTCGGCCTCGACGGCAACGACTTGCCGAACTGCCCCGGCAGCGATTTCCGCCTGCGCGTGCAACCGCTGCCCGATGCCGCCTCGGCGTCGCCGGTCTACAGCATCAACGTGTTCAACAGCTGCCAGCTGTATCCCGCCACGCCGCTGGATGGACTGCGCCGCATCCATGTCGAGGCGGTGCGGCTCGAACGCAACTTCGCGCTGGCGCACGAACAGAAGCTGGTGATGTCGCACCCGAACAGGACGCCGTTCGGCGAACTGGTGGTGCACCGGGACACTTGCGCCGGCCCGGTGCTGGCCAGCATGGCCTTGCCCGATCCCGCGCACAGCGCCCGCAACTTCACCCTGGACGCGGCGCTGCCCGCGCAGCAGGGCGAACGCGCGTTGTGCCTGATCTACACCGCGCCGATCGACGGGCCGCTGTACGCGCTGGGTCGCGTGGCGCTGAGCAAGTGAGAGTGCGCCTGTCCGTGCGCCGTACGGCTCCCTCCCCTGCGCAGCAGGGGAGGGTTGGGGTGGGGTTCGCCTTTGATTTTCCCGGCGACCCTGAGCTACCCCCTCCCTTCCTCACCCTGGAAGGGGGAGGTATTCCGATGCTTTTGCGCTTTCGCTTTTGCCTTGCATGAAACGCCTCGCCTCCCTCGACGCGCTGCGCGGCTGCACCGTGGCCGCGATGCTGCTGGTCAACGATCCCGGTGACTGGGGGCATGTCTACTGGCCACTGGAACACTCGGCGTGGAACGGCTGCACGCCGACCGACCTGGTGTTTCCGTTCTTCCTGTTCGTGGTCGGCGTGTCGGTGGCGTTCTCGATCCTGCCGCGACTGGAGCAGGGCGCGACGCCCGAGGCGCTGATCCGCGGCGCGATGTGGCGTGCGCTGCGCATCCTGCTGCTGGGCGTGGCGATCAATGTGCTGGCGGCGCTGGTCATGCCGCAGGCCCACCTGCGTTTTCCCGGCGTGCTGCAACGCATCGGGCTGTGCTTCGCGGGGGTGGCGCTGTTCGCGGTGTACACGCGACCGCGCACGCAGTGGACCGCCATCGCCGGCCTGCTGCTGGGCTATTGGGGGCTGCTGGTGCTCGGCGGTTCGCTGGAGCCGTGGACGAACATCGTCAGCCGTTTCGACAGCGCGGTGTTCGGCCGCTTCGTCTACCTGATCGACCCGGCCACCGGCCGCGGCCACGACCCGGAAGGTCTGCTCGGCAGCTTGCCGTCCCTGGCCAGCACCTTGCTGGGTTTGCGCGCGGGCTGCTGGCTGCGCCGCGGGAAAATCCGGACGCTGTTGCTGGCCGGTGTCGCCTGCCTTCTGCTTGGCGCGCTGTGGTCGCTGTGGTTGCCGCTGAACAAGAACCTGTGGACGCCGTCGTTCGTGCTGTGGACGGCAGGCTGGGCCACGCTGGCGCTGCTGGCGTTCCACTGGCTGATCGACCGTCGCGGCTGGCCCGCCCTGGGTCGCAGCTTCGGCGTCAACGCGATTGCCGCCTATGCCGGTTCGGAGCTGATGCAGATCGTGCTGCCCACGCTGGGCCAGGCGTCGTGGTACCGCACGTTGTTCGCCGACTGGATGACGCCGCGCTTCGGTCCGTACGTGCCATCGCTGGCGTTCGCCGTGGTGTTCGTGACGGTGTGGTGGCTGATCGTTCGGGCGATGGATCGCCGGCACATCCATCTCAAGCTCTAGCGCCGCCGCCGCATCGCCCGGACCAGCAGGACCATCAACGCCAGGCCAAGCGTCAGGCCGATGCCGCCGCCCCAGATGCCGCCGACGTCGCCGCCCACCAGATAGCCAAGCCCGAAACCCAGCGGGAACAGCAGCAGCACCGGCAGGCAGCCCATCGCGTCAGCGCGCCGCGGCCACGGCTTCCGGCTGCGAGGGCGGCTGGCGCAGCAACACCTGCTTCGCCAGCCGGGCATCGGCTGCCGGCAACTCGATCAATGGCACGACCTTGCCGCCGACCAGCGCGGCGATCGGCATGCCGTCGCGATACAGCACGCGCGAGCCGGCCAGCGCCGGTACCTTGTCGCCGACCAGTACGGTGCCGACCAGGTTCAGCGGATCGCTGCCGCTGACGCAGACCAGCTCGCCGTCGTCCGCGCGCTGGCGAATCGCCCGCAGCGGCGCGATCGCCTCGGGCAGGGCGAACTGCTCGCCGACCAAGCCTTCGACGAAACGCCCGCCGCGGATTTCGCCGCGCGCCTCCAGCCGGTGATAGACGCGCAGCAGTTCGCGCCACGACGGCAGCCACGGCGCCTCGCGTTCCAGCAGCTTCCAGAACACCACGCCGTAGCGACGAAGCAGAGCACGTGCAACGTGCTCTGCTTCATCCGAATCAAGCCGGCGCGAAGCGCCACGTTCGCTTCCTCTCCCCTCCGGGGAGAGGATTGAGGTGAGGGGCTGCTCTCCTCGCGAACCTTCTGACCTCTCCGCGAGCACCCGCCCCTCATCCGACCCCTTCGGGGCCACCTTCTCCCCGGTGGGGAGAAGGGAGGAGCCCCGCGCCAATGCCCAGCGTCCTGCATCCTCGATTCCGCCGAACGCATGCCGGCGCATGCGCCGCTGCCGTGCGCCGTCGCGCTTCGCCGCCGGCAGCAGCAGGGCGCGCAGGCCGGCGAAGCTGTCGGCGCTGATCCGGCCGGCGGCGACCAGTTCACCCAGTGCGTCTTCCAGCTCCGTCCGCAGCAGGCGGGTGTCGGCCAGCAGTTCGTCGAAGAACAGCGCGCCATGTTCGCGCAGCGCGTCGGCCACGGCCTGGGCGCGCGAGGACAGCAGGATGTCCTGCGGCTCGCCCGCGGCGACGGCCGTCCAGACGGCCATCTCCCGGCGGGGCAGCAGCACGATCGGCGTGCTGCGCACCGGCCCGCCGCCGCCGCTGCCGGTGCGCAGCCGGCTCCAGGCGATGCGGCCGGAACGGCACAGCTCGTCCAGCCAGCTGATCGAGTAATCGCCCACGCGCGCTGGCAGGATCTCCGCTTCCCACGCGCCGGCCGCAGCCTCGTAACCTTCCAGCTGTGCCAGCGTGGCAACCAGCGCATCGGGGCCGTTCAAGCGGGTGGCCGCCGACACGTGCTGCCAGTCGAACAGGAAGCGCATCAGCGCGCGCCGGCTGACCGGCTCGATCTCGCGGCGCAGCCGGCCGATGGTGTAGCGGTGGATGCGCGCCAGCAGATGCCGCTCGCACCATTCGGTGTCGGCCGCATCGGCGGTGAAGCGGCCCTGCATCACGTAGCCTTCGGACTGCAGCCGCAACAGCGCCTGCTCGATCTCGCCCGCGTCGACGTTCATCGATTGCGCCAGCTCGCGCACGGTGACCGGGCCGAGCCCGCCGAGACGGTGGCGCACCAGTTCCAGCAGTGCGTCCTCGCGCGTCCACGCCTGCGCGGCGTATTCGGCGGGCGCCGTGATCGGCGGTTCCATGCTGGCTGCCGGATGCAGCGCCAGCCACAGCGGCAACTGTTCCGCGGTGGTCCACACGCCGGTGAGGCGTGTCGCGCGCATGGCCCTGGCGAGTGCCTGCAGTCGTTCGGCCCAGCCCGTGTTGGCGTCAACCTCCGCGGCGGTGACGAAACCCAGCAAGGTCAGCGCCTCGTGCATCTCGTCGGCATCGCGCACCTGCGGCCACGCCTCCTCGCGCACCGCGGCGATCGCGTCGGGATCGAGCCGGCCCAGGTCGTCGGCGCTGTCGGCGTTCCAGCGACGGTTCTGCACGGCCTGGGTGCGGCGCTCTTCCAGCGGCGCATCGTCGAGGAAGGCATACGGTGCCGCGTTCAACACTTCGGCGGCGAGCGGGCTGGGTGCGGTCAGGTCGCGCGCCACGATGGCGATCTCGCCGGCTTCGAGCTGGCGCAGGATCGCCAGCAGCCCATCGACGTCCATCGCCTCGCGCAGGCAGTCGTGCATGGTCTGGTTGACCAGCGGGTGGTCGGGCACCTCGCGCTCGCCCACGATGTTTTCCAGGCAGGCGACCTGGTCGGGGAACACCGCGGCGAGCAGGTCCTCGCTCTTCATCCGCTGCAGCGGCGGCGGGGTCTTCTTGCCACCGGTGAAGCGCGGCAGCGCCAGCGCGGTCACCGCATTCCAGCGCCAGCGC
Source organism: Rhodanobacter sp. Root179 (assembly GCF_001428465.1). NCBI lineage: Bacteria > Pseudomonadati > Pseudomonadota > Gammaproteobacteria > Lysobacterales > Rhodanobacteraceae > Rhodanobacter > Rhodanobacter sp. Root179. The sequence goes on along the minus strand of NZ_LMHR01000077.1, from coordinate 59,436 downwards.
GCGGGGAACAGCGGGGCGTCGAGCAGGGCCTGCACCAGCACGTGCTCGGCGGTGTTCGAGTGCAGGTAATGCGCCACTTCCTCCAGCGGAAAACTGTGGCTGGTGGACAGCGACAGCACGATCGCATCCTCGGTCGCCGCGGCCTGCAGCTCGAAGTTGAACTGGCGGCAGAAGCGCTTGCGCAACGCCAGTCCCCACGCACGGTTGATGCGGCTGCCCCACGGTGTGTGGATCACCAGCTGGGTGCCGCCGGATTCGTCGAAGAAGCGCTCCAGCACCAGGGTGTGCTGGCTGGGAAGGACGCCGAGCGCTGCTTTGGCCCGGGCGAGGTAGTCGGCCAGTTGCTGCGCGGCCGCTTCGCCAAGGCCCAATGATTCGCGCAGCCACGCCACCGCCGTCGGCACGCCGCCGGCATCGAGCTGTACGGAGATTTCCTCGCGCAATCGCGACACGCCGAACGACAGCTCGTTGCTGCGCCCGGGCGCCTCGCCCAGCCAGAACGGAATACTCGGCGGTGCGCCGTGCGCATCCTCCACCCGCAAGCGGTCGCGCTCGACGCGCTGGATGCGGTAGCTGGCGTTGCCCAGCTGGAAGATGTCGCCGGCCATGCTCTCGACCGCGAAATCCTCGTTCACCGTGCCCACGATGATCGCCTGCGGTTCCAGCACCACCTTGTAGTCGGCGGTCTCGGGAATGGTGCCACCGGAGGTCAACGCGGTGAGCCGCGCACTGCGCCGCGGGCGCAGTTGCCGGTTCACCGCGTCGCGATGGATGTACGCCGCGCGGGGGCCCTGCCGAGTGGTGAAGCCTTCGGCCAGCATGCGCACCACGGCGTCGAAATCCGCGCGCGAAAGATCGCGATACGGATACGCGCGGCGCACCAGTTCGTACAGCGCGTCCTCGTCCCACTCGGCGCAGGCGACTTCGGCCACGATCTGCTGGGCCAGCACATCCAGCGGCTGCGGTGGCAGGATCAGCGCGTCCAGCTCGCCGCGACGCACGCAATCGAGCAGGGCGGTGCATTCGATCAGGTCGTCGCGGGTGGCCGGGAACAGCCGCGCCTTCGGCGTGCCGTCGATGCTGTGGCCGGAACGCCCGGCGCGCTGCAGGAAGGCGGCGATCGAACGCGGCGAGCCGAGCTGGCAGACCAGGTCCACCTCGCCGATGTCGATGCCCAGCTCCAGCGAGGCGGTCGCCACCAGCACCTTCAATTCGCCGCGCTTCAGCCGCTGCTCGGCGTCCAGCCGCAGCTCCTTGGCCAGGCTGCCGTGATGCGCGGCCACGTGTTCCTTGCCCAGCCGCTCGGACAGATGACGTGCGGCGCGCTCGGCCATGCGCCGCGTGTTGACGAAGACCAGGGTGGTGCGATGCGCCTCCACCAGTTGGGCGAGGCGGTTGTAGACCAGCTCCCAGCTGTCGTTGGACATCACCGCTTCGAGCGGGACCGGGGGCACTTCGATGGCGAGGTCGCGGGGGCGGGTGTGGCCCACGTCGATGATGGCGCAGCCATCATCGACGAAATCAACATGGTTGTTGACCTTGATTTTCTCCTTGGCCAAGGGAGAGGGCGCCCCGACCAGAAAGTCGGCGATCTTTTCTATGGGCTTCTGCGTCGCCGACAACCCGATCCGCAGCAGGCGCCGCTGGCACAGCGATTCCAGCCGCTCCAGCGACAATGCCAGGTGCGAGCCGCGCTTGCTGCCGGCGATGGCGTGGATCTCGTCGACGATCACCGAGCGCACGCCGGCCAGCATGGCGCGCCCCGAGGCCGAGCCGAGCAGCACGTACAGCGACTCCGGCGTGGTCACCAGGATATGCGGCGGCACTTTGCGCAACAGAGTCCGCTCGACCTGCGGGGTGTCGCCGGTGCGCACTGCGGTGCGGATCGCCACGTCGGGCAGGCCGAGTTTTTCGAGTTCGGCGCGGATGCCTTCCAGCGGCGCTTCCAGGTTGATGTGGATGTCGTTGGACAGCGCCTTCAGCGGTGACACGTAGAGCACGCTGGTGGCGTCGGCCAGCACGCCGCCGTGCGCCACGCCTTCGCGCACCAGTTCGTCGATCGCGGCGAGGAAGGCGGTCAGCGTCTTGCCCGAGCCGGTGGGTGCGGCGACCAAGGTGTGGCTGCCCGCGCGGATCGATGGCCACGCTGCCGCCTGCGCCGCGGTAGGCGCAGGGAAGGTGCGGCGAAACCAGGCGGCGACGGCCGGGTGGAATGCGTCCAGCGGGCAGGAGTCGTTGCGCATCGGTGCGGATCCGCGTGACAGTCGGGAAGTGCTCACCGGTCATATATGGGGCCTTGCGGGCCCGAGTCCACCGGTCCGACGGCCATTGTCATGACTTCGGCCGATCGCCGCCATCAGCCCGCCGGTGCAGCGCCGGACCTGTCATGGCAGTATTCGGAATCGGCAGTATCCAGATTCGGCCGTCACAGCCAGGGGCCCGCGGGGGGAATCCGGTGGCGGCGTTCATGCGAAGGACACTCATGCACGTAATGGAATCGCCGCGGCGCAAGCCCGGCTTCATGCGCACGGCCTGCAGCCGGTTCGCGCTCCTTGCCCTGGTGAGCCTGTTCGCTGCGGCCGCCAGCCATGCGGCCAGTCTCGATCCGGCCGTGTTGCCGAAGATCCAGGCGGCCACCTTCGAAGTGGTGGCCGCCAAGCCAGTCAAGGACCCGCTGACCTACGAGAAGCCGCTGCCGCTGGAGCTGCTGCCGTTCCAGGAGCGCAACGACAAGTATTACTCGATCGGCACCGCCTTCGCGCTGGGCAACAACCGCTACGTGACCGCGGCGCATGTGCTGCAGGTGGGCATCGACAGCCTGTGGGGCGAGCCTGCGCTGCGCGACGCCGGTGGCCATGTGTATGCGATCGGCAAGATCGAGAAGTATTCGCTGCAGCAGGATTTCGTGGTGTTCAGCCTGGCCACGCAGCCGGCGCAGGCCGCCGCGCTGGAGGTGGACACCACGCCCAGTCTCAACGGCGTGGTCTACGCGGTGGGCAATGCGCTGGGTACCGGCGTGGTGATCCGCGACGGCCTGTACACCTCCGACACGCCGGAAGACCAGGACGGCCGCTGGAAGTGGATGCGCTTCTCCGCGGCGGCATCACCGGGCAACAGCGGCGGTCCGCTGCTGGACGCGAACGGCAAGGTCATCGGCATCGTGCTGATGAAGTCGCAGAACGAAAACCTGAACTACGCGCTGCCGATCGGCCGCGTGCTGGACGCGCCCGATCACGTTGCCTCGATCGACCAGCGCATGCCCTACCAGTTCGACGTGTTCGACACCACGCTCAGCAACACCTTCAAGGCCGAGTTCAAGTTGCCGCTGAGCTTCGCCGACTTCAGCGCGGCATTCCAGCAGCGCTTCAACGCCTATGCCGACAGCCAGCTCAAGGCCTTGCTGGCGAAGGAGCCGGAGCGGCTGTTCCCGCGCGGCCAGGGCTCCAACGAACTGCTGCATTCGACGCCGTCGATGGACGACTTCCCCTCGCTGATCACCCGCGACAATGACGGTACCTGGAGCCTGGCGAAGAAGGAGGGCGGCAAGACCAGCCTGTCGAACAACGGCTACGTCACGCCGGGCGTGGTCGGGCGCAACCTGCTGTTCCACGTGCGCCGGCCCGACAACGTGACGGCCGCCGCGCTGTACCGCGACCCGGTCAAGCTGATGGACATGATCGCCAGGGTCGGCTTCCTCACCCGCAACGTCGGCCCCGAGCAGGTGCGCATCACCTCGCTGGGCAAGCCGGTGCGCGACACGCTGTACACCGATGCCTGGCAGCGCCGCTGGCAGGTGCGGGTATGGCCGATACCGGCCGAGAATGCGGTGGTGATGAGCTTCGCCCTGCCGGTGCCGGACGGCTACGCGGTGCTGATGCGGATCGCCCCGGCCAGCCAGGAGCACGACTTCCTGATCAACCTGCAGGCGCTCACCGACTTCTTCTACGTCACCTACGACGGCAGCCTGGCCCAGTGGCAGGATTTCCTGAAGCAGAAGGACCTGCTGCCGGCGGCGTTCGACGACATCCGCATCGACATCGACTACGGCCATCGCTTCGCCTACAGCTCGAAGCGGCTGCGCTACGCCTACACCCCGGCGCTGCAGAAGATCGACAAGGACAGCATGCTCACCATCGGCTTCAGCTACTTCCTCGACCACGGCAAGGTGGTCTGGGACGTGACCGACGTGTGGCAGGCGGCCAGTGCTCACGACAAGTACTGGAGCAATTTCGCCCGCGTGGTGGTGCCGTCGGACGACCTCAACGACGACTACAAGAGCAACTGGAGCAAGATCAGCAACCGCCAGCGGCCGTTCGATGGCGTGCCGCGCAGCGAGAACGACGTGATGAAGATCAGCAGCGTGCTGGCCGCGCCGGGCCAGGCCCGGCCCGACGTGCTGTACACCGTCTACCACTACGCCGAGGGCAGCCACCCCGCCGCCGAAATGAAGGCCAAGCTCGACCTGCTGCTGAAGGACGCCCGGGTCACCGAGCACTGAGCTTCGGGCGCATCGGTCGGTGGTGACGACACCGGCCGATCCGGCTACGGTATCCCGTTGAAACAGGCGAGGAGGATGCGGGTGGAACGACGGGTACGGGCGCCGACGCCGGATGCGCCAGCGCAAGACGACAGCAGCATCAGCTGGCTGGAGATGGCCGACGGCCAGCCGCTGTGCCTGCGTGACTGGCCGCTGGCGCAGCCGCACGGCGCGGTGCTGATCGTGCACGGGCTGGGCGAACACAGCGGGCGTTACCAGCGCCTGGCAGCGTGGTTCAACCAGCGCGGCCACGCGGTGCGCAGCTACGACCAGCGCGGCCACGGCCGCAGCCCGGGGCGGCGCGGTGCCTTGCGCCAGGCCGACGACCTGCTGGAGGATCTGGCCACCGTCTACAACGACTACGCCGCCAGCCAGCCGCACCCGCCGCTGCTGCTGGGCCACAGCATGGGCGGCCTGGTCGCGGCGCGCGCAGTGCTGGATGGCCGGGTCGCGCCGCCGGCGCTGGTGTTGTCGTCGCCGGCGCTGCGCAGCTGGGAGTCGCCCCGGATGATCGCGCTGGCCCGGCTGCTCAGCCGGCTCGCGCCGAACCTGCCGCTGCGCAACGGGCTGGATGCCAGCAAGCTGTCGCACGAAGCCGGCGTGGTCGCCGCTTACCGCAGCGACCCGCTGCGCCACGGCTGGATCACCCCGCGACTGGCCGACTTCATCTTCCATGCCGGAGCCGCCTGCATCCGCGATGCCGCCGGCCTGGCGGTGCCGACCCTGCTGCTGGTCGCCGACAGCGATGCGCTGGTCGATCCTTCCGGCAGTCGCTCGTTCGCCCGCAAGGCGGCCGGCAGCGGCCAGCTGACCACCCGTTTCTTTTCCACGCTGTACCACGAGCTGTTCAACGAGGCCGAGCCGGGGCGCAGCCAGGTGCTGATGCAGCTGGCCGACTGGCTGGGCCGGCAGGATCTCGCGGCGGCTCCGTAGAGGACCTCGCGGGGAAGCGCGCTGCGGCCCGTTTCCGGCGGGCCGGCTGGGGCACACTGCGTTCGACGCGAAAAAAATCGGCGCGCCCGCTGCGCGCCTCCGGATCGCCATGATTGGCGGCGATACTTCCACGCAAACCTACAGGGAGAAGGTTGCATGTCACCTCGATCGAGCCGGCGCATCTCGCGCCACCTTGCGTGGCGAGTCCTCGCCTGCCTTGCGATCGGCCTGGCGCTGGGCGCCTGTCATCGCGGTGGCGACGACGGCAAACCCGCCCTGCAGGGCAAGCCTGCCGCCAGTGCGTCGACTGCGCCCGCGAAGGACGCCGGCACGGCCGGCTTCGCGCTGGTCTCGGCCAGTTCCACCCCGCGCGATTCGCGCACCGCGCTGATCCTGCGCTTCAACGCGGCACTGGCCTCGGCCCAGGCGTTCGACAGCCTGATCGCGGTGACCGGCCCGAACGGCGAGGTGGTCAGCGGCAGCTGGAGCCTGGACGACGATGGCAAGACGCTGAGCTTCCCGTTCGTGCAGGCCAACACGCGCTACGTGGTGCAGCTGAAGGCTGGCGTGCTGGCCGCCGACGGCCGCACCCTGGGCCACGAGGTGAAGCACGAGGTGTATTCCGGCAACCTGCCGGCGGCGGTCGGCTTCGCCTCGCACGGCAGCGTGCTGCCCGCGCGCGGCACCCGCGGCCTGCCGCTGGTGTCGATGAACGTGCACGACGCCGACGTGGAATTCTTCCGCGTGCATGACGACGCCTTGTCCGACCTGTTCTGCGCCTATCCGCGCAACGGCCATCGCGAGAGCTACGAGCTCGACCACGAGGTCCGCTACTACAACCAGTGCGGCGAAGGCGACGATCGCCGCGCCAGCGTGCCGATCACCGACATCGCCGACTCGGTCTACGCCAACCACTACACGCTGGGTGGCGAGGCGAACGAGCGCACGGTGACCTACCTGCCGGTGCAGAACATCAAGGAGCTGGCCACGCCGGGCGTGTACATGGCCGTGGTCAAGGCCGGCGGCACCTTCAAGGAAGGCTACGACACCGCCACCTTCTTCGTCAGCGACCTCGGCCTGCACCTGCGCGTGTACCGCGACGACGTGCTGCTGCACGTGGCCTCGCTGCGCGACGGCACGCCGGTCAATGCGGTGGATGTCGAAGTGCGCGACGTGAACGGGCGCAGCAAGCTCAAGGCCACCACCGACGCCGACGGCAACGCGCTGATCGCATACAAGGTCAAGGCCTCCGACGTGCTGGTGGCGCGCCACGGCAAGGATGTCTCGGTGCTGCCGTTCAACCGACCGGCGCTGGACGTGTCGAACTTCGACATCAGCGGTCGCAGGCAGGCGCCGTTCGAGGTCTATGCGTGGTCCGGACGCGACCTGTACCGCCCCGGCGAGACGCTGCGCGCGTCGGCCTTGCTGCGCGACTACGACGGCAAGCCGATGAAGCCGCAGTCGCTGTTCGTGCGGGTGAAGCAGCCCGACGGCCGCACCCTGGTGGAGAAACGGCTGGAGCCGCAGCAGCTGAACTACTTCGAGCTGAGCCAGGCGATTCCGGCCGATGCGCCGACCGGCCTGTGGCAGCTGGAATTCCGCCTCGACCCTTCAGCCAAGGACACCGTGCAGGCGTTCCCGTTCCACGTCGAGGAGTTCCTGCCCGAGCGGCTCAAGGTCGAACTGACCAGCTCGCAGCAGCAGCTCGCGCCGGACGAGCCGCTGAAGCTCAAGGTCGCCTCCAGCTACCTGTACGGCGCTCCCGCCGACGGCAACCGCTTCACCGCGAAACTGCTGGTGGCGCCGGAGGTGCATCCGCTGGAGAAGATGAAGGACACCTTCTTCGGCAACCCGCTGGTCGAGCTGCCCAAGAGCGCCGACGACGTGATCGACGCCAGGCTCGATGCGCAAGGCGTGCTGGAGCAGGACGTGGCCCTGCCCGACGACGTGCAGCCGGTCGCGCCGCTGGCGGTGACCCTGTCCGGCAGCGTCTATGAAAGCGGCGGCCGCGCGGTGACCCGGCTGCTCAAGCGCAGCTACTGGCCGGCCGACGCGCTGGTCGGCGTGCGCCCGCTGTTCGATCCGAAGCAGGGCGCCGAAAGCGAGGCGCCGGCCGGTTTCGAGATCGTGCGCGCCAACGCGAAGGGCGAGCTGATCGCCGGCAGCCACCTGAAGGTGCGCCTGCAGCGTGAGCTGCGCGATTTCTACTGGCTGTATGAGCAGAACGGTGGCTGGCAGTCCAGCGCGAACCAGCGCCTGCAGCTGGTCGACGAGAAGGATGTCGACGTGGCCGGCGGCCAGTCGGCCCACGTCGAATTCCCCGTGCAGTGGGGCAGCTACCGCGTCGAGGTATACGACCCGGCCACCAAGCTCACCACGGTGTTCCCGTTCTTCGCCGGCTACAGCTGGGATGACGAAAACCTGGGCAAGGAAGCGCGCCCGGACAAGGTCAAGCTGCAGCTGGACAAGGCCCGCTATCGCGCCGGCGACACCATGAAAGTGACGGTGACGCCGCCGCAGGACGGCCCCGGCGTGTTGCTGGTGGAGTCGGATCATCTGCTCTACACCAGGAACATCGAGGCCAAGGCCGGGGCGGTATTCGAGATTCCGGTGACGAAAGACTGGGAGCGCCACGACGTCTACGTCACCGCGCTGGTGTTCCGCGGCGGCGAGGCGGCCGAGCACACCACGCCCGCCCGCGCGATGGGCGTGGAATACGTGGCGATGGATCGCAACGACCGACGCATTCCGCTCAAGCTCGCCGCGCCCGCCCTGATGCGCCCGGGCAATCCGCTCGACGTCGGCGTGCAGGCCACCGGCCTGGCCGGGCAGAAGGCGTTCGTCACGCTGTCGGCGGTCGACCAGGGCGTGCTCAACATCACCGACTACCCGGTGCCCGATGCGTGGGCGTGGCTGTTCGGCAAGCGCGCATTGAGCGTCGATGCATACGATCTCTACAGCCGCATCATCGAGGCGATGGACGGCGAGCAGGCCAGGCTGCGCTACGGTGGCGACATGAGCGCAGGCGCGCTGCCGAAGGCGAACCGGCTCAATCCCAAGGTGCAGATCGTCGACCTGTTCAGCGGCCCGGTGGCGTTCGACGCCCAGGGCAAGGCCACCCTGCATGTGGACGTGCCCGACTTCAACGGCAGCCTGCGTCTCGCCGCACTGGCGTACACCGACAGTCGCTACGGCAATGCCGACGGCAACGTCACCGTGCGCGCGCCGCTGGTGGTCGAGCCCAGCACGCCGCGGGTGATGGCGGCCGGCGACAAGGCGATGATCAGCCTCGACCTGAAAAACCTCTCGGGCAAGGACGGCACCGCCAAGGTCAGCGTCAAGAGCGGTGGCCCGATCGCCGTGGACAAGGCCGTGCAGAACGTGGCGCTGAAGGACGGCGCCGGCACCACCTTGCACATGCCGGTGGCGGCGCAGGCCGGTGCGGCGGTGGCGACGGTGGACATCCACGCCGAACTCAACGACTACCGCGTGGATCGCCACTTCGAGTTCGCGGTGCGCCCGGCCTGGCCGGAAACCGTCACCACCACGCCGCTGGCGCTGGAAGCCGGCAAGCCCCAGCGCTTCGGCGCCGCCGCGATCGCCGGCCTGTTGCCGGCCACGGTGAACGCGCGGCTCACCCTGAGCACCTTGCCGCCGCTGCCGTATGCCGCCGCCTTGCGCGACATCCTGCGCTACCCGTACGGCTGCATTGAGCAGACCACCAGCAAGGGCTACGCCGCGCTGATTCTGGACGGCCAGACGGCCAAGGCGCTGGGCGCGCCGGTGATGAGCGATGACGTGCGCAAGGCGGCGGTCGAGGGCGCGCTGTCGCGGATCGCCTCGTTCCAGGCCAGCAACGGCCACTTCAGCTTCTGGGGCGGCAGCAGTCCGATCGTCACCTTCACCACGCCGTACGTGGTCGACTTCATGCTGGACGCCCGCGACGCCGGTTTCGCCGTGCCGCAGGACGTGCTGCAGAAATCGCTGCAGCGGCTCAACGACGACCTGCTGGCCGGCGGCCATCCGTACTACGACTACGAGCACCACGACCACATGCGGCTGGCCGACGAGGCGTACTCCGGCTTCGTGCTGGCCCGGGTCAACCGCGCGCCGCTGGGCACGCTGCGCGCGCTGTTCGACAACGAACGGCAGAAGCTGGTCGCCCCGCTGCCGCTGGTGCACCTGGGTATCGCGCTGAAGCTGATGGGCGACAACGAGCGCGCGCAGAAGGCGATCGACGAGGCCTTCGCGTGGAGCAAGGAACGCCCGTGGTACGTCGGCGACTACGGCTCGGACCTGCGCGACCTGGCCCTGATGGTGGCGCTCACCCACACCTACGGCATGAACAAGCCGGCCTACGACGCCAAGCTGGTCGACTGGGCCCGCAACGCCACCGCCAACGTGCGCCAGCGCCAGCAGCAGGACAAGGACTACCGCTGGTCGTGGTCGTACCTGAGCACGCAGGAACAGGCGGCGATCGCCCGCGTGGCGAGTGCGTTCGACGCGAAGAGCAACGCCCCGCTGGCCGCCACGATCACCGCCGGCGGCAAGACCGAGCAGGCGCCCGACCAGCGCGTGTGGAGCCGCCCGCTCAGCGTGGCCGAACTCGATGCCGGCGTCAACGTGCAGCCGACCAGCGACGCGGCGATCTTCGCCACGTTCGACGTGGCCGGCATCCCGCAGAAGGCGCCCGCGGCCGACGACAGCCAGATCGACGTGCGCCGCAGCTACTTCACCACCGACGGCAAGCCGTGGACGGGCGATGAGCTGAGGGAGGGCGATACGCTGATCGTCGAACTCGACATCGAGGCGCGCATGGACATCCCCGATGCCCTGGTCACCGACCTGCTGCCCGGCGGGCTGGAAGTGGAGAACCTCAACCTGGGCGGCGCGCAGACCTGGTCCGGCGTGGTGATCGACGGCATCAACCTGGACGAACACGCTTCGGCCGCCGACATCCAGCACGAGGAATACCGCGACGACCGCTACGCCGCCGCGCTGAACCTGCGTCGCGGCGACAAGGCCCGCGTGTTCTACCTGGTGCGTGCGGTGACCCCCGGCAATTACACCGTGCCGCCGCCGCTGGTGGAAGACATGTACCGTCCCGCCGTGCGCGGCATCGGCAAGGTCGAGCCGGCGAAGATCACCGTGGTCGAACCGTGATGCTCCTGCTCCTCCCCCTGCTCGCAGGGGGAGGCTGGGAGGGGGTAGGGCTTTTGACTTTCGCTTGGGTATGACAAAGAGCACCCCACCCCAGCCCTCCCCTGCTGTGCAGGGGAGGGAGCCAGGCAGCCTGCACCGCATCATGACTGCGACTCCAACCGCCACGCCGCTCGCTTCCACACGCCGCTCGCGCGCGTGGCGCTGGCTGCGTGCGGTGCTCATCACTGTCGGCGTGCTGCTGCTCGTCGCCTTCGCCCTCGACCGCCTGTTCCCGCTCCACCTCCCCGCCCCCGACACCGGCAGCACCGTGGTGCTGGCGCGCGATGGCACGCCGCTGCGCGCGTTCGCCGACAGCGACGGCGTGTGGCGTTATCCGACCACGGCGAAGCAGGTGTCGCCGCTCTATCTGCAGGCGCTGCTGACCTATGAGGACCGCTGGTTCTACCGCCATCCCGGAGTGAATCCGTATGCGCTGCTGCGCGGCTTTGCCGGCGGCATCCTCCATGGCCACATCGTCTCGGGCGGCTCCACCCTGACCATGCAGGTGGCGCGGATCATCGAACCGATCCCGCATACGTTCCGCGGCAAGCTGGTGCAGATCTTCCGGGCGCTGCAACTGGAAGCGCATCTGTCGAAGGCGCAGATCCTCGACCTGTATCTCAACCACGCGCCGTTCGGCGGGCCGATCGAAGGCGTCGAGGCGGCGTCGTGGGCGTACCTGGGCAAGCCGGCCACGCGCTTGTCGCATGCGGAGGCCGCGCTGCTGGCGGTGCTGCCACAATCGCCCAGCCGGCTACGCCCGGATCGTCGCCCGCAAGCGGCGCGTGCCGCCCGCGACAAGGTGCTGCGCCGCATGCGCGATCTCGGCGTGTGGAGCGCGGCCGAGGTGCGCGATGCGGCGATCGAACCGGTGGTGGCGCGTTCGCTGCGCGCGCCGCTGTCGGCCGCGCTGCTGGCCGAGCGGCTGCAGCGCCAGCAACCGACCTTGCGACGGATCACCAGCACCATCGACGCGAACCTGCAGCGCGCCGCCGAGGATCGCGTCGGCGCCTACCTGTCGCGACTGCCGCCGCACACCTCGGCCGCGTTGCTGGTGGTCGACAACGCCACGCTTGAGACGCGCATCTACGTCGGCACCAGCGACTTCGCCAACCCGCAGCGGCACGGCTACATCGACATGGTGGCCGCGCCGCGCTCGCCCGGTTCCACGCTGAAGCCGTTCCTGTACGGACTGGCGCTGGACGACGGCCTGATCAATTCCGAAAGCCTGCTGGTCGACGCGCCGCAGGATTTCGGCGGCTACAAGCCGGGCAATTTCGACGAGGCATTCTCCGGCCCGGTCAGCGCGGCCGAGGCCTTGCAGCGCTCGCTCAACGTGCCGGCGGTGGATGTGCTGGACCGGGTCGGGCCGAGCCGTTTCGTGGCGCGACTGGCCGCGGGCGGCGTCGACCTCGGACTGCCGGCCGGCGCGCAGCCGAACCTGTCGATCATCCTCGGCGGCGCGTCCACCCGGTTGGAAAACCTGGTGGGCGCCTATACCGCGTTCGCCAACGGCGGCATCGCCGGCATGCCGCGTTACACCGCCGACCAGCCCGCCCACCAACGACGGCTGCTGTCGCCGGGCGCGGCGTGGATCGTCCGCGACATCCTTGCGCACAACCCCGCCGACGTCGAAGGCGCGCCGCTGGCCGGCGCGATCAATCGCCACGCCAGCGTGGCGTGGAAGACCGGCACCAGCTACGGCTACCGCGACGCGTGGTCGATCGGCGTCACCGACCGCTGGACCATCGGCGTATGGATCGGCCGTCCGGACGGCACGCCGTCACCCGGCCAGTACGGCGCGGTGACCGCGCTGCCGCTGCTGTTCCAGATCGCCGACATGCTGCCGTCGCGGGGCGGTCATGTCGCCGCGCAACCGGCCAGCGTCAGCCAGCGCGAGATCTGCTGGCCACTGGGTGGCGCGCTGGAGTCCACCGCTCCGGCACTGTGCCGTCAGCACCGCACCGCCTGGCTGCTGGACGATGCGTTGCCGCCCACTTTCGCCGAACGCGGCCTCGGCGCGTGGTCGGCGGGCCTGATCACGCTGCGTGTCGACGGCCGCGGACATCGGCTCAGCGGCGCCTGCCATGCGCCGCACGAGCAGACCGTCCAGCTGGCACGCTGGCCGGCGCTGGCCACGCCGTGGCTCAGTCGCGACGACCGGGAAAGTTCGGCATTGCCGCCACTGGCGCCGGGCTGTGCCGCCGACTCACTGGGCAGCGCCAACCCGATCCGCATCAGCGGCCTCGGCGATGGTGTCACCCTGCGCCAGGCGCCGAACAGCGACCAGCCGCTGCGCATCAACCTGCGCGCGCTGGGCGCGCAAGGCCCGGTGCAATGGCTGCTCAACGGACGACTGCAAGGCCGCAGCGAAGCCGCCGAGCCGATGTCGATCGACCTGCCGCAAAGCGGCGATCAGCGCGTCACGGCGCTCGCCGGCGACGGCGCCTTCGCCACGATCCGCTTTCAGGTGCTCGGAGCAGTCGGCGAATCGAACCGCCGCTGAGTCGTGAATCTCCCAAGCCCTCAAGCCGGTCATTCCGACGCGGTAGCGCCGGCGCCCGGCAGTTCCTTGCGTTGGCAGGCAATCGTCTTCACCAGGATCTCGCAGTCCTCCATGAACAGGTCCCACCAGTCTTCCCAGGGTTCGGAGTTCATGCGCGTGATGTGGAAACATACCGTCAACAGCACGTCGGGTAGCAGAACCGTGGTGTAGTTGAGGGTATTCGGCATGCCTTGCATCGGATCCCAGAGGTAGCGCAACCAATGCATGCCATTGCTGGTCAGCGGCTCATAGCTCGAAGGGGGACTTTTCAAGTGGGCCGCCAGAATGTCGTCGATCTGGTATTGCGGCAACGGGGAGCCGCCGATCGTCTTGCCCTTGTACGTCTCATCGCGCAGCTTCCAGTTGGGGCCGCCCTCGGATTCCAGGAAGGCGATGTAGTCATGGCGCAGGTAGTCCTCGAGCATGGCCATGTCATCGGGTTGAAGCTGGATGTCGTGCTTGACCCGTTCGAGTTGCCAATAGGCCGTGATGATGGCGTAGGGCGGATGTGGGACAGGATAGATGCGTGAGCTGTGCAGGCGCGGCAAGTGGTAGATCCAGTTGCTTATCCCCAGCTCGATTGTCCGGTGGCAAGCTCGCCACTCGCCAAGACTCGCGCCGATGAAGTTCATGGCGTCAAGGTTGACGGAATCAGGACCTGCCTCGCTCTCGCCAAAGGCGGCCGAGGGTTCGACAAAGCTCAGGACAAATGGTCCGCAATCGGTCTGCCGAGGCATGACGCGAGCCACCGGTATGCCGCCCTGTGGAGCGCTGAGGGCCAAGGTCAACCGCTTGTACCAGGGTTGCGGACGGCGCTTGAAGGACGTGGTCGGCGGCGAGGACTTGCTCATGATTCAGGCCATCTCGGAAGGGTGAAACTGCTGCGCATAGCGTGCCAGTTCATGGTGCCCGGTGAACCTCAGTTGCTCCACATAGGTTTCCAGGCCCAGATACGGCAAGGTGTGCGGACTGGCCAGCGGACCACCTTTGCCGACCAGGCCGCGGAACTTCCACGACCGCTCCAGCCCGCTAAGACTCCAGTCGTTGGGGCCGAAGATATTGGGCACCATGTCGAACGGGTTGTTGCGCACGCGCTCGATCGTGATGCCTGCACGGGTGCAGGTGAGCTCGGCCTGTCTGACGTTGCAGCCGGCGCCATGCAGGCAAACGCTGTGGCGATCGAGACGGATGCCATAGTGCTGCAGCGCAAACTCGACGGCGGCGATGAAGATGATGGCGCCCTGGCTGTGCGCTACCCAGCGCGTGCGGTGTCCGCGCCTTTGCGCCTCCACCAGCACCGCCGCCAGATGCTGGCTGTTGTTGCTGCACTCCATCAGGTTCTGCTTGTCGAAGGCGCACTCGAACAAGTCCCGACTTAGCCCGTCGGTGGGATTGAAGAACAAGGTGTAATTATCGATGGGCTCAGCTTTGTCCCCGTAAGCGGTTTCGAGGTGCGTACCCATCAGCCAGGCTGCCTTGGCGAGATTGTTCTGCATGCCGTTGACGGCTGCGTGAAAGGTCTCGATGCGGTGGGTAGGCGTGGCATTTTCAGTGTCCCAACTGGCCTCCAGCGCAACGGCGACGTCCTCGGACTTGCTTCCCAATCGCTTGAATTCAGGTGTGAAACTTGCTGTCCCCACCTTGTTCACGCGATACAACGCGTTTCGTTGCATGGAGTCCGGCAGTTTCGACCGCAGCAGATCGTGGTCCAGATAGATATCGACGATCACCACCGGTTTGCCCGGCACGATCGCATAGCGGATCTTGTAGTGGTAGCCCTTGAACGGGTAGCGACTAGGGAGCAGCCGCTGAAACCAGTCCCTGCGGCCAGTGTCGGCGTCCAGTCGGTTCGGGTGCAGGGCGATATCCAGCAGCTCTTCCGTCACCTTGCGGCGGTCGAAGTCATTAAGCGCACGCAGCATGCGAAGAGCCTCATCGCCGAGGACGAGCTTCTTGTCCAGCGTGCGGAACGTGGGGCTTCGGGGTTCGAACAGGGCGGCGATCTGTGGCGCCCCGGCCGCGGCTTCTTGCCACGTATGGCGCCGTGCGGCGCGTTGCTGCAACTGTTCGCGACTCAACGACTGTCGGCTCATCGGCACGTCTCCTTGTGCGCGCGGTCATCGGGAGTGGCCACGCAATCCTGGTGGCCATGGTATCCCGGCATGCCTGTGGCAGTTTCGCCCTTTCACCTGTAGGACAGTTCCCACAGCCGCCGATTCGGTGCTCCCGCTGGACGATTCGTCGGGTCTTGCTGTCGCAAACTTCCGTAGTGGATTGCACACGCCGAAGGCCGCCGAATTTCACGTCGAGACGGGTGGGCCTCGCCGTGGTTGTCGCCCGGCAAGGTGCTGCGAAGAACGATGTCGCGCTCATCGGGCGAAGGTTTTGCTGTCCCGGTAGAAAGTCCATTCGAGCGGGGAAGGGGCGGGTGATCTTCTGAATCGAGTTCGTGTTGCGGGCTGAGATTGCCGTCAGTCAGCCCATCAGTGCCGCGTGGTTGAGTGAGGGGAGCTGCCAACTAATTGCCGTATTCGTGCATGTCCTTGCCGGATACACATAGCGCAATGCCGGATTGACACATTGGATCAGTTGCGGGAGCGGTTCAATGAAGGTCAGCGTCGCGGGGTATGGGCGCCTCAATCATCGGACGGCTTGGGCACAGATGTGCAGGTCGGATGCCGACCATCGGCAAGAGGGGTTTCCTAATGAATCGCATTTATCGTCTGGTCTGGTGCCGTTCCATCGGTGCCATGGTGGCGACATCGGAACTGGCCCGTGCAAGTCGCCGGAGCAGTTGCTCCGGTTCCCGTGTGGTGGGCAGGCCGTCGCTGCTGCTTTCGGCGATCATGCTTGGCTTTGCCGCCTTCCTGCATGGTTCGGTGGCGCTGGCACAGGATGCCAAGCTGGCGGATCTGCAATCGGTGATGGACCGGTATGACAGCAGCCATGCGGCCGTGCCGGTGGCGACGGCTGCAGCATCGCGGCCGTACTCGTCAGCCGCGCGCGTGGCGCCGCCGATGCCAGTGGCGGTTCGACCAGGGCATCGCCAACCAGCTGTATCGGCCGGGCAATCGGCCGGGCTTCGCCACACCGGCGAAGTGGCCATGTCGGCGCGCGGATCGCGTGCCGTGCATGGAAGCAGACCCCGCAATGAACTGGCGACAGCGACAGCGACAGCAACGCGCGGGCAGGCACCGACGGCAGCGATGGCGCAGCCTGGCAGGGCTTCGAGCCTGCAAGCTGCTGCAAGCCCGCAGGCGATTGCACCACATCGCGAACTCGTTTCGCTCAAGGCGACGGACACCGCTCGGGAGCCAGTTGCGGATACCGCTCTGGATCGTCGCCGCGTGCACGCCACCAGGAAGATCGACAAGGATGACAACGGCGAGGATGTCGATGACGACGTTCTGGCCGCCACAGAGGAGGACAAGGCAACTGCATCAGATAGCGCAACGCCAACGACCCCGTCGCTCTCCCCGTATTCGTCGCCAGTAGTTGCGAACGCCACCTTGTCGCAGGTGCAGTCCGCCCCGATGCCGACGGCCGAAAGCATGGCAATCGTCCAGCCGCAGGCGGTGCCCGTGGTACCGCCCCCCGGGCCGGCTCCCACCGGGCTCATCGTTGGCAATGGTGGCGTGGTCGGCACCACGACCGACCTGCTCGGTTCGACACCCAACGCGCTGTTCAACAACACGGACGGCTATGTCACCAGCGGTAGCCTGCGCGTGGACAACGCCAATTTCACCCAGGGCTATTCCACGCTCAACCTGCTTGGCCTTCCTGTGCTCAACCTGACACCCGTCGGCACCGTGCTCACGGCCACCAACGGTGACCTGGTTGGTGGCACCGGTATCAATTCGCATCTCACCTTGCTGGGCGGGGTCAGTTCAGGCAATTACATCAACAACATCAACAACGGTGCGGCAGGTGGACTGCTTGGCCTGGTGCTTCCCGGCGGCGCGCCGGCATGGTCATCGACTTGCCTCAACGTGCTTGGCGTGCTTACCGAGTCCTGCTGGGGCGTCAACGCGGCACAGGACTATCAGGTTCTGGTGGGTGATGGCGCCACGGCCAATGGCTCGAAGGAAGTGGTGATCGGCACGAACGCCAGCCATACGTTGGCTACGGTCGATGCCGACACCGTTTTTCCGGGCGATGGTCGCGACGACCCGAACAACCCGAGCGGCGTGCCGACGGCAGACTACGGCGCGCGCTTGGGCCACTCGGTCGTGATCGGAGATGACGCAGCGGGCACGGCCAATGCCCAGACCATCATCGGTGCCGAGGCCACCGCTTCCGTAGCCAACAGCGTTGCCCTGGGTTACCAGTCGTCGGCCACGCGCGGAGCGCAAGCCGGCTACACGGCATACGGCCTGGCGGCGCCGCAGACCTCTGTCGGCGAGGTGTCGATCGGTTCACCGGGCAGCGAGCGCCAGATCACCAACCTGGCTGCCGGCAGTGCCGACACCGACGCGGTGAATGTGGCCCAGCTCAAGAGCGTGAGCGCGCTGGCCGGCAACTCGGTGCAGTATGACGACGTCGGCGAGACCAGCGTGACGCTCGGCGGCACGACCAGCACCGACGGCGGGGTGACCAATGGCACCACCATCAGCAACGTGCATCAGGGGGATGTCAGCGCCACCAGTACCGATGCGGTCAACGGCGCGCAGCTGTATGCGACCAACACCAGCATCAACAACATCTACGATGTCGGTACCAAGTATTTCCAGGCGAATTCGGCGCTGGCTGCCGCCGCAGCCACCGGTGCCGACAGCGTTGCCGCCGGACCTGCGGCGATCGCCGGGGGAGACAGCAGCGTGGCCGTCGGCAACGGGGCTACGGCCAGCGCCAACGATGCGTTGGCCTTCGGTGCCGGTGCCACGGCCAGCATGGCCAACAGTATCGCGCTGGGTGCCGACTCGGTCACGCTGGTTGGTGCACAGACCAACTACACCGCCTACGGCCTGACCGCACCGCAGACCTCCGCAGGCGAACTCAACGTCGGCAATCGCCAGATCACCGGCGTGGCCGCCGGCAGCGCGCAGGACGACGCGGTGAATGTTGCCCAGCTGGAAGGGGTGGCCGGGGTGGCCAACAATTCGGTGCAGTATGACGATGCCAGCAAGGCCCATGTGACGCTTGGCGGCACGACCAGCACCGATGGTGGGGTCACCGACGGCACCGTCCTGGGCAACCTTCACCAGGCGGACCTCAGCGCCACCAGTACCGAGGCCGTCAACGGCTCCCAGCTGTATGCGACAAACAACAGCATCACCAACATCAACGACAACGGAACCCGGTACTTCCACGCGGAAAGTAGCGGCACGGACAGCATGGCGGTGGGCCAGGACAGTGTGGCGATCGGCATGAATGCGGTGGCCACCAATAGTGACGATGTCGCGCTTGGTGCGAATTCGATCACGTCGGCACCCCATACGGGAGACTTCGCCTTCTACGGTGGCAGCGCAGCAGGCAATGCCTTTGCAGCGTTGTCGGTCGGTGCCCCAGGCCAGGAGCGGCAGATCCAGAACGTGGCGCCAGGCGTGCTTGCCGCAACCTCGACCGATGCGGTCAACGGCTCGCAACTGTTCTCGGTGGTCAGCGGTGTGAACACCCTGGGTACGTCGCTGGCCAGCTCCCTGGGTGGCGTCTCGACCTATGACAGCGGCACCGGCATGCTGACCGCGGGCCTGAACTACGGCGGTGGCAGCTATGACTCGGTGCAGGCGGTCTTGGATGCGCTGACTGGTGGCGGCAGCAGCCAGGGAATCAAGTACTTCCACGTCAATTCCGCTGCGGCGGATGGCGGTGCCAGCGGCAGTGACAGTGTTGCTGTCGGCCCGCAGGCGGATGCCAGTGGCGCCAGCAGCGTGGCCATGGGCGACGGTGCCAGTGCAAGCGCCGACGATGCGCTGGCCCTTGGTACCGGCGCCAATGCCAGCATGGCCAACAGCATTGCGCTCGGTGCTGGCTCCATTACCTCGGTGGGTGCGCTGACCAGTTACACCGCCTATGGGCTGGTATCACCACAGACCTCGCTGGGCGAGCTGAACGTCGGCGATCGCCAGATCACCGGCGTGGCCGCAGGGTCGGCCGACGACGATGCGGTCAACGTGGCCCAACTCAAGGCGGTCGGCGACCAGGTCGATTCGGTCGACAAACTGGCGGTGAAATACGACGCCGACAGCTCGGGCAATGCGACCAACACCATCACCCTGCTCGGCGATGGCAGTGGCGCACAGGTGAAGGTGAGCAACATGGCCGCCGGTGATGAAACAACGACCAGCACCGACGCGGTCAACGGTTCACAGCTGTGGCACTGGACCCAGGACACCAGCAACATCTACAGCAATTACAACCTGTACAACGACATCGCAAGCCTCACGCAAGGTTCGGGCACCATCAAATACTTCAACGTCAACTCGACGCTCGGGGACTCCACCGCAACCGGCTCCGACAGCGTGGCGATAGGACCGGTGGCCGAGGCGTCCGGCAGTGACAGCGTGGCTATAGGCAACGGTGCCGCGGCAAGCGGCGACAATTCGGTGGCGATCGGCGCGGGATCGGTTGCGGACCGGGACAACACGGTCTCGGTTGGCAGCGACGGCAACAGTCGCCAGATCACCAACGTTGCGGCCGGTACCGAGGGCACCGATGCGGTAAACCTCGACCAGCTCAATGCCTCGATGACCGCGTCGACGCAAGGTTCGGTGCACTACGACACCAACGGCTCCGGCGGCATTGACTACGGCAACGTGACCCTGGGCAACGGCGGCGGCCCCACCACCATCCACAACGTGGCTGCAGGTGTGGCCGATACGGATGCCGTCAACGTCGGTCAGCTGAACACCGGCCTTGCGCGGGCCGTGAACTGGGCCAATTCGTACACCGATCAGCAGGTGCGCGAGCTCGGCAACCGCGCCAACGCCGGCGTCGCGGCCGCGATGGCGATGGCGGGGATGCCGCAGGCCTACGAACCGGGCAAGAGCATGGCGGCTGTATCGGCAGGCACCTTCCGCGGCGAATCGAGCCTGGCGATTGGCGTGTCCACCATTTCCGAAGGAGGGCGCTGGGTCTACAAGCTGACCGGTTCGACCGATACCCGCGGTGACGCCGGGGTATCCATCGGCGCCGGCTTCCAATGGTAGATCCGCAGTCGGTTATCCGCGGCATACAACGGAGTGGAATGCACATGATGAAAGTACGCCAATTGACGTTGCCGACTGTGCTTGCCGGCCTTCTGCTGGCCGGATGCGGCAGCAATCCGTCGAAGACGTCGGGGGCTGGCGACGACGTGGTCTTTCCGGATCCCGCACGTGCGACAGTGCCGGAGGGCAGCTTCGTCAACATCGAGAACCTGCGCAAGGTCGCACCGGGTGTCAGCAAGCGGCAACTCTACGCAATGCTGGGTACCCCACACTTCAACGAAGGCGTGTTCGGCGTGCGCGAGTGGAACTATCTGTTCGACTTCCGCAAGGTCGATGGCGAATCGTTCAGCTGCCAGTATCAGGTGCACTTCGATAAGGATGGCAAGGCCAGTGCCTTCTACTGGAAGCCCGCCTCGTGCAAATCGGTGATCGATCGGCCGGTCGAGCCGGTGGCGGCGCAACCGTCAGTGGCCTTGCCGGCGCAACCGATCAGGCTTTCTTCCGATGCCCTGTTCGCTTTCGACAGTGCGATGCTTACCGAGCAGGGCAGGGAACACCTTTCAGGTCTGCTGAAGCAGGTGCAGTCGGCCAGCCAGATCGAAGACATCCTGGTGGTCGGTTACACCGACCGCATCGGGACCGACGGCTACAACCGGGCGCTCTCGCGGCGTCGCGCCGAATCGGTTCGCGATTACCTGGTCAGCGGAGGAGTTTCCGCTGAAACCATCCAGGTGGAAGGACGCGGTGAGGCGGATCCGGTTGTCCAATGCACGGACCACGAACACGCCCGTCTGATTGCCTGTCTGGCTCCCAATCGCAGGGTGGAGCTGTCGGGAAGCGCCCGCTCCTGAACGTCCCGAGTTGTGCTGTTGCGATCGACGCCGTGGATGGCTGCTCCCTCTGTCGGCGCATCATCATCGGCATCCCATGCGTGGATGTGCCGGGGCGTCGACCGCGACGACAGCAAGCGACGGACGGGAACATCCCCATGTCGGGCTGACTTCAGTACGGCAGCGGTTCCGTAACCGGTGTTCGCATCAGCGTGTCGTGCGGCAATTCTCCGAACACGCGGCGATAGCTGTCGGCGAAACGCGACAGATCCCATAGTCCGCAGCTGAGCGCCACCGATTTCACCGAACGCCGGCTGACGTCGGACGCTGCCAGGCTCCGGCAGGCAGTACACAATCGCAGCATGGACAGGTAGCGGTTCGGCGAAATGCCAAGCATGTCTTCGAAGGCATATCGCAAGGCTCGTTCGCTCACTTCGGCGGCGTTGCACATCTCGTTGACGTAGATGTCGTTGCGCAGGTTGGCGCGCATGAACTGCTCGGTGCGCTGCATGATCAGGTAATGCCTTCGTCGACCGCGCGAACAGTTCGGCAAACTGTCCGCAGTTACGGCAAGACTGGCTGCAATGTGTGCCTCGAGCAGTGCCTCCACGTCGACGCGGGTTCGGCTGGCGGGCACGTCCGCCACGGATGGTGCGGCGGGTGTGGCGATCTGCCGGCACGTGGTCTCGTAGGCCGTCCTCAACTTCTGCGCGGCCGAAGATTCGGCAAGGCGGAATAGTGCATGCGGTCGGGAGGGTGCTGCTGAAGGGCGCGGGTCCATCTCCGAGAATTTCTCCCGAAGCCGTTGCAGCGGCAGCATCAGCAGCGTGAGCCGGCTGCCCGCCGTGAACATGAATTCGCTGTTGCCTTCGGGGAACAGGGTGAACGTCGTATCCGTGGCGAGCGACAGTCCGTGGCACCAACTGCTGTCGTCCGTGTGATGGATATAGCCGAGCAGACACCAATTGGCTGGCAAGCTGAGTCGGGCGCGGAACGAGAACGCCGATTCTGCGGTGCACAGGAAAGCGTCGTCTTGCGCAATGGTGTCCACGATGGCTCGCGGACCATCGGCGTTCAGGAGCACCATTTCCATGTTGCAGACCCGAAGGGTTCCGCTGAGGGAAACCAGGTCGCATGGAAGCAGAATGCCGTCGTCCCTGTCTAGCATGATAAGGAGCCCCCTGTGGTTCCTGTCTCCTGCTGATCCGAGTGGCGTTGTCGCTGCAGGCCCGTTCCGGATGGCTCAAGAAGGCTCCCGTCGACCGCCCCGTTTTCGGAGTCCTGCCGACGGCCCCTTGCGTGTCAGTGCGACAACCCGTTAGATGGTTGCCACGCGATGCCCAGTGCGGCACACGTCTGTTCGTCCAGTTCGATCCACATGGCCAGAACCGGTTTGCCGTCGATGGGTTGCGGAGGGCCGACACGGTGCGCATGCATGCCGATGCTCCGCAAGATGCGTTCGACGCCCATGGCGGTGAACGTGACGAGGCGGGTTGCGCCTTGCTCCAGCGCGGCATTGACCACGGCGGCGAACAGGATGCAGAAGCGGGCTCGCGCCTCTTCTCTCGACAGCGGCTTGAGTTCGGCCGTGTCCTTGACGGAGAAGCGTGAGAGCTCCCACACCCGCGGGTCGTGCGGGGCAGGCAGACCATTCATCAAGCCCGGGAAAACTTCGTCGAGCAGGTACGCCTTGGTGGTCGGCAACAACCGTGCGCAACCACAGATCCGACCCTGTCCATCTCTTGCAATGACGTAATGCGTGTCGGGACGATCGAACTGGTCAAATTCGCGCCCGTTCTCGGCGGGAAGTTGCCACTGCAGCGTTTCCACGAAAATGGCGTAGCGGTAGCTGGCAAGTTCCGTCTCGACGTCGCTGGAAAGCTGACTCCTTGTGCTGCTGAGCACGGTCATCATCACGCCTTCACTCCAGCCATGGGACGGATGGCATTAGAGGGAGAACAGCGTTCAGGCGATAACTGTAGAGACTTACAGCTGGCTCAAGGGGCTGGCTTTGAACGATGATGCAAGAGCCCGTGCAGATGCCACGCGGATGCACGATATCCGCCCAGGCAGTTTGTCCGATGGAATGGCTGTCGGGTCCGAGCCTGCCTGATCGCCCCGATCAGGCAGGCTCAATCGACCTGGCCCGGTCAAGTCATTCGAGGCCATGGGCGGCCGCCGTTCCAGGCAGTCGCCTCCGGTTGCCACTGTTCGCCAGTCAACCATGATTGCAGCAACTCGTGGGTCTTGTGGAAACCCAGATCATGGAAGCCCGCGGCCACCAGCATGACGTTCGTGCTTATGCCTCCGGGTGCCAGCAAGGTATGTCCGTCTTCCGAGCGGAACCATGCCCAGCCTACGCTGACTTGGTCCGGCAACTCTTCCGTCGCCCATTCGCAATAACCTGCGTTGAATGCGGGGATGTCGTCCTGGACAAGCTCCTCACACAGCGCCGGATCCTCCCATATAAGCCGCTGGGGAAAGTCCAGACTTGAAAAGGCATCGAAAGTAATGCGTATATAGCCATCGAAGGATCTGGACAGGGACATCCCCTGGAGAGGAGGGACGGAGATCATGGCGCTTCCTCTTCAAGTCGGGCAGCCATGCATAACCTATCCATACCAAACCGCGGAAGCCAGCTGTCAGATTCTGCAGATTGACAGGAGTCACAGCAGTGAAAGGGTGGCGTGAAGATTGTCTGGCCCGATTGACGTCAACGACGGGCTCCGTCGGTGACGTCGTTCAAGAGCTTGCGGTCATTGTCGGGCAGCTCGGATTCGAATACTGCTCCTATGTCATGCGCATTCCCTTTCCGATTGGAAGCCCCCAGGTCAGCTGGTCGAGCACCTACCCCAGGCGTTGGCTGGACCACTACTTCTCGCATGACTATCTCGAGATTGACCCGCTGCTGCAGCGGGTGGCGCGCGATCCTTCGCCGGTTGTCTGGAGTGACGAAAGCCTGCCTGGACAGCGAGGTTTCTGGGAGGAAGCCCGCGCCCATGGCATACGGCACGGTTGGGCGTTGAGCACGCAAGGCATGCACGGCACGGCTGGCATGCTTTCCCTGGCCCGGTCTCAGCAACCAGTGACCGAGTCCGAGCTGGCTCTCACGGAAATGAAACTGGTGTGGCTATCCCATCTGGTACATGGCCTGATCAGTGCAGCGGGGCCGGGTGGGCCGCAGCCGCTGGAGCAGGAACTTACCCTGCGCGAACGTGAAGTTCTGCGCTGGACCGCGGCGGGTAAGACCGCCGACGAAGTGGGGTCCATTCTCGGCATTTCCGGACGGACCGTGACGTTTCATATCTCCAGCAGTCTGGCGAAGCTCAATGCCGTCAACAAGACGCAGGCGGTCGCCAAGGCGCTTCTGCTGGAGCTCATCTAGCAGCGGAATCCGCCTCGACCGGGCGGCGGGCGAAGCCGGGGCGTCCTGGCCGGTTTTATCGCTTTTCCGCGCACCGCAGAAATCGCCGGTCCATGTCGACGACTCGTTGTCGGGTTCTTCCATCCGTTGCTGTTTCCGGGGATTGCACGTTTTCGGCAAGGCTTTCAGCAGATGCCGTTTTTGTGCACCTCACGAACGGCAATGACGAAAGAATCAAATCCGAGGTCGTTGTTCGCAGGAATTCGACATCGGGTCAAAGGGGGCTCGTCGTCGCGAAGGATCGGATTGGCAGGCAAGGCTCGCGGTCACGTCCTGACGTGATCGACACCATCTCCGGCCAGACGATCCGACTCGCCGCCCGATTCGCGCAGATCAATCGCGCTCACGCCACCCTCCAGAACCCGAGCACCGCATGCAGGCGCGGGAGCGGAGTCCTCGATCACGCGATTCAGGGCCGTGGCGACTTTCGTCGAGGCTCTCGGGCAACCCGGACGGTGTGTCACCGAGTGGGCATCATCCGGGATCGTTGGCAACGTGAGGAGCCTGGTGCTCCATGAGGGATCAGTCATGAACGTATCGGTCAGAGAGTTTCTGCGCGAAGAGGACGGCATCACGGCATTGGAATACGGGATTCTTGCGGCGCTCATTGCCACCCTGCTGGTTTCCGTGTTCGGACCGGGCATCTCCGGGGTATTCACCAAGATCATGACGGCACTCAGCGCGGCGGTGGATTCCGCCACGGCGTAGGTTCTCTTCGCGCGGCAACTCCCGTGAGGCCGCGGATGGTGACGAGGCACGACCAAGTTGCGTGTCGCTTGCAGCTAACCACCATCCGTTGTCTCCCGGACCAGGGATCAGGAGTCCGTAGATGTCCGAACCTCTGCAAGCACTGATCGTCATGCTGTGCGGGCTGACCATCTTCAGCGATCTGTACGCACACCGGGTACGCAATGCCTGGCTGCTGCTGGCGTTGCTGTCGGCCGGCGGCTGGCTGTTGTGGTCGTGGGCACGAGGTACGGCTGGTCCGCCTTGGCCGTCGCTGGCGGGTTTGCTGATCGGACTGGGTGCGTTGCTGCCTTTCTACATCGTTGGTTGGATGGGGGCGGGTGACGTGAAATTCTTCGCGACGCTCGGCTTCCTGCTCGGCGGTGAGGCGTTGCTGCCGATATGGATCATTGCGAGTCTGCTCGGCGGTATGCATGCCATCGTCATCACGGTGGCGCGGCAGAAGACCCCCCTGGCGTCGGGACCGGTCGCGATGGTGCAGACGATGTCGCGCGAATCGCGACTCTGGCAACGAGTGATGACGGCTCGCCAGGGGCGCAAGGGAATTCCCTATGCGGCTTACATGGCGATCGGCGCCCTGTTCACGCTGTACGCGCCCAACGTCGTGCACTGGTGATCCGGATGACCTGCCAGGGAGCTCCCTTCCGCCCCCGTGCGCCGACCAGGGCCCTGGCTTGCCGCCACGGCCGGAAGTCGCGGCAGCGCGGCGCGATGGCGGTGGAGTTTGCACTCATCTTTCTTCTGGGTGTGCTTCCGTTGCTGCTGTTGACGGTGTCGGGCGTACTGATCTTCGCAGCGAAGCAGTCGCTGACACTGGCAGCCTCCGAAGGGGCGCGCGCGGCTCTGCGCTTCGGCGTCCATGGTTCGATCGCCGAACGCGAGGTGTCGGCGTGTCTGGCGGCGAAGGAGTCCATGCAGTGGCTGCTGGCCTTTTCCGGCGAGACTCCCGATTGCAGCACGCCGGGGAATACGTCGCCCATCGCCATCACGGCCATCAGTTGCCCCGCCGGTGGCGCCCAGTGCGTGCAGGTGGTCACCAGCTTCGATTACGACGCCCACCCGCTCATTCCCGGCACGGTCACCGTCTATGGCTGGGTGCTGGGCAAGACCATAACCAGCTCCGCCGTCGTGCACCTCGACAGCGTGGGCAGCTGAATATCCGTCACGGCCATCAGGAGGCATTCGATGCAAAGGATCACCCGCGTTGCTGCCCTGGCTCTGGTTGCGATCGCGATCGTGCTGGCCATCGTGGCGTTCGGCCTCGGTCGCCGCGCGTCAAGACAGCCTTCGGTCAACACTTCGGCGCCCCGGCCTGCCATGACGACCGCGGCTTCGCAGCAGGGGTTCGATGTGGTGGTCGCGGCGGAGACGTTGAAGGAGGGCGTGATCATCCATCGCGAGGAACTGCGCGTGGTGAAGCAGATGCAGCGACCCTCGGGCAGTTTCGCCGACGTCGCAGAGCTGGCAGGAAGTGTTCCGCGCATCGACATTCCCGTCGGCATGACGGTGACGGACACATTCCTTGTCCAGGGAATGGCCAAGCTCCTGAAGCCGGGTGAGCGTGCGCTGGCCGTGCCGGTGGACGAGCAGGCCGGCGTTGGAAACCGCGTGCTGCCCGGCGACTACGTGGATGTGTTCCTGAGTCTCAAGCCGCCGCCGGTGACCAGCCTCGGGAAGCAAATCGTCGACGGAACGCAGACCCGGTTGTTGCTGTCGCACCTGCGCGTGCTGGCGTACGGTGATCAGAATCTTCCGCACCCGCAGGTCGTCGCGAACGACGCTGCCGCTGGTGACGACAGCAAGGGTGCAAGCCGTGCGGAAAAGCAGGTCTCCCTGTCGAGGCGGGAAGGTCCGCCGGCGGTGCCTCGCACCGCGGTACTCGCCGTGCCGCTTGAGGATGCAGACCGATTGCTGCTCGGCGTGCAGAACGGCAGGCTTGCGCTGGCGTTGCGGCCGGCCGGTGACGACAGTCAGGCGGATCGCCAACTCTTCGAACAACCGGGTGGCGTGCTTGCCGTGCGTCCCGATCTTGACGCCGACCAGCATCAGGCGCTTGGCCAGCCCGAAAACCGCGCCTACGCGGGCATCAACGGCCCGGGGCTGGCTGGTCTGACCGTTTCGGGGGCGCGCTCGCGGCCCTACCGTCACGAACGACCAACGGGCCTCGAAATCATCCGTGGTTATGCGAGCGAACCCGCACGGGACACACGGAAGGATCTCCCATGAAGACGCCGAGGCTGCGCATGACTTTCCTTTCGCGAGCCGCAGGCTCGGCACGACCGTGGATGGTGGCGGGCCTGGTGCTGGCATTGTCCTGGCAGGTGTCATCGAACGCGGCTGCAGCGGCGGCCGGGATGGACTTGCAGACCCATGAACAGCGACCGTGGCATCTGCCGGCCGATCTGGAGCGGGTGGCCATCGCCGATCCCGCCGTGGCCGACCTCATGATGCTGAAGGGACGGCATGAGGCACTGCTGATCGGCAAGCAGCCCGGCCAGACCACCTTGCTGCTCTGGCACCGCGGCCAGCCCGAACCGCAGCGTCTGCTGGTGCGTGTACGCAGCGCCCTGCAGGCACAGCTGCAGGATGGTGCTGGCGTCGGGCTCACCGTGCACGATGGCGCTGCGATGTTGCAGGGCAGTGCCCCGGACATGCTCGATCATCAGCGGGCGATCGACGCGGCCGGCATCGCCGTGGGTGCCAAAGGCGACGTGGTCGATACCTCGACCATCGCCAGTGGCGGGGTGGTGCAGGTCGATGTGAAGGTGGTCGAGTTCGACAAGACGACGCTGAACCAGTTCGGGCTGAACTTCAGTAACTTGAACAGCAGTGGCGGTTTCACCATAACCAATCCAAGCGGCAACTCGGACAGCTCCTCCGGCAGCGCACTGTCCTCCGCGTTCGGTCTGGTTACCAAAGGACGCTGGTTTGGCAGATCCTGGAATGCCAGTCTTGACCTGCTCAAGAGCGACGGGCTTGCCCGGGTGCTGGCCGAGCCCACCCTGGTGGCGCTGTCGGGTCAGAGCGCGAGCTTTCTTGCAGGCGGCGAGTTGCCGATCCCCGAACCGCAGGGTCTGGGCGCCACCACCATCGTATTCAAGTCGTTTGGCATCGGTCTCACCGTGACGCCGACGGTACTTTCCCCCGGCCGGATTGCCCTGAAGGTGGCGCCGGAGGCGAGCGAGCTGGACTACGCCAACGCGGTGGTGTTCAACGGCGTATCGGTACCGGCGATCAGCACGCGTCGTGCCGACACCACCGTGGAACTGGGCGACGGCGAGACGTTCGTGATCGGCGGCCTGGTGAGCCAGCAGGTCATGAGCAAGGTCAACAAGATTCCGTTGCTGGGCGACATACCGATACTCGGCGCGTTCTTCCGTGACGTCAGCTACAGCCGCCAGGACAAGGAGCTGGTGATCATCGTCACGCCGCACATCATCAAGCCCTTCGCGCCAGGGACCCACCTGCCGCTGCCGGGCCAGCGGGAAGTCCGGCGCAATCTGCCGGTGTGGGGTTCCTTCCTGCTCAATCCTGCCGGTGCGGATCAATTGCCGGGCTTCTCACGCTGACCGCAGGCCATGGACATGCACGTATCCGCCTCGTCGTCACTTCTCGGAAAGCCGGAGCCCGGAGTGGATCTGCAGTTCTACTCGCCGGATCAAAAGCGCGCGCAGCGCCTTTCCGCCAGGCTGCGGAATTTCGCCACCGTGCACTGGATAGACCGTGGGCCATCCGCGCTGACCGACGAGTTGCCACCCGCAACTTCGTCAGGTCTGGTGTTGCTGGACTATTCGCTGGACGCGGCCGAGGAATCATCAACGCTGGCGCGTCGATTGATCGTGCACGCGCCGGATTTGCCGCTGGTCGGCGTGGGTTCCACAGGCATGGATCGCGCCACGGGCGTGCTGGCGGCACTGCGTGCCGGCGTGCGCGACTTCCTGGACCTGGATGCCACGGATGAAGAGCTGCGCCATCTGCTCGCGCGCGTGCAGAGTCAGGCCGAGCTGGCCCGCATGGCCCGCACGCGGACCATCCCGGTGCGGGCGCCGGGACAGGTTGTGGTGGTGCTTGGCGTCAGGCCCGGCGTCGGCACCAGCACGCTGGTTGCTCACCTGGGGGCGCTGGCGATGGCCTCCGGGCCGGAGCCGGCAAAGTCGGAGGCCGGTGAAGCGTCAAGTCAGGTATTGCTGCTCGACCTTGGTCGTCCTTTCGGCGATGTCGCGCTCTACCTCGGCGTGGATGGTGATTTTCACTATGACGACGCCTTGCGCAGCGCGAGACGGATTGACCCCATCCTGATCCGGACCGCGCTTGCGCATCATTCGAGTGGCCTGGCACTGCTTTCACAGGCGGCGGAAGCCAGCGGAACACAGGCTGTGGATACCGAAGCCGGGATGCTGATCGACCGCTTGCGTGATCACTTCGGCCTGCTGCTCTGCGATCTCGGTGGCCTGCCTGTCGGCGCGGCACCGTTGCCGCTGCTGCGCAGTGCCGGGCAGATCTGGCTGGTGGCCGACCAGGGCATCGGGTCGCTGGTATCGCTGGACGCCACCTTGCGCGAACTGGAGCGGCTCGGGCTGCGCGATGGCCGACTGTCGCTGATCATCAACCGCTACGGCGAGTACGAGGGAGCCAGCGCCACGCAACTGGCCGACCGGTTCAAGTTGCCTCTGCTGGCCACCTTGCCGGAGCGCACCCGCGCCCTGCGCGGCTGTACCAACCGCGGCCAGCTGCTGCATCAGATCGCTTCGCGGGATCCGTATGTGCGCGCACTGCGACCCCTGCTCGAAAAGATGCAGGTGGGTTCTGCCGGTACGCCGGCTTTGACCGGCTGGAAACGGCTATTGCCCCATCTGGGAGGTTTCCGATGGACGACCAGGTAACACCGTTCGAACAGACGCAGCAATTCCACGACGTCCTTTCGGCGGCGCACGAGTTTCTGCTCAACCGGATCGAGGACCAGCACCTCGACGTCGCTTCGTGGTCGCACGAGACGGCAGCAAAATACGTGAGCATCGAGACGGCCACCTTCGTGCAGGAATGGCGGATACCGGTCAACGAGTCGGAAATGCACAAGGTGGCGGTCGCGCTGGTGAAGGAGGTCACCGGGTTCGGGCCGCTGGACGACCTGCTCGCCGATGGCGAGGTCGAGGACATCCTCGTCAATGGCTATGAGAACGTATACGCCTCGCGGCACGGCATCCTGCAGCGCGAACCCGTCCGCTTCAGCGACAACCGGCATGTCGTGCGCATCGTGCGGCGGATACTGGCGCCGCTCGGTCGGCGGCTGGACGAAGCCAATCCGATGGTCGACGCACGCCTGGCCAATGGCGGGCGACTGAACGCCATCATCGAGCCGCTGTCGGTGACCGGCCCCACCGTGTCGATCCGCAAGTTCCGGCAGGACCCGTTCACGCCGGAGCAACTGGTCGGCAACGGCACCTTCGATCGCTCGATCCATGCCCTGCTGCAGGCCGCGGTGGCAAGTCGCTGCAACATCCTGATCTCCGGCGGCACCAGTTCGGGCAAGACCTCGCTGCTGAACGCGCTGGCCAGTTTCATCCCCGATGCGGAACGCGTGATCACCATCGAGGACACCGCGGAACTGTCGCTGAGTCATCCTCATGTGGTGCGCCTGGAAAGCCGGCTCGGTGGCTTCGACGGCGGCGGCGCCGTCGGCATCCGCGAACTGGTCCGCAACAGCCTGCGCATGCGCCCGGACCGCATCGTGGTCGGCGAGGTGCGCGGCGCCGAGGTGCTGGAAATGCTCCAGGCAATGAACACCGGTCATGACGGATCGATGTCCACCGTCCATGCCAACTCGCCGCGCGACGCGTTGTACCGGCTGGAGATGCTGGTGGGCTTCGCCGGCTTCCAGGGCAGCGAGGACAGTCTGCGCCGCCAGATCGCCAGCGCCATCGATTTCGTCGTCCAGATCGCCCGACTGAGCAGCGGACGCCGCGTGATCACCTCGGTCACCGAAGTGACCGGGGTGAGCGACAAGATCATCACCACCCAGGAGATGTATCGCCACGAAACCCGTGTCGGCAGCGACGGCAAGGAACAGGATCGCTGGCCGGGACTCGGCTTCCATCCCAACACGCGCAAGCTGGAGCCGTTCCGCCAGTTCCTGCAGGACGCCGTGATGGAATCCCAGCGCCAGGAGGGGTGGCCGCGATGAACGTCGCGTTGATGCTGGTGTTGTTCAGTGCCATCTCGTTGCTGTTGGCCGGGGCGATCGAGTTGTGGTGGGGCAGTCCGTTGCGCCAGCAGCAGCGGAAGAGTTTTGCGGCGATCGAGAAGGCGCTGACCGGAACGGCGCCGCCGTCGGTCAGCCCCGTCACCGTTGCCAGGACGGCGCCTCGGGAGGGTCTGGTCACCGACCCGTTATGTCTACGGGCCGGCCTGCCGGTCGGCTGGACGATGCCGGTATTTCTGGGGGTGCCCGCGGTGGTGCTGGTGGCACTGGGCGCGTGGCGCCTGGGTACCGCATGGGCCGTCCCGGTGCTGCTCGTCGTGTACCTGGTGCTGGCATGGCTGTGGCTGCGCTCGCGCATCGACAAGCAGCGCAAGCAGCTGATCCGGCAATTGCCTGACTTCCTCGACGCGATGGTGCGTCTGGCCAGCATCGGCAACAGCCTGCCGATGGCGTTCCAGACGGCCGCCCTTTCGGTGCAGATGCCGCTGCGTGCCGTGCTCGATCGCACCATGCTTTCGGTGCGATCCGGTCAGGAACTGGACTACGCACTGCAGTTGGCGGCGCGGCCCTATCGGCTGGAAGCCATGGACCTGTTGCATGTCGTGCTGGGTACCGCGGTACGCATGGGCGGGCGCGCGGATCACATCCTGCAGCGAATGAGCGACTTCATGCGCGATCTGGCGCATGCCCAGCAGGAACTGCACGCAATCACCGCCGAGACGCGCATGTCCGCGTGGGTACTGGGCCTGCTGCCGGTGATCGTGTCGGTCCTCATGACCCTGCTCAACCCGGCCTTTTTCGGTCCGATGTTCAGCCATGCCCTGGGACACCGGATTCTGCTTGCCGCGCTGGCGCTGGAATTGCTCGGCGGCTTCCTGCTGTATCGGCTGGCCAGATCGCTGTGACGAAGAGGGAGGACGGGTGATGACGGCAGGATGGTTCATCGCATCAGCGGTATTTGCTCTGGCACTGGGAATCGCCTTGCTCGGCGTGAGTCTGATCCAGCGTGTGAGGGAAGAAGAGCAGCAGGCACACGCGATCGACCGGGCATTGGCGCGCGTGCAGCGACGGATGGTGGAGGACGGTCCACACGCCACGTCAGTCAGGAACTGGTGGGGCGCAGTTGTGCAGTGGCTGGAGTCGGTCGGCCGCCATTTCGAGAACCGTCAGCTGGGCAAGGCGCTGCTCACCGCCGAAGATCGCCTGCTGCTGGATCAGGCCAATCGCAATACGGTATCCGGGCGTGCGCTGTTCCTGGGCCTGCGACTGGTGATGGCCTTGCTGCTGCCCGTGCTGGTGGCCATCTGGATGCGGCCAACCGGCGTCAAGGCCGTTACCGCCTTGCTGGCCGCACTGGCCATCGGCGTGTTGTTGCCGAAATTCCTGCTGAGCAGTTGGGCATCGGAGCTGCGCCGGCGCGTCGAGAACGAGCTGCCACTGCTGATCGACTTGCTGCGGCTGCTGCAGGGCATCGGCTTCAGCATGGACCAGAGCCTGCAGATGCTGGCCGAGCGCTTTCATCCCGTGCTGCCGATACTCGGCCGCGAGATCCGCGATGCGAACATCAACTACATGCACGGGCGCTCGCGCGATCAGTCGTTGCATCGTCTGGCCGAGTCCTTCGACAACGAGGATCTGAAAAGCCTGGTGCAGATCATCCTGCAGGTGCACCAGCATGGCGGCGCCGTGCAGGAACCGCTGCGCCAATTTGCCGAACGCCTGCGCGAGCAACGCAAGATGAAGATGAAGGAGAAGGTGGGCAAGCTCTCGGTGAAGATGACGGTGGTGATGATGCTTACCCTGCTGCCGGCACTGATGCTGGTGCTGGCGGGGCCGGCGGCGATCTCGCTGATCGAGACAATGGTCAGGCTGAAAGGATGAAAAGCATGACGAACGCGTATCGCTTTCCGTTGTCCCGTTCCGCGATCCGGCGGCTGGCTGTTGCAGCTGTACTGGGCGGCGCCTGCCTGCTCGCGGCATGCGCGCCCCGCAGCGGCTACATCAACCATCTCCAGCCGGACATCGGTCCTGCGCCGAAACCGGGCAAGAGCAGCAGTGGCATGTACCTGGACCTGATTCGCCAAATGCAGAAGCAGGGCTCCTATTACGCCTCGCTGGCCAACATCGAGGCTTTTCGGCAGCGCTATGGCAATCCGCCCGCACTGCGGCAGTTGCAAGGCGATGCGCTTCGCTCCACCGGGCAGACGGATGCGGCGCGAGCCGTCTATCAGAAGCTGCTCGATACCGATCAGGCAGCGTCTGCCTGGCATGGTCTCGGTTTGATCGCGGCCAGCGAAGACCGAAGCGACCTGGCCGAGCACGCATTGTCGCGCGCCGTGCAACTGGATCCGGTCAATCCCGGTTATCTCGGTGACCTCGGCTTCGAACGCCTGCGCACGGGGCAGTTGGTGCAGGCACGCGAACCACTCGCCAAGGCGGCGGAGCTGGCGCCGGAAAGCGTCAAGGCGATCTCCAACCTGGTGCTGTGGATGCTGCTCAATGGCGAAGCGGCGCGTGCCGACGACACGATGCAGCGGGCCGACCTGCCACAGCCGGCGCGCGAGCAGATCATGCGGCTTGCCGCGGAGATACCCGCGCGGCGCCATGACGTCGCCTCTTCGGCGAAGGTTGCGGCACCGCGGACGACCGACCGCCGCGCGGCGGTCCCTTCAGGCTTGCCTGATTCCAACCAGATCATCGGTGTGCCCGATTCCATGCTGGAGCGGTTCGGCGCAGCGTCCACGCCAAACGAGGTGAATCCATGAAGGCGCGAATGAACGCGATGCAGGCAGGCCGGATGATGTCGTTGCTGCTGTTGGTGACCAGCGCGGCCTGTGCCCAGCAGCGCCCGTTGACCGGGCAGATGATGGGCGGAGATCCATCGACGCCTGTGCAACCCGCGCCGCAGGCTTCCGCGGCTGGACCGCTGCGCCAAGTATCGGACCATCAGCCGCCGGTCACTCCGACCGTGGTCGGTGCGGATGACCCGGTGGCCACGACGGGTGACGAAACGGGGCTGGCCGAGCAGCCCGCCAACGAGATCGGCGATGTCACTCGCAGCTTGTTGCAGATGCAGGTGGATACCCATCGGCCCGGCCAATCCCTGCCCATGCTCGGCGATGAGGCAACCCTCGCCTACCGGCGCTATCGGCGCAGCTTCAACCATGACATTCCCGAGTTCTACGAGGCAACCATCGGCAAGCACGGCGATGAAGGGAAGTAGCCGCTGATGCGTGCGGCCGTCGACGGACGTGGCGGGATCGGCGCCAGGCGGTTGCGCGCCGGCGGGCGAGTCGCCCGCTCCCAGCGCGGCTCGATGGCCGTGACCATGCTGTTCCTCCTCCTGGGCCTGGTCAGCATGCTGGGGCTGATCGAGGTCGGCTATCTGTACTGGGCGCGTCGCGATACCCAAAAGGTCGCCGACCTCGCCGCGC
Source organism: Rhodanobacter sp. Root179 (assembly GCF_001428465.1). Taxonomy (NCBI): domain Bacteria; kingdom Pseudomonadati; phylum Pseudomonadota; class Gammaproteobacteria; order Lysobacterales; family Rhodanobacteraceae; genus Rhodanobacter; species Rhodanobacter sp. Root179. The sequence continues at coordinate 24,437 of NZ_LMHR01000077.1, read as the reverse complement.
TTGCCGGTGTGCAAAGGCTCGACACCTGCAGCGCCGACAACAGTGGCAACGCCGCTGCCTCGGGCAATGCGCTTGCGGACAACGGCTTCGCCGGTTCGGTGGTGGCCACCTGCGGTCACTGGGACCCGACGCTGCCCGGCGAGCAGCACTTTGGCGCGGCGAGCACCACGCAACCGGTCAACGCCACCCGCGTGGAAGCGCGCAGGTCGCTGGTTCCGTTCCTGGGCTTTGCCCATTATTCCGGCGTGGCCGCGACGGCCGTCGCGGCGAAGCGTGGGCCGCCCATAGCGGTCTTCTCGGTGGGTTCCAGTCTGCTCGACCTCAATACGAACGCGGCATTGCAGAGCCTGCTCGGAAGTTCGCTGGGTACCTCGCTGGGCCTGCAACTGCTCAGCTATAACGGCATAGCCAACGCGCGCGTCTCGCTGCTTGGGCTGAAGGACCTGCTGGCGCCGGATGTGGGCACGGTCGATGGAGTGCTGGCGACCCAGGTGACCATCAGCCAGTTTCTGGACGCCTACGTGCAGGTGTTGAGCCAGGGGCCGGACGCGGCCAATGTCGATCTCGGTTTCGTCCAGCAGCAGATTGCGGTCATCGAAGCCCAGCTGGGCAATGTCCCGGTGAGCCTGGGCGACATTCTCGACGTCCATGCGGATACCGACGACCCCGATGCCGCGTTGGATGCCGAGGCCAATGCGCTGGATGTGCTCAATGCCGTGCTGCTCGCTGCCGATGGCAGGAACGCGGTGGCGCTGCCGGCTGCCAGCATCGACGTCCCGGGTGTGGCGAACGTGACACTGACGCTGAGCGTGATCGAACCGCCGCAGATCGGCGTCGGCGGCGTGGGCGCCACCGCACGCACGGCCCAGGTCCGCCTTGGCCTGAAGGTCTCTGCGCTTGACACCGCGCTTGGCGGGAACGAGTCGTTGACCCAGGTGCCGCTCTACCTGGAGGTCGCACCTGCCGAGGCGACCATCACGGCACTCGATTGTGGCGTGTCGAACGGGGCCGGCGGAAGCACCGACAACGTGACGATCACCACCTCACCGGGTGTGCTGAATGCGCTTGTGGGTGCGCCGACGGACGATCCCGTCATCAACAGGAACGAAAGCTGGGCAGCGATCGTTGCCGGACTCAAGACGGCGCCACTGGTGAATGTCAATCTCCTGGGCGTGCCGGTGGCCACGCTGAACCTGTCGTCCAGCGTTTCGCTGGTCACCGTGGCACCGTATGCGCACACCTTCGCCGTCGACCCGGCCACCCCGGTGGCCGGTCAGCCGGGCATGACGTGGCCGCCGCCTTCGGCAACGCAAGCTCCACAACTGGGGGCCGTGATCACCAGCCTGCTTGGCTCGACCAACCTGAAGACCGACGATACCTTGCTGGGCGTCCCGCTCGGCATCAACCTCGGCCAACTGCTGTCGGGGCTGACCACGGTGCTGCAGCCGGTGCTGTCGCCGTTGTTCGATGCGCTGGACACGGCCCTGGTCGGCCCGCTGTTGCAAACGCTTGGCATCGAGATCGGCACCGCCCGGATCAACCTGCGTGACCTCGACTGTCAGCACGGCGTGCAACTGGTGTTTTGAGATGATCATTCGTCCACGACGACGGCCCTTGACCGGTCGAGAGCTGCATTTAGACTGCATGGATTCCGGTATGCGGGCTTGTCGGGCCGGCATCGGCAAATCACTGATACGCCAACACGAAGGATGAGGGGATGAACTCAATGATTCGCAGCGCGGTTGCGCGTGGCCTTCGCATGCCGCTGGTCACGCTTGCCCTCATCGCGCTCTCGGGCGGGGTGCAGGCTGCGCAGCCACCGCAGGCGCACACCAGCGACGTCACCGCCGCGCAGGGGGATGCTGCGGGCAGCACGGTGAGCTACCTGCGCGAACTGATGGACAGCCATCAGCTCACCGAGCTGCGCACCACCTACAACGGCACCTATGGCGCCAGTCTGTTGTTCCAGGCGGACAAGCTGACCTATTTCGTTGCGCTGTTCCACGACAAGGCCTTCTGGCGCGTCATACGCACCGATTCGGAGAAGGATGCCGACAGCATCTACCGGACCTTTGCCGCCCAGACCGAAAAGCTGGCCCAGGTCGACATCGACGCCCTGCGCCTGCAGGCCGGCAAGAAATACGCCGAGCAGATGGTCGCACTGAACGAGCAGCGCCTGTCGACGCTGCGTCAGGACGCGGCGCGCAGGCAGCAGCAGGCCCAGCAAGTGGCGGCGTTGCAGCAGCAGGCCAGGCAGCAGGCGGTATCGCTCAGCAGCGATCTTCGCGCCACCAGCAACCAGCTCACCACCGTGCAACAGAACATCCGCCAGCTGGAAGCGCAGCAGGACAATCCCGAGCTGATCCTGCCGACGTCCACCGCGGATGTTCCGGCCGACGGCGCACCTGTGGCCGGAACCGCATCGACGCCCGCTGCCCAGTCCGGGGACGGCGTTTCCCACTGACCTGGGCCGCCATCGGATGAGGCGGAGCAGGTCGTTCGTAGGTGGCGTGGTCGTCAGGCGACCACGCCACGTCGAATCACCTCGCGGCGAAAGCGCTCAGAAGCGGAAGCGCACGAACAGCGAGGGGCCGTCGAGCTTCATGTCGAGGTTGGCGTTGTAGTCGTGCTTGCGCTGATGCAGCACGACGCGGCTGTAGCCGTATTCGGCGCCGAAGCCCACGTTCTTCCACGGGAAATACTCCACGCCCAGCGCGGCGTTGACGATGTGTCCGTTGAGGTTGCCGCCGTTCTTCTTCACGCCGGCGGCGTCGATGTACATGCGCCACTGATCGTTGAACGCATGTCGCCAGCCCAGCTGCAGCATCGGCGCCCAGGCGCTGTCGGTGGTGCTGGACGAGGCCTGGCCCACGGGATCGCCGTTGACGCTGGCCTCGCCGCTGATGCTGGCGTGCACGCGGTAATAGGCGCCACCCAGGCCGAGGCCGAACACGTCGTTGCCGTGGCCGAACCACCAGCGCCAGGACGCGCTGCCGAAGTCGAAGTTGAGCTTGCCCTTCACCGTGGCCGCCGCGCTGTAGTCGTTGCCGGCGTAGCTGATGTCCCGCGCCAGCGACTTGCTGCGGGTGCGATTGACGCTGTAGTAGTCCAGCGAGAATCCCTGGCTGTCGCCGACCAGGAAGTCGAGCCGGGCACGGGGCACGGTCTTGCGGTCGGGAAAGCCCAGGTCCTTTTCGAGATTGAAGTCGCCGTTGTACTGGCCGCTCTTGTCGCTGGCGCCGATGGTGGTATCGGCGTTGGCACTGTAGGCGCCCAGCCAGACGCTGACGCGATCCAGTGCCGGCGACTGCTGCGCGCTGGCGACGTGGCAGGTGAGCAGCAGCGGGACGAAGGCGAGCATCCCGCCGGCACGGCGAAGCCGACGTGGCTGTCGATGGGTCATGTTGTTTTCTCCGGGGTCGCGGAACGGATGGGAAGGCTTGGCCGGTCAGGCCATCCTGGGGATTCCCGCGTGCATGGTACGAAGCCCGGGCGTGCAGGCTGCGTGCACGCATCGTGACAAGTGAAGCCGGCCGCGTTTATCCGGTGGCGGGCGTCGCGCGCACCACCAGCAGGTCGCCGGGCACGGCCTGCACGATCCGTTGCGCGGTGCCGCCGATCAGCAGGCGAAAGGCCAGGCCGCGATTGAACGCGCCGATCACGGTGAGGTCGGCGCCTTTCTCCAGCACGTACTGGCGCAGCATGATTTCCGGATGGCCGTGCTCGACCAGCGGGTGGATGCGTTGGCGCGCCGCCTCGGGCAAGTCGCTGTCGGCCAGGAAGGCCGCGACCGTGGCCATCTCCATCTCGATGAATTCCTGGCGGCGCGCGGCATCGAGCCAGAGCGACTGGTAGGGAATGTCCAGCGCGTGCATCAGCACGATGCGGGCCTGCGGAAACAGCGACGCGGCGGCACGCAGCCCGTCCCGCGATTCGACGGTGAAATCGGTGCCCACCAGGAGGTGCCGGTACGCACCACGCGGCCGCTGCCTCACGATCAGCACGGAGGCTGGCGAGGCGCGCACCAGCCGTTCGGCGGTACGGCCCGGCGAGCCGTCGGCGAAACCCGCGCGGTCGGAGCCCAGCACGATCAGGCCATGACCTTCGCGACGGGCCAGTTCCAGGAAGACGTCGGCGGGCTCGCCTTCGGCCACGTGGATGGACAGCCCGGGCAGGTCCTCGCCCAGGTCCTGGCGCAGTTGCCGCTCGATCGCTGCCGTCCGCTCCGGTGGCTGCCTCGGTGACGCGTCGTGGGCGGAGGTCGGCCACGCGTCCACCGCGCCAGCCGGCGTCGCATGCACCACCGACAACGGCAGCTGCCATTGCCGCGCCAGCTGCGCCGCGCGATCCATGGCGCGGTCGCAGCCCGCGCCGAGGTCGGTGGCCAGCAGCAGCCAGTCCGGCCGGGTTGCGCCAAGGGGTTCGCTCATGTCCGATCTCCCGCCGGGTCGATGCGTCGCGACGCGCATTGCGTCGACCATTGCACAATCGACGCCGCGCCGCGACCGCCCGCATTGCCCGTCGTTCGCGCCGGGCGATAGACTGCGGGGGCAGCGGGCGAGACGCGCGCTGCAGCAAGTCCCGAACGATCCTGTCATTCCCGTTCGAGGGGCTGCGCTTGTCGAGCGCAGTGCCATGGCGGATCCGAAACGTTGTCCGCGGTCACCGCTGTCGCCGAGGTTTCAGCGACCCAGGTGCGCGGACGCTCTTGAAGTGCCAGGTTTCGCCGCCTGGGTTTCTTGCCGGAGACACCGACAAATCCCAGGAGCCCGTGACCGATGCCGCACTACCTGCCCAGCCTGATCCTCTGCCTGCCCTTCGTGGCCAGCGTGGTGGCGTGGCTGATGCGCGGTCGCGGCCACAACCGGGCGGCGTGGCTGATGACCGCCACTGCGCTGCTCGGCCTGCTGCTTTGCCTGTGGCTGGCCCCGTTGATCCTCGCCGGCGGCGTGCTGCGCCAGGTGATTCCGTGGGCACCGGGGCTGGGCCTGGACCTGGTGCTGCGGATCGACGGCTTCAGCTGGCTGATGATGCTGCTTGTCTGCGGCATCGGCGCGCTGGTCGGCCTGTACGCCCGCTACTACATGTCGCCCGACGATCCGCTGGCGCGCTTCTTCGCGCTGCTGCTGGCCTTCATGGGTTCGATGCTGGGCATCGTGATGTCGGGCAACGTGATCCAGCTGGTGTTCTTCTGGGAGATGACCAGCCTGTTCTCGTTCCTGCTGATCGGCTACTGGCACCGCGGACCTTCTGCGCGCGACGGTGCGCGGATGGCGCTGATCGTCACCTCCGGCGGTGGCCTGTGCCTGTTCGGCGGCATGCTGCTGCTGGGCCACATCGCGGGCAGTTACGAGTTGGACGCGATCCTCGCCGCAGGCGACACGGTGCGCGCGCATCCGTGGTACACGCCCACGCTGCTGCTGATCCTGCTGGGCGCGTTCACCAAGAGCGCGCAGTTCCCGTTCCACTTCTGGCTGCCACAGGCGATGTCGGCGCCCACACCGGCCTCGGCGTATCTGCATTCGGCCACCATGGTGAAGGCCGGCGTGTTCCTGTTGGTGCGCTTCTGGCCGGTGCTGGGCGGCACCGCGGAGTGGTCGTGGATCGTCGGCGGGGTGGGCCTGGTCACCCTGATCCTGGGCGCGTACGCGGCGATGTTCGAGCAGGACCTGAAAGGCGTGCTGGCCTATTCGACGATCAGCCACCTGGGCCTGATCACCATGCTGGTGGGGCTGGGCAGCGCGCTGGGCGTGGTGGCGGCGATCTTCCACATCGTCAACCACGCCACCTTCAAGGCCTCGCTATTCATGGCCGCCGGCGCGGTCGACCACGAGGCCGGCACGCGCGACCTGCGCAAGCTCGGCGGCCTGCGCCGGTTCATGCCGATCACCGCCACGCTGGCGCTGGTGGCCGGCGCGGCGATGGCGGGCGTGCCGCTGTTGAACGGCTTCCTGTCCAAGGAAATGTTCTTCGCCGAGACGCTGGCCGCGCGGCAGGGTCCGTTGCTGGACGCGATCTCGGTGGTGATCGCGGTGGCGGCCAGCGCGTTCGGCGTGACTTATTCGATCCGCTTCGTGCGCGGCGTGTTCTTCGGCCGCACGCCGGCCGAGCTGCCGCGCCAGCCGCATGAGCCGCCGTTGTGGATGCGCTTCCCGATCGGCTTCCTGGCGCTGACCTGCCTGCTGGTGGGCGTGCTGCCGGCGCGGGTGATCGGACCGACCCTGCAGGCGGCGGCCGGTTCGGTGCTGGGCAGCGACCTGCCGGTCTACAGCCTGGCGGTGTGGCACGGCGTGACCACCCCGCTGCTGATGAGCGTGTTCGCCTTCGTGGCCGGCTGCCTGCTGTTCGCGGGCCTGCGCCGTCGTTTCGCCGAGCGCGAGTCGGCACCGCTGACCGGCCGGCTCAGCGGCAAGCGGATCTTCGAGCGGGTGATGGCGGTGCTGGCCGCCGACCTGCCGCAGCGGCTCGAACGGCTTTATCCGAGCCGGCGGCTGCAATCGCAATTGCTGTGCATCGTGCTGCTGGCGCTGCTGGCCGGCACCCTGGCCGCGACCGGCGCCTCGCTGGACATGGAGCTGCGCTGGTCCAGCATCGACCCGGCGTTCGCGTTGCTGTGGCTGCTGGGCGCGGCCTGCGCGATCGGCGCGGCCAGCCAGGCGAAGTTCCATCGCCTCGCCGCGCTGATCCTCACCGGCGGCGCGGGGCTGGTCTCGTGCGTGAGCTTCGTGTGGCTGTCGGCGCCGGACCTGGCGGCGACCCAGTTGCTGGTCGAGGTGGTCACCACGATCCTGATCCTGCTCGGCATGCGCTGGCTGCCCAAGCGGATCGAGGGGCTGTCGGTGGAAAGCCGCCGGCAGCGTTTCCGCCGCCGCCGCGACGTGGTGATCGCGATCGTGGCCGGCTTGGGCGTGGCCAGCCTGGCCTATGCGGCGATGACCCATCCGGTGGCCGATTCGATCTCGCGCTTCTTCCTCGAACGCGCCTACACCGAGGGCGGCGGCCACAACGTGGTCAACGTGATCCTGGTCGACTTCCGCGGCTTCGACACGCTGGGCGAGATCAGCGTGCTGGCGATCGTGGCCTTGACCGTGTTCGCCCTGCTGCGACGGTTCCGCCCCGCTGCCGAGAGCATCGGCGCGCCAATGCAGCAACGCCAGCAGACGGCGCTGGACGCGGCCGCACCCGATCGCGCCGCCGATCACTCGCTGACCGACTACCTGATGATCCCCGGCCTGATCATCCAGCTGATGTCGCCGGTGATCCTGCTGTTCGGCCTGCACCTGTTCCTGCGTGGCCACGATCTGCCCGGCGGCGGCTTCGTGGCAGGCATCACCGTGGCGGTGGCGCTGATCCTGCTGTACATGGCCCGCGGCGCGCGCTGGGTGGAGACCCGCCTGCGCGTGCTGCCGGTGCGCTGGCTCGGCGCGGGGCTGTTGCTGGCGGTGCTGACCGGGTTGGGCTCGCTGGCGTTTGGACGTCCATTCATGACCACGTATTTCCAGTACCTCGACCTGCCGCTGCTGGGCCGCGTGCCGCTGGCCACCGCGCTGCTGTTCGACCTTGGCGTGTTCGCGGTGGTGGTGGGCACCACCATCCTGATGCTGATCGCGCTGGCGCACCAGTCGCTGCGCCGGCCGCGCCAGGTGGTTGCGGCCGAGACGGGAGGGCAGGGCTGATGGAACTGGTACTGGCCGCCGCGATCGGCATCCTCGCTGCCTCCGGCGTGTGGCTGCTGCTGCGTCCGCGCACCTTCCAGGTGATCATCGGGCTGACCCTGATCTCCTATGCGGTGAATCTTTTCATCTTCTCGATCGGCGGCCTGCGCACCGGCGCCGACCCGGTGCTGCATGGCGGCGACATCGCGCAGTACGCCGACCCGCTGCCGCAGGCGCTGGTGCTCACCGCGATCGTGATTGGTTTTGCCACCACCGCGCTGTTCCTGGTGGTGCTGTTGACCTCGCGCGGGTTGACCGGCAACGACCACGTCGACGGCGAGGACGGCACGCCGTGAGCAACCACCTGATCATCGCGCCGATCCTGCTGCCGCTGCTGGTCGCCGCGCTGCAGTTGCTGGTCGGCGAGAGGCGGCGACGTACGGTGCTGGCGCTGAGCATCGTCTCGTGCGCGGCGCTGGTCGCCTGCGCCGCCGCGTTGATGTTCGCGGTGTCCGCCGACGGTGCGCTGGCCGCGGTCTACCGCATCGGCGACTGGCCGGCGCGCTTCGGCATCGTGCTGGTGGCCGATCGTCTTTCCGCGTTGATGGTGTTGCTGACCAGCGTGCTGGCGCTGGCCGTGCTGCCGTTTGCGCTGGGCCGCTGGCAGCATCGCGGCGGCCATTTCCAGCCGCTGTTGCAGTTCCTGCTGATGGGCTTGAACGGTGCCTTCCTCACTGGCGACCTGTTCAACCTGTTCGTGTTCTTCGAGGTGCTGCTGGCCGCGTCGTACGGCCTGGCGCTGCACGGCTCGGGCGCGCGGCGGGTCAGCGCGGGGCTGCACTACATCGCGGTCAACCTGACCGCCTCGATGCTGTTCCTGCTCGGCGTCAGCCTGATCTTCGGCGTCACCGGCACCTTGAACATGGCCGCGCTGGCCGAGCTGATCCCGCACGTGCCCGAGCGTACCCGCGCGCTGCTGCACGCGGGCGCCGCGATCCTCGGCGTGGCCTTCCTGATCAAGACCGCGATGTTTCCGCTGGGCTTCTGGCTGCCGCGCACGTATGCAGCGGCGTCGCCGGCGGTGGCGGCGTTGTTCGCGCTGATGACCAAGGTCGGCATCTACGTGCTGTTGCGCCTCGGGCTGCTGCTGTTCGGCGATGGCGCTGGTTCTGCGTCGGCGCATTTCGGCAGCGACTGGATGCTGTGGGGCGGCGTGGCCACGGTGGTGGCCGGCATCGTCGGCATGCTGGGCGCGCGCGACCTGGCCAAGCTGGCCGGTTACAACGTGGTGATTTCCTCCGGCACCCTGCTCGGTGCGATCGGCCTGCAGCAGCCGGCGGTGACCACCGGCGCGCTGGCCTACCTGGTGATCTCCACCCTGGCGATCGCTGCGTTCTTCCTGGTCGCCGGTCTGCTCGCCTCCGACGGCGACGACGACACCGACGACACGCTGAGCCTGGAACCGTACGAACAGGTGGGCGAGAGCGCACCCAATGAAAGCCTGTACGCGCAGGAAGACGAGAGCCGGGTGGTGATCAGCGCCCCGATCGCGATGCTGGGGCTGAGCTTCTCCGCCTGCGCAGTGCTGCTGGCGGGCTTGCCGCCGCTGTCCGGCTTCCTGGCCAAGTTCGCGCTGCTGGCGCCGATGCTCGAAGACAGCGCGCGACCCGGCGCGGTCGTGCTGTTTGCGTTGATCATCGTGGCCGGCTTGTGCACGGTGATCGCGCTGTGCCGCGCCGGCATCCAGATTTTCTGGGTCGAGCCGGAGCGGATCTTCCCCAGGGTGCGCCTCACGGAAGCGGCTTCCATTGCGATCCTGCTGGGGCTGTGCCTGCTGCTGACCGTGCTGGTCGAGTCGCCGCTGCGCTACCTGCGCGACACCGCCAGCCAGCTGCACGCGCCGGCCAGTTACATCCATGCAGTGCTGCCATCGGCGGAGGCCGCGCCATGATCCGCCGCTGGTTGCCGTACCCGATCCTGTCCGCGCTGCTGCTGGTGGTGTGGCTGCTGCTGAACCAGAGCGTGGCGCCGGCCACCACCCTGTTCGGTGCGCTGCTCGGCGTCGCGCTGGCGAAAGTGTTCGGCCTGCTGCGCCCGCCGCAGGCGCGCGTGCGCAATCCGCACCTGCTCGGCCTGCTGTTCGCGCGCGTGATGCTGGACATCTTCCGCTCCAACCTCGCCGTGGCGCGGATCGTCCTGCGCCGCGAGCGGGGCATGCACTCCGGTTTCGTGGCGATCCCGCTGGCGCTGACCGATCGCCACGGCCTGGCCGTGCTGGCCTGCATCATCACCTCGACGCCCGGCACGATCTGGGTGAACTACGACTCCACCGCGAACATCCTGCTGATCCACGTGCTCGACCTGGTCGACGAGCAGGGCTGGATCGACACCATCAAGCAACGCTACGAACGCCTGCTGCTGGAGGTCTTTCAATGAGCCACGGCCTGCTCCACGTCGCCATCATCGCGGCGCAACTGTTGCTGCTGCTGGCGATGAGCTTCTCGATCATCCGCATGGTGCGCGGCCCCCGCGCGCAGGACCGCGTGCTGGCGCTGGACGCGCTGTACGTCAACGCGATGATCCTGCTGCTCACCATCGGCATCCGCAGCGGCAGCATGCTGTACGTCGAGGCCGGCCTGATCATCGCGCTGCTCGGTTTCGCCGGCACCGTGGCGCTGTCGAAATTCCTGATGCGCGGACAGGTGATCGAATGAACCACCTCGACGCCCTGCCGCCGTGGGCGGCCATCACCGTCGCCATGCTGGTGCTGCTCGGCGCGTTGTTCGCCTTCGTCGGCTCGCTGGGCCTGCTGCGCCTGAAGAACTTCTACCAGCGCGTGCACGCGCCCACCCTGGGCACCACGCTGGGCACGTTCTTCATGCTGGCCGCCTCGATCACCTGCTTCTCGGTGCTGCACAGCCGCCCGATCTTCAACGAGATCCTGATCGGTGTCTTCCTCACCCTGACCACCCCGATCACCCTGATGCTGCTGGTGCGCGCCGCGCTGTACCGCGATCGCGAGGAAGGCTCGCAGGATGTGCCGCAGGTGACGACGCCGGAATAGGCATGGAACGGTCGTCAGGCCGCGTCGATCGGGACAAATCGCGCGTGCGGAATCCGGGAAGATCCGCCCGCGTTTCACTACCCTTGGCGGGCGGCAACCCGACCCGCGCCACCTTGCCCGGTGCCACAGCATGAATGCGACTCCCTCGAAGATCGACATCGCGGAAAAATTCGCGTTGTTCAGCGAGCACTGGCGACCGAAGACAGTCGCCGCGCTGAATGGCCAGGAGCTCAAGCTGGTCAAGTTGCAAGGGATCTTCCCCTGGCATGTGCACGAGCACGAGGACGAAATGTTCCTGGTCTGGCGCGGGAAGTTCCGCGTCGAATATCGCGACCATGTCGTCGAGCTCGAGCCCGGCCAGCTGGTCGTGGTTCCGCGTGGCCGTGAGCACCGCACGGCCGCCGACGAAGAGGTCGAGGTGCTGATCTTCGAGCCTGCCGCGACGCGCAACACCGGCAATGTCGAGGACGCGCAGTTCACCGCGCCGCTGCATGTGGAGATCTGAATCGGGCGCGGTTCGGCATGCCCATGCACGGCGGCGGGATCGTTTCATCCCGACTAGGCCGCGTGCGCCATCATCAGCAGCCCCGCCACGGCGAAGGCAACGCCGATGGCACGCGCGGCACACGTTCCATCCGATGCAAGACGCTCGACGGTGATGGCGATCATCACGACCGCCATCACGCGCAGGTCCATGACGCCGCCGACCAGCAGGATCGCCATCGGGCCGGCGCAACTGCAGCTGCAATGCAGGCCCAGGCGCAGTCCATGTCGCCAGCTTGTGGCGAGCCGCGGTGCGATGACCGGCGTCGCGCGGCAGCAGGCGAGATGGCGGGCTTTCCACCCGGTGAACTGCAGCGCTCCGGCGGCGAGGACGACCGCGGCGGCCGCGATCGGCACGGCGCGTGCCAGCGCCGGCCATTGCATCACGACGGTGGCGAGCAGGGCGCCGAGCGCAAAAACGCCGGTGCCGAGCACGAGCCACACCGTGAAATACGCCGCGCCCATCAACGCGATCAGCCGGCCCGCGGGTGAATGGCCGGAGCGGTCAATGGCCGCGTGACAGCGCCGCAGCACCGGCAGCAGGGACGGCAGCATCATCGCCACCATCATCACCAGCCACATGCCGAGAAACGCCGCTACGACGTCGGGCCAGGCCTGGCCGCACATCGGCATCCATGCCATCGACAGCGTCCAGCCGCCGGGCATCGGCAACTCGCCCATCGATGCCATGGCGGTGCAGCCGATGATCGTCAGCGTGGCGCTGGCGGCGAACAGCGGGGCGGCGACGCCGAAAAAGCGCAGCGGGAGGTTCGTCCGACAAGCCCGGGTCGAAGCGATTCCCATGCCGTGCGCATCCACGGGGGCGGCTCACTTGCCGCCGTATTCGTCATGGCGACGCCACCACACGCCGGTTTCGTTGCGCCCCAGCGGCGCGCGATCGAGCCACTGGTACATGCCCCACAGGCCGTCCAGGCCGCGCGCGTAGGTGGAGTAGGTGTGGTAGATCACGCCGTCCTCCTGCACGAAGGCGCTGAGGCCCGGCCGGTCGCGCGTGTAGGTGGGCGCGTCGGTGCCGCAACTGGCGGCCATCTGGATGACCGGCGCGGGGGCCGAGGTCGCGTCCATGGCGTGGCCATCGCGCCGGTAGTTGTATTCGATGTCTCCGGCGCGCTGCTCTGCTTCGGTGAACGCGACGTTGAAGTCGAAGTTGAAGTCGCCGTCGGACGAGGACGCCCAGGGGAAACGCCAGCCCATGCGCTGCCGGTACGCCTGCAGCTTCGGCAGTGGTGCGCGCGATACCGCCGACAGGGTCACGTCGTGATTCGCCAGGTGCACGGCGAAGCCGTCGAAGCCGTCGGCGATCGACGAGCACGAGGGACACCCCGCGGTGTAATCGGTGCCGAACATGAAGTGGTAGACCAAGAGCTGCGAGCGGCCCCGGAACAGGTCGGCCAGCGAGGCACTGCCTTCGTCGGTGTCGAAGCGATACGCCTTGTCGACCTTGACCCACGGCAACGTCTGGCGTTGCCGGGCCACTTCGTCGCCGCGTCGGGTCAGCTCCTTTTCCGCATCGAGCAGGCCGAGTCGTGCCTCCAGCCATTCGTCGCGGGTTCCGGTCGTGTGCATGGTCATTGCGTTCTCCCAATGAGTTCCGGCATTCGTTCGGGGATCGATGCGACTTGCCGGTGGATCGTGGGCTAGATTAGAAACCGGACATCGATGGGTGGGAGTGACAAGCGTGGCGCGATTGGTTCCGGTCCGATGGATTCGCTGATCACGGCGGCGGCGCGTGCGCTGGCGGCGGGCGACCCGCTGGGCGCGCTGAACCGGATCGCCTTGCGCGACGATGCACCCGCGCTGGCGCTGCGCGGCATCGCGATGGCGCAGCTCGGCGATTTCGTGCGGGCGAAGACGCTGGTGCAGCGCGCGGCGCGCGCGTTCGGTGCGAGGGAGCCGGTGGCCCGCGCGAAGTGCGTCATCGCCGAAGCCGAGATCGCGCTCGCCTCGCGCGAGTTGGGCTGGCCGGTGAAGGCGCTGGATGCCGCGCGGGCGACGCTGGAGGCGCACGGTGATCCGGTGAACGCGGCGCATGCGCGCTATCTCGCGGCGCGGCGCCTGCTTCTGCTCGGCCGCCTCGACGAGGCCGAACGGGCGCTGGCCGGATTCGATGCCGCGCCGCTGCCACTCGCCTCGCGCGCGGCCCGCGAGCTGGTCAACGCCGGCATCGCCCTGCGCCGCCTGCGCACGAAACCGGCGCGTGCGGCGCTGGCCCGGGCCAGCTACGCCGCGCGCCACGCCGGCATCCCGGCGCTGGTGGCGGAGATCGACGATGCTGCCCGTGTGCTCGACGCGCCCGCGGCACGGCTGATCACGCATGGCGGCGAACGCCTGATCCGGCTGGAGCAGGTCGAGGCGTTGCTGGCATCGAACGCCTTCGTCATCGACGCCTGTCGTCAGGTCGTCTGCCAGTCCGGCACGCGGGTGGCGCTGGCGAAGCGGCCCGTGCTGTTCGCGATCGCCCGCCTGCTGGCCGAGGCATGGCCGGGCGACGTGTCGCGGGACACGCTCATCGCCGAAGTCTTCCGCACCAGGTTCGCCGACGAATCGCATCGGGTGCGCCTGCGCGTCGAAATGGGCCGGCTGCGTACCGAGCTGCAGGCACTGGCCGGCGTGGGCGCGACGAAGCGCGGCTTTGCGTTGGCGCCGCATCGGGCCGATCAGGTCGTCGTGATGGCGCCGCCGTTCGACGAACGCCACGCGGACGTGCTCGCCCTGCTGGCCGACGGCGAGTCGTGGTCGAGCTCGGCCCTGGCGCTGGCGCTGGGCGCCAGCCAGCGCAGCGTGCAACGCGCGCTCGACGCGCTGGCGGCGGCCGGCAAGGTGCAGTCGTTCGGTCGCGGACGGGCGCGCCGCTGGCTGAGCCCGCCGGTGCCCGGATTCCCGACGAGCTTGTTACTCCCCGCGCCGCTGCAGGGCGACTAGGCTGCCTGCATCGAGACACATCAGACAGACCGGCGCGCCAACCGCGAATCCCGAAACTCCGCCATGACGTCATTCCCGCGAAAGCGGGAATCCACCTTGATCTCCCACAACACGCCCCGGGGGACCCGCTTCGCCGTTGATGCAGCACCTCCCGACTTCGCGGGAATGACGGCGCGGAAGCAGGTTCCCAAGGCTCCATCAGGAAGCAGCATGAAACGATCAGCCGCCCGAATCGTTCGCGAACAAGGCCCCTTTGCGGGCGTCGACGGCGTGCATGGCGTCACCTACGACGGCCGGCACGTGTGGTTTGCCTCAGGCGACAAGTTGAACGCGATCGATCCGGCGAGCGGCCAGACGTTGCGTTCGATCGACGTGGTCGCCCACGCGGGAACGGCGTTCGACGGCCAGCACCTGTTCCAGCTTGCCGAGGACCGCATCCAGAAGATCGATCCGCACAGTGGCCAGGTGCTGGCCACGATCCCCGCGCCCGGTGGCGGCGCCGACTCGGGGCTGGCCTGGGCCGAAGGTTCGTTGTGGGTGGGACAGTACCGCGCGCGCCAGATCCACCAGATCGATCCGGCCACCGGCGCGATCCTGCGCACCATCGAATCGAACCGCTTCGTCACCGGCGTCTGCTGGGCCGATGGCGAACTCTGGCACGGCACCTGGGAGAACGACGAAAGCGAGCTGCGCCGTATCGATCCGCGCAGCGGCGAGGTGCTGGAAATCCTCGAGATGCCGGCCGGCACCGGCGTGTCGGGAATGGAGTCGGACGGCGGCGATCAGTTCTTCTGTGGCGGCGGCAACAGCGGCAAGCTGCGAACCGTGCAGCGCGCCGGTTGAGTTCGACGCCTCACGAGTCCGCGTCGCCGCCTTCGTCCCGTGCCGACACGCTGGTTGGCTCCGGCGCAGCTGACGCAGGCGTCGGTGATGCGCCGCGCGCCATGCTGGGGAACACCTCGTCGCGCCGCACCCAGGCGTGGAACAGCGCGGCGGCCAGGTGCAGCAGCACGGTGGCGAACAGCAGCAGGGCCAGCCAGGTGTGGGCGCCGCGCAGCGCGGCGTAGACGCTGGCGTCGTGGGGCATGATCGGTGGCAGGTTGAAACCCTTGAACATGGTCACCGGATAGCCGCCGGCAGACAGCATCGACCAGCCGATCAGCGGCATCGCGAACATCAGCGCGTAGAGCAGCCAGTGCGAGGCCTTCGCCGCCAGCACCTGCACCCGGGGCAGGTCGGCCGGCAACGGCGGCGGGCGATGGCGCAGCCGGTTCACCAGCCGCACGATCGCCAGCAGCAGGATCGCGATGCCCAGCGGCCGGTGCAGGCTGACCAGGGTCGGGCGCAGGCTCAGCGAAGCGACCATGCCGATGCCGACGAACAGCATGGCCAGGATCGCCAGCGCCATGCTCCAGTGCAGCACGCGCGCGGTGAGGTTGAAGTGCCGCGGAGCGGGCTTGGCGGGATGAAGATCGTTCATGGCCTGGTCTCCGGTGCGGCGGGCTTGCCGATGGCGGTGTCCGCCTTGCCGCTGGCGATGTCGTGTTCGCGGCGGTTGAACGACACTGAATAGACGGCCGAACGGGCGGCCAGGATCGGATCGTCCGAACCCTGCACGCCGGCCGGCAGCACCAGCGGGTCGTAGTTGATGTCGCGGCAGGCGCCGGTGGCCTGTGGCGTGCTGCTTTCGATCACCACGGTGCCGACGGTGACGTGCTGGCGATCCTGGGGCCAGGGCTGCGCCGGATCGGCCGTGGGATCGCCGGGCTGCGCCAGGGTCACCACCATGTCCCAGCGCAGCGGCGCATGGGCCAGTCGCGCCTGCAGATCCTCGCTGAGGAAATTGCCGTCGGCGGTAGCACGCTGCTCTGGCGTCATCGCCGCGAAGGCCGCCTGCGGCTGCATCGACCAGCGCACGTTGCGCACTTCGCCACGGTCATTGGTGAAGCGGAAGGCGTTGACGCCGTTGAACGTGGTGTTGGCCCAACTGGTCGACCATGGCGCGGTCTTCGCCCAGGCGGCGAAGCGGGCGAATTCCGGATGGGCGCGGACGAAGGCGGCCTGCTTCGCCGGATCGGGCTTGCCGGTGGCGGGGTCGGGGGCATTGGCGCGGGTCTGCTCGTAGAACGCGGGCACCGTGGACACGCCGAAGAACGGGAAGCTGTTCATCGCCATGCGCCACTGCTGGCCGTCGTCGCTGTTCAACTCCAGCGCCATGCTGCGCACGCGCGCCTTGCCGTCCAGCCCGTAGGGCGCGCCGCCGGCGATCGACAGGCGCCCGGTGAACGGCGTGCGCACCGGCGCAAACAGCCGCGCGCTCGACAGCGCCACGCCTTGCCCGTTGCCCTCGAAATAGCCGGCCACGCAGATGCCCTTGGCATGCGCGCGACGATAGCCCCGGTAGATCTGCCCGTTGCCGCTCTCGATGGCGTTGGTGAAACGTTGCGGAGTCAGCCGGCCAGGCGTCAGCCATCCGGCGATCCAGCCGAAGGCAAGCGCGACGCCGCCCACGATCAGGGCGATCGCCAGCAGGGCTGGCCAGCGATGGCGGGTCGATGGAGCGGTGGCGGGATCGATGTCGGGCATGGCGGCTGCTGTCCTGGCGAGTGTGTCAGCCACTCCATTCGCTGCCGCAGGCGCATCGGTTACATCGCCCGCACGGATCCACTCCGGGTCCGCTTGCCGCGACCCCCGTCGAGCCGCCGTGCTGCATGGCCTGCGCAAGTCCGGCGCGGCTAACGGCCGGATCTGGCTGCCGGTTCCTGCTGCGGGACCTTGCGCACCTTGCCCATCGGATAGCCCAGCGCCCGCACCCGCGCCAGCAGGGCGTCGTAGTCGGCTTGGGCGATGGTCGGCGTGCGCGCCATTACCCACATGTAATCGCGAGCGTCGCGGGCCACAATGACCTGGCTGTAGTCGTCCTTCAGCCAGGCCACGATGTACTGCGCCTTCAGCGGCCAGAACACCTGCACGCCCCACACCGCGTTGCCGCTGCCGGGCTTGACGAAGCCGGTGGAGTGGATGTCCTTGCGCTCGCCGTCGAAGCTGCCGTCGCGGAAGTGGAACGAGGTGGCCACGTTGCCGTCGGGTTTCAGCGTGTAGACCTCCAGCGCGTTGTACGCATCCTTCTCGAAGCGGGTGGGGATGGTGGCGATCACGTACCAGTCGCCCATGAAGCGCGGCAGGTCGACGTGGGCCACCGGCGTGATCGGCGGCAGCTCGCTGGCGCAGGCGTTGAGGTTGAACAGCATGGCGCAGGCCAGCAGCGCGGTTATCGGGAGCTTCATGGCGTCTCCGGGGCGAAGGATGGATGGGCGTCGGTGGCAGGGCGCACGAAGCGGTAGTGCGCGACCAGCCACTCCTGCCCGTCGGCGTAACCGAACAGCTCGGCGCAGGACATCCAGAACATGCGCCAGCGCTGGAACCACAATGGCGCCGCCTTGTCGCCGTAGGCTTGCGCCAGCACCTCCATCACCTCGTCGTGGTGCGCATCCTGGTTGGCCAGCCAGTGGTTGGCGGTGCGCTGGTAATGCGTGCCGTCGACATGCCAGCGCTGTTCTATGTGCAGCGCCGACTGGAACCACAACAAGGTGTCGGATGCCGGCATCAGTCCGCCGGTGAAGAAGTGGCGGCCCATCCAGTTGTCGTCGCCCTCGGTCTCGAACGGATACATCGCGGTGCGGTGCGCGAAGATGTGCACGAAAAGTTTGCCGCCGGGTTTCAGCCAGCCGGCGATGCGGCCCAGCAGCGTCTCGTAGTTGCGCATGTGCTCGAACATCTCGATCGACATGCAGCGGTCGAACTGCGCCGGATCCAGCTGCAGCGCGTTGACGTCGCAGGTGATCACGCGCACGTTGAACAAGCCGCGCCGGAGACACTCCGCCTCGATGTGCCGGCGTTGCGGGGCGGAGTTGGACACCGCGGTGATCCGTGCCTGCGGAAAGTTCTCGGCCATCCACAGGGTCAGCGAACCCCACCCACAGCCCAGTTCGAGTATCGACTGGCCATCGGCGAGTTCGGCGCGCTCGCCGTACAGGGCGAGCATCGCCTCCTCGGCCTCGTCCAGCGACTCGTCACCGCGCGCGTAGTAGCAGGACGAATACTTCAGCCGCCTGCCCAGGCAGAGCTCGAAGAACGCCGGCGGCAATTCGTAGTGCTGCGCGTTGGCCGCGTCGGTGTGGATCGCCACCGGACTGTGGCGCAGCATGTCGATGCGCTGCGCGTATCGCGCCGCCTGTGCGTCCAGGCCACCGGCCTGTTCCTCGCGCAGGCGCTGGGCGCACAGTCGGCGGATGCCCTGGCGCAACAGCGCGTCGGGAAGATGGCCGCGTTCGGCCAGGCCCAGCAGGCCGGGTGCCGGCCGGTCGCTGGCCAGTTCGGTGAAAGCGGGGTGGGTCATCGCGAGCGCCTCTTCGGAAACCAGGGAATCAACAGCGGAGTGCTGCGCTGGTAGTCGCGGTAGTCGTCGCCGCGCGTGCGCAGCGCCTGCGCCTCGGTGTACGGCACGCCGCTGATCCAGCGCAGGAACACGTACATGACCACCGGCCCGGACCATGCCAGCCAGCCGATCGGCGAACCGACCGCCAGGCAGACGTAGGCGAACCAGTGCAGCCATTCGAAGAAATAGTTCGGGTGGCGCGAATACCGCCACAGGCCGTCGCGGCAGGTCGTGCCGCGGTGGGCCGGATCGTTGCGGAAGCGCGCCAGCTGCGCGTCGGCGATCGATTCGCCGAGCACGCCCAGCAGCCACAGGGCGACGGCCGCGGCCAGCCACGGCGCGGACGCCTGCGGGTTGTGCGCCACCGCCACGAACGGCAGCGCGAACAGCACGATCAGGAACGCCTGGAACTGGAAGAAGGCGAAGAACTTCCACTGCGCGCCCTGCCAGTGCGTGCGCAGGTTGCGATAGCGACCATCCTCCGCTTCGCCACGCACGCGGCGCCACAGGTGCATGGACAAGCGCACGCCCCACGCGCCACCGAGCAGGGCGAGCGTCGTGCGCGTCCACACTGTGCCGCTGCCGGTCAGCGCCAGCAGCACCGCGCTGCCGCCCACGCCTGCCGCCCACAGCACGTCGACGATGCCCGCGTTGCTGCGCCGGCGCTGCCATTGCCAGCCCAGCGTCATCATCAGCGCGGCCAGCAGCCACACCATCAGCAGTTGCCACCAGGGATTCATGCGCAGGCTCCTCGCGTTGTCGGTCGCGGTGGCGACGAGGTGCTGCCGATGCGCGCCAGCCACGCCAGCGCCGGTGTCGCCAGCGCCCAGCCGAGCGCCAGCGCCAGCACGGCGCGCCATGCCGGCTCGGTGAACATGACCACGTGCCAGCCGCGCGCCGCACCCAGATAGGCCAGCGGACCGCCGACCAATCCCAGCAGCGCCGCCAGCCACAATCGCGTCTGCAGGTAGCGCAGGGACTGGCTGAAGGTCAGCGCGAAGGTGACCCACAGCGCGAGAATCCAGCCCGGTGCCAGCGCCGGGTTCGGCCAGCCGGCCGCGTAATCAGCCAGCCCGCTGCGACTGAGCGCGCCATCCAGCAGGAAGCCCATCACCAGTCCGGCGGCGATCAGGGCGAGATCGGTGCGAACGTTGCGGGCGCAAGCCAGTTGCACCAGCGCGTAGACCAGCATGCCGAGCACGCCCGGCCACGCCAGCCCGTGGCCCGCGCCGATCACCGCGACAAACCACACGGCCTGGTAGCCGATCAGGCTGAGCCAGAAGCTCATGCCGGCCGGCCCGGCGACGAGGTGGCGGGGCGATGATCCGGCCTGGCCATCAACAGGTGCACGACGCCGATCGAGCGTTCGCGGAAGCCACCTTCGCAATACGCCAGGTAGAACTCCCACAGGCGCACGAAGCGCTCGTCGAAGCCCAGCGCGCGCACTTGCGGCAGCCGGGCCATGAAGCGCTCGCGCCATGCTTCCAGGGTCTTCGCGTACGAACTGCCGAAGTCCTCCAGTCGGATCAGGCTCAGGTCGCTGGCGCGGGTCTTGGCCGCGACCAGCGCGCTGATCGACGGAATGAAGCTGCCGGGAAACACGTGGCGCTTGATGAAGTCGACCGACTTCAGCGCCTGCGCATAGCGGTGGTCCTCGATGGTGATCGCCTGCACCAATGCCAGCCCTTCCGGTTTCAGCAGGCTGCCGAGCTTGCCGAAATAGACGTCCAGATACGGCGCGCCGATCGCCTCGACCATCTCGATCGATACTAGCTTGTCGTACTGGCCTTCGAGGTCGCGGTAATCCTCGAGCAGCAGGGTGACGTGTCCCTTCATGCCGGCGTCGGCGACACGCTGGCTGGCCAGGGCATGCTGCTCGCGCGAGATCGTGGTGGTGGTGACATGGCAGCCGTACTGCTGTGCCGCATACAGCGCGAAGCCGCCCCAGCCGGTGCCGATCTCGATCACCCGGTCGGTGGGTTTGAGGTCCAGTTTGCGGCAGATCCGCTCCAGCTTGCGTGCGGATGCGGTTTCCAGCGTATCGGCCGGGTCGGTCCAGATCGCCGAGGAATACATCAGGTCCGGCGACAGGAACAGGCTGAAGAAATCGTTGCCCAGGTCATAGTGCGCGGCGATATTGCGACGGCTGCCGTCGCGCGTATTGCGGCGCAGCGCGTGCCAGAGCCGCATCGCCATGCCGCCGAGTCGGGCCAGCCCGCTCTCCATGCCGTCGAGCAGGTCGCGGTTGCGCACCAGCAGCTGGATCAGGCCGACCAGGTTGTCGCAGCGCCAGTGCCCATCCATATACGACTCGCCGGCGCCGACGCTGCCATTGCGCGCCACCGCGCGATAGAACTCCGCGTCCAGTACCTGCAACTGGATCTGCAAGTCCGGTTGCGCGCTTGCCGGGTCGCCCAGTTCGACCGTGCCGCAGGCGTCCTGCAGCACCAGTCGGCCATGACGCAGGCCGCGCATCTGGTTCAGCAATTGCTGGCGCAGGAAGCGGTCGAGTCCGCCGAACGGGGCGTCGTGGCGTTGGTGCGCGGTGCCGATGTCGTTCATCGCAAACCTCGGGGTATGTGTTTCAGTCGGCATGGCGGGAGGGTCCGGCAGGGTGGTCGTGAACCGGATTGCGCTTCAGCCACAGCCGCAGCGCCTGCCAGTGGATCGCCGCCACCACCTGCACGGTCATCAACGGGTAGCGCCACAGCACACGGGCCAGCGAGCCGGCGGTCAGCGGACGGCGTTGCAGGTTCAGCGTGGCGTCGAACGTACGCTGGCCTTCACGCAGCACATTCATGTGCACCATCAGGTCATTGCCCGGCACGGTGAAGCGCCAGTCGTACGCGCAATCCATCGGCATGAATGGCGAGACGTGGAAAGTCTTGGGAAAACGCCAGTGCAGCGCGCGACCGTGGACGTGCGCGTTCTCGACCGGCAACACATAGGCGTGGCGTTCCTTCCACGGCGTGTTGGTGATCTCCGCCACCACCGCGACCAGGGTCTGCCCGTCCGCGTCGAAGCAGTAATAGAAGCTGACCGGGTTGAACACCATGCCCGCGTAGCGCAGATGGGTCAGCAGGCGGATCGGGCCGACCGGGCGTTGCCCGGTGGCCTGTTCCACGCAACGGCGCACGGCCTCGGCCAGTGGCATGTTCGCCGGCCCCAGATAATCGCTGCGGCGGAACTGCGCCAGGTTGCGATGCGTGGTCGACCACAACCAGCGCCTGGCAAACACCTGCTCGACTTCGTCCAGATCCAGATACAGCTGGGCCATGCGATAGCTGAACGCATGCGCATGCGGCGCATGCCGGCGATGGCGCACCACGCCCTCGTAGACAGCGCTATGCGACAGCAGCGTCGAGCTGGCCGGCTTCATCGTCATGCCACCAGCTCTGCTTCACGCACATCATTCATCGCCGACTCGGTGCCCAGCGGCCAGTGCACACCGAGTGCCGCGGCCACCTCGACCGCGCTGCGCATGCCGTCCTCATGGAAGCCCCAGCCCCAATACGCGCCGGCAAACCAGGTGCGGCGCCAGCCCTGGATTTCCGCCTTGCGCGTCTGCGCCTGCACCGAGGCCCTGGTGTAGACCGGATGGTGGTAGCGCATGCGCGCCAGGATTCTGGACGGGTCGATCGCCTCGCTGCGATTCAGGGTGACCACGAACGGCTCGGGCGAGGCGATGCCCTGTAGCAGGTTCATGCAGTAGCTGACCGTGCACGGCGCGGCGGAATCGCGCGGCAGCCACGCATTCCAGGCCGCCCATGCCTTGCGCCGGCGCGGCAGCACGCTGGCGTCGGTGTGCAGCACGGTGTCGTTGGCCTGGTAGGTCATCGCGCCCAGGATCGAATGCTCGCGCTCGTTAGCGTCGCCCAGCAGGCGCAGCGCCTGATCGCTGTGGCAGGCCAGCACCAGCTGGTCGAAATGCTCCACGCCCGCCGCGCTGCACACCTCGACGCCGCCGGCGTGGCGCAGGATCGAATGCACCGGGCAGCTCAGCCGTTCGCGCACCGGCCAGTGCGCGCGCAGCGCCGCCACGTAGGTCGACGAGCCGCCCTTCACCACCCGCCACTGCGGCCGGTCGCCGAGCTGCAGCATCTGGTGGTTGGCCATGAACTGCACCAGGTAGCGCGCGGGAAACTGCAGGATCTGCGTGGGCGGCGACGACCACAGCGCGGAGGCCATCGGGATCAGGTGCTCGTCGCGGAACGCGGCGCCGTAACCGTGCTGCAGCAGGTAATCGCCGAGGCTGGTGGTGTCCTCGCTCGTCAGCAACAGCGCGGGCGCTTCGCGATAAAAGCGGGTGAGGTCGCGCACCATGCCGAGGAAGCGCGGCGACAGCAGGTTGCGGCGCTGGCAGAACAGCGTGTCCAGCGTGGTGGCGTTGTACTCCAGCCCGCTGGCCTCGCTGTGCACCGAAAAGCTCATCGTGGTCGGCTGCGACGCCACGCCAAGCTGCGCGAACATCCGCGTCAGCAGCGGATAGTGCGCCGGGTTGTGCACGATGAAGCCGCTGTCGATGCGGTAAGTTTTTCCGGCCTGCTCCACCTCGTGCGTGTGGGTGTGGCCGCCGAAATAGTCGTTCGCCTCGAACAGCGTCACCTCATGCTGGCGCGACAGCAACCACGCCGACGCCAGCCCCGCGATGCCCGATCCGACCACGGCAATGCGCATCGCTCAGCTCCCCGCCCTGACCAGCACCCACGCCGGCACCGGTTTCAGTCCGCGCACCAGGCCCAGCATGGCCATCAGCTTCAGCCCGTACCACGTCACGTCCACTTCCCACCAGCGGAAACCCTGGCGACTGGAACCGGGAAAGAAGTGATGGTTGTTGTGCCAGCCTTCGCCGAACGTCAGCAGCGCCAGCCACACGTTGTTGCGGCTGTCGTCCTTCGTGGCGTAACGGCGGCTGCCGAAGCGGTGCGCCAGCGAATTGATCGTCACCGTGGCGTGGAACAGCACGACGGTGGAGACGAAGAAACCCCACACCAGCATCTGCCCGCCGCTGGTGCCCAGCTGCGGCGCCACCTGTTGCAGCAATGCGCCCAGTCCGTACATCGCCACGGCCAGCAGCAGCGGCACCGCGATGTCGAAGCGGTCCAGCCAGCGCAGCTCCGGATACTTCGCCAGGTCCGGCACGCGCGTCAGGTCGGTGCGGAAATTGCGCGGGGTCAGGAACCAGCCCACATGGCTCCACAGGAAACCGTGCACGCGCGGCGAATGCGGGTCGGCCGGTGTATCCGTAACCCGGTGGTGCTGCCGGTGATGCGCCGCCCACCACAGCGGTCCGCGCTGCACGCAGGACGCGCCGATCAGCGCGAACACGAACTGCACCGCGCGCGAGGTCTGGAAGGTGCGGTGCGAGAAGTAGCGATGATAGAACCCGGTCAGCGCGAACATCCGCACCGCGTAAAGCGCGCCCGCCACGCCCAACGCCACCGGCGACACGCCAACCCCGATCACCGCGAGACAGGCCAGGTGCATCGCCACGAACGGTGCGGCGCGCAGCCAGTCGATCCGGTCCTCGCGACCCTCGTCCACCTGCACGGTGGCGCTGGTATCAAACCAGCGACGCAGGGTGCGGCCCAGCCAGGAGCGGCCATGGCCGGCCAGCATGCCGGGCGGGCTGGCGGGTGCGCTGGAAGGGGCGGGTGAACGGGGCATGCGGCGTACCTGTGGGCGAGCGGCAAGTAGGGCTCGATGACAGATACGGGGGAAACGGCGGAGTGGATGCGTGGGATGGCTCGCAACGTGGCTCTTGCCGGGCATGGCCGTTGCGGGGGGGGGGGGG
>NZ_LMHR01000076.1:0-95267 GCF_001428465.1 Rhodanobacter sp. Root179 | reverse complement strand
AAAAGCCCGGCCCCGGCTCACGGACTTGTTGGGCAGGATGCCCAACAAGCGCCAAGCGGGGTGTCATTTTCTCTTGGTTACTTCTCTTTTGGACAAGCAAAAGAGAAGTAACTCGCCCTCCGAAGGAGGACGAAAGCTCTTCGCTCCAAAGCATCCAGCTGCGACGCGAACATCGCGACGGAAGTCGCCCCCACGGATGTGCTTCGCATGCTGAGCGCCAGCGTCATCGCCATCGCCGCCTTGTGCTGGCTGGGCCTGCTGTTCGGCGTGGCGTTGCTGGGCGAACGCCGCCCGCACATTTTCGAGAAGCGCTGGGCGATCGTGTATGCACTGTCGTTGGCGATCCACTGCACCTCGTGGACGTTCTACGGCACGGTGACCCAGGCCAGCCGTTCGGGCTGGTGGCTGCCGCCCACGTTCGTCGGGGCGATCCTGATGTATCTGTTCGCGCTGAAATTCCTGGGCCGGCTGGTGCAACTGGTGCGCGAGTACAACGCCGGGTCGCTGGCCGACCTGATCGCGGTGCGGCTGGGACGGCATTCGGGGCTGGCGGCGCTGGTCACCGCGGTGGTGGTGATCGGGATCGTGCCGTACATCGCGCTGCAGCTGAAGGCGGTGGCGATGAGTTACGGCATCCTCAGCCAGGGCCAGCTGGCCGAATCCGATCCGTGGCAGGACAGTGCGTTGTACGTGGCGCTGCTGATGGCGCTGTTCGCGATGCTGTTCGGCACCCGTCGGGCGTCAACCATGGCGCACAACCGCGGGCTGGTGCTGGCGATGGCGTTCGAATCGCTGTTCAAGCTCGGCGCGATGCTGGCGCTGGGCACGCTGCTGTTCGCGGCGTTGCCGCCCGGCTTGCCGGTGAACGTGCCGCAGGCGCCCGACAGTGGCGGCTTCCCCGCCTTGATCCTGCTCGGCGCGCTGGCGATGTTCACCATGCCGCACCAGTTCTACGCGGGCATCGTGGAATGCCGCGACGATGGCCAACTGCGCACCGCGCGCTGGCTGTTCCCGCTGTACCTGCTGCTGATCTCGCTGCCGATCCTGCCGCTGGCGCGGCTGGGCGATGCATGGCTGGGCGCGAGCGGGGTGTCGTCGGACATGTACGTGCTGGCGTTGCCGCTGGCCCGTGGCGAACATGGGCTGGCGCTGATCGCGTTTCTCGGCGGCCTGAGCGCTGCGACCAGCATGGTGGTGATCGCCACGCTGACGCTGAGCCTGATGGTGGTCAACCATTTCATCGCGCCGCTGCGCGTGCGTTCCGGCTGGGGTCGCGACGAGCATGGCGACCTGCGCGGCGAGCTGCTGAACCATCGGCGCGTGGCGATCCTGCTGGTGATCCTGCTGGCCTGGGCGTATAGCCGGTTGCTGGCACGCAACGAGGCGCTGGCCGACATCGGCGCGATCTCGTTCTCCGCGCTGGCCGGGCTGACACCTGCGCTGCTGGCGGCGGTGTATCGGCCGCAGCTAGGACCGCGCGCGGTGATGGCCGGGCTGGCCGCGGGCACCCTGGTGTGGATGTATGCCGTGCTGCCGGCCCTGTTGCCGGCCGCGCCGGCGTGGTTGCACAGCGGTCCGTTCGGCTTGCACTGGCTGGCGCCGGATGGCTTGCTGGGGCTGGGCAACTGGAACCGGCTGGGGCGCGCGGTGGTGGTCAGCCTGTTGGTCAACATCGTGGTGATGCTGGCGCTGGCCAGCTCCCGTTACGGCCGTTCCGCGCACGCCGTCAGCGTGGGCGACGTGGGCCTGGTCGAACTGCGGGCGCTGGCGGCGCGCTTCCTGCCGCCGGAGCGGGTCGCGCTGCTGTTTGCCAGCGCGCCGGCGGCCGGTTCCGCCGGCAGTGCGCGGGTGGCCCAGGTCGAGCACGAACTGGCGGCGGTGATCGGCGCGGCATCCGCGCGCCTGCTGCTGGAAGTGGTGCATCGGCAGGGTCGCGACGACCTGGACACGGTGGTCGCCATCGTGGGAGAGGCGGCGCAGGACCTGCGCTTCAACCAGCGCGTGCTGGAGGCGGCGCTGGAGAACATGAGCCAGGGCATCTGCGTGGTCGATGCGGAACTGCACCTGGTGGCGTGGAACACGCCGTATGCGTGCCTGTTCGACTATCCGCCGGGGATGCTGCAGGTGGGGCGGCCGGTGGCCGAGCTGACCCGCCACAACATCGACGCCGGCATGCTGGGTCCGGGTGAAGTCGAAGCGCGCGTGCAGCGCCGGCTGGCACACATGCGCACCGGCACGCGGCATTTGTCCGAACGGCGTTTTCCCGACGGCACCATCGTCGAGATTCGCGGCAACCCCATGCCTGGCGGCGGCTTCGTGGCTACCTTCACCGACGTCACCGCCTTCCGCCAGGCCGAGGCGGCGCTGAAGCGCGTCAACGAAACACTCGAGCTGCGGGTGGAGGAACGCACCCGTGAACTGGCCGCAGCCTCGGCCGAAGCGCAGGCGGCGAATGCCTCGAAGAGCCGTTTCCTGGCCGCGGTCAGCCACGACCTGATGCAGCCCTTGCACGCCGCGCAGCTGTTCGCGCACTCACTTACCGAACGTGGCGGCGATGCCGCCATCGGGCAGCATCTCAACGGTGCGCTCAGCGCCACCGAAGGCCTGCTCACCGGCCTGCTTGACGTGGCCCGGCTGGAGGGCGGTCGCCTGCATCCGCAGCCGCGCGCGTTTGCGCTGGCCGAAGTGCTCGATCCGCTGGCTGCCGAGTTCAGCGCCATCGCGCTCGACCGCGGCGTGCGGCTGGACGTGGTCGGCACGCGCGCGTGGGTGTATTCCGATCCGCAGCTGCTGCGCCGGGTGCTGCAGAACTTCCTGTCGAATGCCTTGCGCTATGCCGAGCACGGTCGCGTGCTGCTCGGCGTGCGTCGAGGCGGTGACCACCTGCGCGTGGAAGTGTGGGACACCGGCCCGGGCATCGCTGTGGCGGAGCAGGAACTGATCTTCCAGGAATTTCGCCGTGGCAGCGCCGCGGGCGGGCAGGGGCTGGGACTGGGTCTCTCCATCGCGCAACGCATGGCCGAGCTGCTCGGTCATCCGCTGGGGCTGCGTTCCTGGCCGGGTCAGGGCAGCGTCTTCCACCTCGCCGTGCCGCTGGCACGGGCAGCCGCTCGCCTGCCGATGGCCACCGGCGTGGCGCGGTCGCTGCCGACGGGGCGCGCGCTGCTGCTGGACAACGAACCGGCCGCGCTCGCCGCGCTGGGCAGCCTGCTGAGCAGTTGGGGCTGGCAGGTTCACCCGGCCCGCAACGCGGAACAGGCACTGGCTGCGCCGTGGCGACCGGACCTGCACATCCTCGATTTCCATCTGGATGGCGGGCACACCGGCCTGGACGTCTGGCAGCGCCTGTGCGAGCGGCATGCCGACGTGCCGACGGTGATGCTCACCGCGGATCGGGACGGCGAACTGCGGCAACGGCTGCTCGATGCGGGGATCGGCGTGCTGTACAAGCCGTTGAAGCCGCTGGCGCTTAGACAAATGCTGCAGCGAATAGTAGCAGGCGCGGTGGGAGCCTAGAGTACGTCGCTCGTTTCGGTTACTGCGTTTCCTCAATGCCGATGGACCCACAGCCAATATAGAATCGCGAATGGGACGGCCACCCAAGCCAGTCGATAGAGGACTGTAATCGTCAAGATGACCACGATGCTACCTTTTGCAGCGGCTTCCTTATCCACTCTGGATCGCAAATAGCTCACATGTCTTGGTAATTCGCGCTTGGCCCATCTCAAGGCCAAAAGTACGAGTAATAGCCCGATGCTTCCTGCGATCCAAAGATCGCGTTGATGCTGTCTTTGCTCGCGGGCTCTATTGAGCCAAGCCTGAAGCTGGTTACGTTCTAGCGGTAGGAATCCACGTAGAAAAAGTTCATGGTCAGATAACATTTCTTGGGTTTTTGGTGGCAGATCTAGCGCTTGTTCGGCGACGTCTTCGGTAAGTAACTCTGACTGACCGTCGTAGAAAATCTCCTTGGTATCGCTGTTGTAACCAAACGGATAGGTTCTGAGTTGCGTGCTTTGTTGCCGTGAAGACTCAAGAGCAGCCCTAGTTTCTTCTGCCTTCCGTTGAATTCCAGCCATCTGGCGGGAGAATTCGGCATCTGAATTGGTTGTCTTAAAATTTCCCGGCTCTGGGTATGCTTGGTAATTAGAGGCGATGGACGGCTGACTCGCAAAAGTGAGTATCAGTAGAACAATGGTCCACCCCATTCGCTTAAGCATTCCCGCGCCATCCCTTTCTTTTAGGCAATTACTCAATCATGGTGCGGCTGAACAATTCTTCGCAAGGCTAACTTGGTGGGTTTTGGTCACATCACCCAAGTCGCACCGGATCCCCAAGTTCTAGCGACCGCAACAACATCCCCGCTTGCGTCCGATTCCGCACCTTCAGCTTCTCGAAAATCGCGGTGACGTGCGCCTTCACCGTGCGCTCCTGGATCGCCAGCCGGTCGGCGATCTGCTTGTTGAGCAGGCCTTCGGCCAGCAGGGCCAGCACGCGCGATTGCTGTTCGGTGAGGCGGGCCAGCCGGCTGGCGAGGTCGGTGTCGGCGGGATCGGCGGGCAGGGCGGCGACGGCGTCAGCGAGATCGGGCGGCAACCAGGTGCCGCAATCGAGCACGCTGCGGATCGCCTCGCCGATTTCGACAGGACTGGCGCTTTTGGGGATGAAGCCGGCGGCGCCGTGATCGAGCACGCGACGCACGATGCGCGGCTCGTCGTGGGCGGAGACCACCAGCACCGCCACGCCGGGGTGCTGGCCGCGCAAGGCGGCGAGGCCGGACAGGCCCTGGCTGCCGGGCATGTGCAGGTCGAGCAGGACCAGGTCGATATCCGGTGCGCCAGACAGCAGCTGCAGCGCCCCGGCAAGGTCAGCCGCCTCCCGGATCTCGCAGTCGGGCAGGCTGTCGTTCGCGGCCAGCCGCAGCGCGGCGCGAAACAGGGGGTGGTCGTCGGCAATCAGCAGGCTGGTCATGACGCTGAAGTTAGCTGGCCGCCGCGGCCGCGTCGAGCTTGCCGGCGCGCGGCGATGGACTTTCGTACGATGGCCAGGCGTCTTGTGCTTGCTATGGTGCGGGAATGAAAAATTCCGCCCGTCGCCTGTCCTGGCTGTTCTGCTTCATGCCCTTATCCGTCATGCTGTCCGCTTGTGCCAGCCATGCCACGGGGAAGGAAGCTGCCATGCCAGAGGTCGACTACGGGGAAGTGCGGGTAACGGAGCATCGCGGTCACGATGATCTGCTGAGTGCAGGACTGGGCCTTGCCGGCCTGGCCGCTGCGCCGCTGCCCTTCACCGATCCACTCGACCCCGGCGCGGAAGAACTGCGGCGACGCGCGATCCAGACCAGCTGGAAGGGCATCGCCGACCTGGGTCCGCTGGGTGGCTACGGCACGGTCTACGGCGCGGTGCCCGACGTGCCCGGGCGCGAATACTCGGCGTTTGCCCGGATTCCCGGCGCACGCGCGCCGCATCGCGTATTGCTGCAGTTGCCGGACAACTTCGACAAGCAGAAACGCTGCCTGGTGGTGACGGCTTCCTCGGGATCGCGCGGCGTCTACGGCGCGATTTCGCTGGCCGGCGCGTGGGGCCTGCCGCACGGCTGCGCGGTGGCGTATACCGACAAGGGCACCGGCACGGGCTACTTCGATTTCGCCGACCACAGCGGCGTGGCACTGGACGGGCGTCGCGCGAAAAAGGGCGACGCCGCGCTGGAATTCCAGCCGATGCCGGGGCCGCCGGTCACCGGCATCGCGATCAAGCACATGCATTCGGGCGACAACCCGGAGGCGGCCTGGGGCAGGCACGTGATCCAGGCCGCGCAGTTCGGCCTGGCCATGCTCGATCGGGCATATCCGGAAGAGGCGCCGTTCACGCCGCAGAACACGAAGATCATCGCCACCGGCATCTCCAATGGCGGCGGTGCGGTATTGCAGGCGGCCGGGCTGGATCACGACGGATTCTTCGCCGGCGTGGTCGCGCTGGAACCGAATGTGCATGTGAAGGATCGCGGCCGCGCGTTGTATGACTACGCCACCGAGGCAGCGATCTGGCTGCCCTGCGCCCTGAGCGCGGAACAGTTTGCCGGCGTGCCGATGGCGCGCGGGCCACGTGGCGTGGCGTTGCCGGCATGGCCGATCCGCTGCGCCAGCCTGCGGGCGCAGGGCAAGCTCAGTGGCAACACGCTGGCGCAGCAGTCCGCGCAGGCGCGGGACTATCTGCATGCGCGTGGCTGGACCGACGAGGCGATGGACACGGCGGCCAGCACCACGGCATTCGACCTATGGCGGGTGATCGCGGCGGGCTACGCCTCGTCCTACCTGCGGCGCGGCGCGGGCGACATGCCTTGCGGATTTCATTACGCGGCGATCGGCGCCGGCGGCGCGCCGGGCGTGGTGGACGCCGCGACGCGGGCAGCGTGGTGGGCCGATGGTTCCGGCATTCCCCCGGGCAACGGCATCGGGCTTTACGGCGGCGTCAATGTATCGGCCGATCCGACCCTGATCGGCAGCGAATGCCTGCGCGCGCTGTGGACCGGCGAAGATCACGAGGCGCAGGCGCTGCACGCTTCGGTGGCCGAAACCGCCGCCCGCCTGCCGCGGACGGACCTGCCGCTGTGGGTGCTGCACGGCGCCAGCGACGGCTTGCTGCCCACGGCTTTCAGTTCCGAGCCGTACGTGGAGTGGCTGCGCGACGAAGGGCGCCGGCCGATCTACTGGAAGGTGCCGCATGCGCAGCACTTCGATGCGTTCCTCGCCCTGCCAGGTTTCGGCGAGCGCCACGTGCCGCTGCTGCCATACGGCTACGTGGCGCTGGATCGGTTGTGGGGGCACCTGTACGAGGGCGAAGCATGGCCGGTCGATGTGCCGGCGCCCGCGGCCCGGCCGCGTGGCGTCGGTGTGCTCGACCGCGGCAAGCTGGGCCTGCCCTGAGCATCGACGGTCGGCCATGGCTGATCCACCACCCGGGCTGGGTTATCCTTCACGACCCCGATATCCGTGCCGTGGCACGGTGCAGCTCTTGAACCCAAGGATTTACCATGACCATCAATGTCACCTTCACCACCAACCGCGGCCCGATCCATCTGCGCCTGCATGAAGACAAGGCGCCGGTCACGGTGGCCAACTTCGTCAACCTGGCAAGGCGTGGCTACTACGACGGCCTGTCGTTCCATCGCGTGATCGCCGACTTCATGATCCAGGGCGGTTGCCCCGAGGGCAGCGGTCGTGGCGGTCCGGGCTACAAGTTCGAGGACGAGTTCAACGCCTCGCTGAAGCACGACAAGCCGGGCGTGCTGTCGATGGCCAACGCCGGTCCGCGCACCAACGGCAGCCAGTTCTTCATCACCCATGGCCCGACCCCGTGGCTGGATGGCAAGCACAGCGTGTTCGGCGAAGTGGTCGATGCCGCCGACATGGACGTGGTCAACGCGATCAGCCAGGGCGACACGATCGAGAAGGTCACCGTGGACGGCGACGTCGACGCCCTGCTGGCGGCGCAGTCGGATCGCGTCAAGGAATGGAACGCGGTGCTCGACCAGCGCGGCTGATTCCATCATCAGGATTCGCAGGAAATCGCCGGCGGATGCCGGCGATTTTTTTGGGGACGAAGGTCATGGTCGCGCCGGTTTCATCAGCCTATGATCGACTGGCTTCACGCTTGTTCACTCATCAAGGAGAACGACCATGTCATTCCTCAACGATTTGCTTGGCGGTCAGGGACAGCAGCAGGCCGGCGGTGCCGGCTCGATGATCTCGGTGGCGGGTGATCTGCTGCAGCGCGCCGGCGGCGTGCAGGGCCTGATCAGCATGTTGCAGCAGCACGGGCTCGGCGGCGCGGTGCAGTCGTGGGTGGGCACTGGCGCCAACCAGCCGGTTTCGGGGGATCAGCTCGGTCAGGCGCTGCAGAGCGGTGGCATGGGTTCGCTGGTGCAGGAGGCTGCGGGCAAGCTCGGTGTCGATCCGGGCGTGGTGCTCAGCGGGCTGTCGCACGTGCTGCCGCATGCGGTCGATCACATGACGCCGGATGGCCAGGTACCGGATGCGGGGCAGGGCGGCGGCTTCGATCTGGGCATGCTTGAAGGTCTGGCTGGCAAGCTGCTGGGTGGGCTGGCGCAGGCCTGACGAGCATAAAACCCGGCACGATCAGGCGAGCCTGATCGGAAACATCCCGGCAGAGCGGCGCTCCGCCGGGATCGCCGCTCAGGCGGACTTGCGCCTGAGCAGGTGGTAGATCAGCAGCAACACGATCGCACCGATCACCGAAGCGATGAAGCCGGCCGATTGCCCCTCCTGGTACCAGCCAAACACGTTCTGGCCGACCCAGGTGGCGAGCAGCGAGCCGGCAATGCCGATGATGGCGGTGATGATGAAGCCGCCCGGGTCCTTGCCCGGCATCAGCAGCTTGGCCACCAGGCCGACGATCAGTCCAATCACGAATACCCAAAGCCAGTGCATGTGGATCTCCTCCGCGTTGAGTGAGCCGCCCGTCGCGCGGGCGTGGCCATCATGCCCGGTTCTCGTGGACGTGGCGTGCACGACCAGCGCCGGGGTCCGGATGGCGTGATAAAATCACCGCCTTTGCTTCCTCCCCCAGCGTGAGAGACCCATGCCCCAGCTCGCCCAGCGTGTCGGCCGCGCCAAACCCAGCGCGATCATGGTGATTGCCGAGAAGGCGAAACAGCTCAAGGCTGCCGGCCGCGACATCATCAGCTTCTCCATCGGCGTACCGAACTTCCTGCCGGGCGAACACGTGTATGCCGCCGCACGCGAGTCGCTGTCGCATGACTCCGGCCAGTACGGCAGCAACCGCGGCGCCGACGCGCTGCTGGATGCATTCCTGAAGCACATCGAGGCACTGGGTTTTTCCGGCTACGGGCGCATGAACCTGTCGATCGGCATCGGCGCCAAGCACGTGCTGTACAACCTGGCCGAGGCGCTGCTGGACGAGGGCGACGAGATCTGTTTTGCCGCGCCGTACTGGACCACGTACCGCGACATCGCCGACATCGTGGGCGCGAAGATCAACGTGATGCATTGCGGACCGGAGCAGAACTACAAGCTCACCCCGGCCCAGCTCGACGCCGCGCTGGCGCGCAAGCCGAAGGTGTTCCTGTTCAACAACCCGTCCAATCCCACCGGCATGGTCTACACGGGCGCGGAGATCGCGGCGCTGGCCGAGGTGCTGGCGAGGCACCCGGATACCTGGGTGATCACCGACGACATCTACAACTCGATGGTGTTCGACGGCATCGGCTACCACAACTTCGTGTTCGCCAAGCCCGAGCTGAAGGAACGGGTGATCTTCGTCGATTCGGTGTCCAAGACCTACGGCATGCCGGGCTGGCGGGTGGGCCTGATCGCGGCGCCGGAAGCGGTGGCGAAGGCCGTCACCACGCTGAACTCCAACCACATCACCAGCCTGCCGGAAGTGATCACCGCCGCGGCCGTGGCGGCGCTGAGCGGACCGCAGGATGTCCCGCAGGCCAAGTGCGAGGAATTCGCCGGCCGTCGCGACACCGTGTTTGCCGCGCTCAGCGCGATTCCCGGCGTGGTCTGCCCGCGGCCCCAGGGTGCGTTCTACGCATTCCCCGACGTTTCGGTGGCCTTCGGCAAGAGCCACCACGGCGTGGCGATCAACAACGACGTGGAATTCTGCGCCGCGCTGCTGGAGGCCAAGGGCGTCGCCTGCGTGCCCGGTTCCGCCTTTGGCGAGCCGCGTGCGATGCGCATCTCGTACACCTGTCCGGCTGCACAATTGCAGCCGGGCCTGCAACGCATTGCCGAGTTTTTCGCCGAGCTGAATTGAACCCGTGAATCGGGAATGGGGAGTCGGGCATCGGCCCGCTCCGCTCTTCCGATTTTCCTTTGCCGATTCCCCTTCCCGGAGATCAGATGATGAAAGCCCCCGTTCGCGTTGCCGTTACCGGCGCTGCCGGCCAGATCGGTTATGCCTTGCTGTTTCGTATCGCCGCCGGCGACATGCTGGGCCCGGACCAGCCGGTAATCCTGCACCTGCTGGAAATCACCCCGGCCTTGCCGTCGCTGCAGGGCGTGGTAATGGAATTGAACGATTGCGCCTTCCCGACCCTGGCCGGCGTGGTCGCCACCGACGATGCCAACGTCGCCTTCAAGGACGTCGACTATGCGCTGCTGGTCGGCGCCCGTCCGCGCGGCCCGGGCATGGAGCGCAAGGATCTGCTGGAAGCGAACGGGGCGATCTTCGGTCCGCAGGGCAAGGCGATCAATGACCACGCCAAGCGCGACGTGAAGGTGCTGGTGGTCGGCAACCCGGCCAACACCAATGCGCTGATCGCCCAGCAGAACGCGCCGGACCTGGACCCGAAGTGCTTCACCGCGATGGTCCGCCTGGACCACAACCGCGCCAAGGCGCAGCTGGCCGAGAAGACCGGCAAGCACAACACCGACGTCAAGAAGATGACGATCTGGGGCAACCACAGCTCGACCCAGTATCCGGACCTGTCGCAGACCACCGTCGACGGCAAGCCGGCGCTGAGCCTGATCGACCAGGCCTGGTACGAGAGCGACTTCATCCCGACCGTGCAGCAGCGCGGCGCGGCGATCATCAAGGCGCGCGGCGCCTCGTCCGCGGCCTCCGCCGCGTCGGCCGCGATCGACCACATGCGCTCGTGGGCGCTGGGCACGGCCGAGGGCGACTGGGTTTCGATGGGCATTCCGTCCGACGGTTCCTACGGCATCGCCCCGGGCGTGATCTACGGCTACCCGGTGACGGTGAAGGACGGCAAGTACACGATCGTGCAGGACCTGCCGGTCAGCGACTTCTCGCGCGCCCGCATGGATGCCACCGACAAGGAACTGCGCGAAGAGCGCGCCGGCGTCGAGCATCTGTTCGCGAAGTAACAAGTCGGCTCCCGCAGGGAACCGGAAAGGGTGGCCGATCGGCCACCCTTTTTT
This sequence comes from Rhodanobacter sp. Root179, assembly GCF_001428465.1. Taxonomy (NCBI): domain Bacteria; kingdom Pseudomonadati; phylum Pseudomonadota; class Gammaproteobacteria; order Lysobacterales; family Rhodanobacteraceae; genus Rhodanobacter; species Rhodanobacter sp. Root179. Next base: position 84,342 of record NZ_LMHR01000076.1, on the reverse strand, counting down.
GTGCGCGCCGGTCAGTGTGATGTGTGCGCCGGGCCTTTCAATGCCTGCCGCACGTAGTCCAGCAGCGTGTCGTCTACCGCGCTGCCGCTGCGCAGGTCCGGTTCCCTGGCATAGGCCTCGCGGATGCGGGCGTGCGTCGCCGGATCGTCGCCGGCGTAGGCGCGGAACAATGCCATCCAGCGCGTCGCCAACTGTCGCGCATGCGGATCGTCGGCGGGCAGATGGTCGACGATCGCCTGGCGCAGTTCGGCGATCAGTGGCGGCCAGGCGTACATCTGCCGGCCGTAATGCTCGCGCATGCGCTGCATGTCGTGCGGCGTGAGGTAGCGCTCGAAGATCGCCAGCCGCCCCGCGACCATCGACTGCTCCACGAACTGCTCCAGCTCGCGGGTGATGCCGCTGCGTTCGCGCAGGCCGGGCTCGTTCTCGTTCATCGCATGCAGGCGCATCAGGAAGGCGGGATTGCCGCCGGTGCCGCGGCCGACCATCGTCATCCACTGTTGCGCAAGGATCTGCGCGTCGGGATCGTCCGGCGTGGCGCCGCGGTCCATCGCCGATTGCACGGCGCTGACCAGGGCGCTCCAGTCGGTCAGCACGTCCGGGTCGGTATGCAGCGGCAGGGTCTTCAGTTCCTCGGGTGAAAAATACTTCTCGTACATCGTCATCTGCTCCAGCGTGTCCAGCCAGTCGGCCAGGTCGGGGGGCTGTCCGTTTGCCAGCTGCGCGCGCAGATGCACCAGGCGCTCGCGCAGGCGGGTGCCTTCGGCGAGTTCGCGGTCGATCTGCGAGATCTGCCGGTCGACCACCTCGGCCAATGGCTGCAGCGGTCCGGACAGGGCTTTGCCGATGTCGGCCAGCGACAGGCCCAGCTGACGCAGGGCCTGGATACGGTGCAGGCGTTCGATGTTCGCCCGGTCGTAGTGTCGATAGCCGGCAGCGGAGCGCACCGAGGGTGTCAGCAGGCCGATGGTGTCGTAATGGTGCAGCGTACGGACGGTCAGTCCGCAGCGCCTGGCGAGTTCGCCCACGGTCAACAACATGGCCTGCCTTCTCCTTCGGTGTGCGCCGTGCACACTGGGGCCTCACGTTACGTGAGGGTCAAGCGTGGCGAAAGGCCATGCGCGGCTACGACCATTGTCGCGATGATGCGGCTGCCGGGCTGGTCTAGGCTGGCGGCAACGAAACCCTGGAGTCCGCCCATGCGCTACGAGGAGTTCTACCGGCAGTCGGTCGACGAGCCGGAGCGATTCTGGGCCGAGCAGGCGCGGCTGATTCACTGGGAGACGCCGCCGCGTCAGATCCTCGATCAGTCGAACCCGCCGTTCCGGCGCTGGTTCGTGGGCGGCACGACCAACCTCTGCTACAACGCGGTCGATCGCCACCTGGCCGAGCGCGCGGAGCAACTGGCGCTGGTGGCGATTTCCAGCGAAACCGACATCACTCGCGAGTTCACCTATCGCCAGCTGCATCGCGAGGTGAACACGTTCGCCGCGGTGCTGCAGTCGCTGGACGTGGGCAAGGGCGACCGGGTAGTGATCTACCTGCCGAACATGGCCGAGGCGGTGTTCGCGATGCTGGCCTGCGCACGGATCGGCGCGATCCACTCGGTGGTGTTCGGCGGCTTTGCGGCGCACAACCTGGCGCTGCGCATCGACGACGCGCAACCGAAGTTGCTGGTTGCTGCCGACGCCGGCATGCGCGCGGGCAAGGTGATCCCGTACAAGCCGCTGGTCGATGCGGCGCTGAACGAGGCGTCGGCACCGCCGCCGCATGTGCTGATCATCGATCGCGGGCTGGATCCGCAGATGACCCGGGTGGCCGGACGCGATCTGGATTACGCAAGCCTGCGTGTGCAGCACGCGGATGCCGAGGTGCCGGTGACCTGGCTGGAATCGAACGAGCCGAGCTACCTGCTGTATACCTCGGGCACCACCGGCAAGCCCAAGGGCGTGCAGCGTGACGTGGGCGGTTATGCGGTGGCGATGGCCTTGTCGATCCGCCGCGTGTTCGACATCGCGCCGGGACAGGTGATGTTCTCCACCTCCGACGTGGGCTGGGCGGTGGGTCATTCCTACAACGTCTATGGCCCGTTGATCGGCGGCGCCACCAGCTTGTTGTACGAGGGCCTGCCGACGCGGCCCGATGCAGGCATCTGGTGGCAGCTGTGCGAGCGCTACAAGGTGCGCACCATGTTCTCCTCGCCCACCGCGATCCGCGTGCTGAAGAAGCAGGACGAGAGCTGGCTGAAGAAGTACGACCTGTCGACACTGAAGTGGCTGTTCCTCGCCGGCGAGCCGCTGGACGAGCCGACCGCACAGTGGATCACCGGCGCGCTGGGCGTGCCGGTGATCGACAACTACTGGCAGACCGAAACCGGCTGGCCGGCGATCACCCTGATGCCGGGGCTGGATCTGAAGGCGGTGAAATTCGGCTCGCCCGGCCTGCCCGCGCCGGGCTACCGGATGAAGGTGATCGACGAGAACACCGGCGAGGAAGTGCCCAACGGCAGCAAGGGCGTGCTGGTGCTGCAGCTGCCGTTGCCGCCAGGCTGCCTCAGCACCATCTGGCGTGACGACGACCGCTACGTGTACAGCTATTTCAGCCACTTCAAGGAGCTGCTGTACAGCTCGCTCGATTGGGCGGTGCGCGATGAGGACGGCTACACCTTCGTGCTTGGCCGCACCGACGACGTGATCAACGTGGCCGGCCATCGCCTGGGCACGCGCGAGATCGAGGAATCAGTGGCCAGCCATCCGGCGGTGGCCGAGGCGGCCGTGGTCGGCGTGAGGGACGAGTTGAAGGGGCAGGTGCCGATCGTGTTCGCCACGTTGAAACGGGATACCGGCGATGGTGCCGCCGAGGTCGCGAAGGCCATGCAGCAGCGCGTCGTCGACCAGCTTGGCGGCGTGGCCAGACCGTCACGCATCTACGTGGTGAATGCCTTGCCGAAGACCCGTTCCGGCAAACTGTTGCGCCGCTCGTTGCAGGCGTTGGCGGAGCAGCGCGATCCGGGCGATCTGTCCACGCTGGATGATCCGGGGGCGCTGGAGGACATTCGCCGCGCGCTGGAACACGGGCCCGATCAAGGCAGCTGACGCCGGGCAGGCACGGCCTGCCCGGCCAAGCGGTGAACGGGACAACAAGTTATCCCGTTCACCTCGATCAGGCGGCGACCGCTTCCTTTCGGTCTTCCGTGGCCACCAGCGGGCTGCGGATCAGGTGATCGAAGGCGCTCAGCGCTGCGGTGGAGCCGGCACCCATCGCGATCACGATCTGCTTGTACGGCACCGTGGTGGCGTCGCCGGCGGCGAACACGCCGGGCAGGGAGGTCTGGCCGCGTTCGTCGATCACGATCTCGCCGCGCGGGGACAGTTCCAGCGTGCCCTTCAGCCATTCGGTGTTCGGCAGCAGGCCGATCTGCACGAAGATGCCTTCCAGTTCCAGCGTGTGCATCTGCTCGCTGGTGCGGTCGCGATAGACCAGTGCGCTGACCCGCTGGCCATCGCCCAGCACCTCGGTGCTCAGCGCGCTGACGATGATGTCGACGTTGGGCAGGCTGCGCAGCTTGCGCTGCAGGACTTCGTCGGCGCGCAGCTTGCCGTCGAATTCGATCAGGGTGACGTGGGCCACGATGCCGGCCAGGTCGATCGCCGCCTCGACGCCGGAGTTGCCGCCGCCGATCACCGCCACGCGCTTGCCCTTGAACAGCGGACCGTCGCAGTGTGGGCAGTAGGCCACGCCCTTGTTGCGGTATTCGTCTTCGCCGGGCACGCCCATCTGCCGCCAGCGGGCGCCGGTGGAGAGGATCACCGTCTTCGACTTCAGCGTGGCGCCGTTGGCCAGTTCGATTTCAATCAGGCCACCGGTGGCGTCGCTGGCCGGCACCAGCTTCTCGGCGCGCTGCAGGTTCATCACGTCCACGTCGTATTCGTGCACGTGCTGCTCCAGCGCGGCGGCGAGCTTCGGGCCTTCGGTATAGGGCACCGAGATGAAGTTCTCGATCGCCATGGTGTCCAGCACCTGGCCGCCGAAACGCTCGGCCGCCACGCCGGTGCGGATGCCCTTGCGCGCAGCATAGATCGCCGCCGCTGCGCCGGCCGGGCCACCACCGACCACGAGCACGTCGAACGCGTCCCTGGCCTTGATCTTCTCCGCTTCGCGGGCGCTGGAGCCGGTGTCGAGCCTGGCCACGATCTGCTCCAGGCTCATGCGGCCCTGGTCGAACACTTCGCCGTTGAGGAACACCGTGGGCACCGACATCACCTGGCGCTTTTCAACCTCGTCCTGGTACAGCGCGCCGTCGATCGCCACGTGCTGGATGCGCGGGTTGAGCACGCTCATCAGGTTCAGCGCCTGCACTACGTCGGGGCAGTTCTGGCAGGACAGCGAAAAATACGTCTCGAACTTGAAGTCGCCATCAAGGTTGCGAACCTGCTCGATCGTGTCGGCGGCCGCCTTGGACGGATGGCCACCGACCTGCAGCAGGGCCAGCACCAGTGAGGTGAATTCATGACCCATCGGCAGGCCGGCGAAACGCACGCCGATGTCGGTGCCGACGCGGTTGATCGCGAACGACGGCTTGCGCGCTTCGCTGTCGTCGCGGCGCAGGCTGATCTTGTCGGACAGCGCTGCAATCTGCTGCAGCAGCTCGTCCAGTTCCTGCGACTTGGCGCTGTCGTCCAGCGCGGCGACCAGCTCGATCGGCTGCACCAGCTTTTCCAGGTAGGCCTGCAACTGGGTCTTGAGGGTTTCGTCGAGCATGGCTACCACTCCAGTGATGGATGCGTGGGGATCGTGGGGAGGGAAGAGGCTTGTGACAGCAGCCTGCGCCGGAGGGGAGGGCGGCAGGGCGGGGAGCGGCGCCGGGCGCAAGCCGCTGACACAAGCATCCAGGCGGGTTGGAACCGGGCGCCGCGGCGCCCGGTTCCGATGCAGCGGTGAATCAGATCTTGCCGACCAGGTCCAGCGACGGCGCCAGGGTCTTCTCGCCTTCCTTCCACTTGGCCGGGCAGACCTCGTTCGGGTGAGCGGCGACGTACTGGGCAGCCTTGACCTTGCGCAGCAGTTCGGACGCGTCGCGGCCGATGCCACCGGCATTGATCTCGACGATCTGGATCTTGCCCGCCGGGTCGATCACGAAGGTGCCGCGATCGGCCAGGCCGGCTTCCTCGATCATCACCTCGAAGTTGCGGCTGATCGTGCCGGTCGGATCGCCGACCATGGTGTAGTTGATCTTCTTCACGGCGTCCGAGGTGTCGTGCCAGGCCTTGTGCGCGAAATGGGTGTCGGTCGAGACCGAGTAGATCTCCACGCCCAGCTTCTGGAACTCGGCGTAGTTGTCGGCCAGGTCCTCGAGCTCGGTCGGGCAGACGAAGGTGAAGTCGGCCGGGTAGAAGAACACCACGGACCACTTGCCCTTCAGGTCGGCGTCGGAGATCTGGACGAATTTGCCGGCCTTCAGTGCGTCGGCCTTGAACGGTTTCACTTCGGTATTGATCAGGGACATCTTGGTTTTCCCGTGGTGGTTGAACAGTGGGGGCGATGCTACGAGGGTGGGCGCGATAAATCTAATTGATTATCGGCATCGCGACGATTGGCCTGGGCTATAAGGTGTCCTGTCCCGACCTGTGGCTGGACGGGCCTGCTTCAAGCCCGCACTTCCGCCATGCCGGGGGCGCTCAGGGCGCGACCAGTCGTCCGCGCAATTGCTGGTCCACCACCGTGGCGGTGACGATGTCGCTGCCCACGTTCACCGTGGTGCGCATCATGTCCAGGATGCGGTCCACGCCGATGACGATGCCGATGCCTTCGGGCGGGATGCCGAAGGTTGCCAGCAAGCCGGCGATCATCGGCAGCGAACCGCCAGGAATCCCGGCCACCGCCACTGCGCTCAGCACCGACAGCAGCATCAGGATGGCCTGATGGCTCAAGCTGAGTTCCACGCCGAACGCCTGCGCCACGAACAGCACCACGCAGCCCTCGAACAGGGCGGTGCCGCTCATGTTCATGGTCGCGCCCAGCGGCAGCACGAAGCCGGCGGTGCTGGGGTTGAGTTTCAACTCGTCATGCGCCACCGCCAGCGAGGCGGGCAGGCAGGCGTTGCTGGAGCTGGTGGAAAACGCGGTGATCAGCAGGGCGCGGATCTGCCGGAAGTACGCCAGCGGCGAACGCCTGGCCAGGAAACGCAACCACAGCGACATCGTGCCGAACAGGTGCAGCGCCAGCGCGACGCTGCAGCCGACCACGAACACCGACAGCGCCAACAGCACGTCCACGCCGACCTTGACGATCACGCTGTAGATCATTGCCGGCACCGCGAAGGGCGCCAGTTGCAGCGCGAAGCCCACGATCTTCGTCATCAGGTCGGTGATGGTGTCCAGCGCCACCTGCACCCGCTTGCGCTCCTTCTCACGCAACTGGGTGGCCGCCGCGCCGACCAGGATCGCGAACAGGATCAGCGGCAACACGTCGCCCAGCGCATTGCGGCTGGGGCCGGCCACCGCGCCGACCAGGTTGCGCGGCATGAACATCTCCACCAGCGTGCTGAAACTCATGCTGGGCTGGGCGGCCTTGGTGTCGATCGTCTTCTGCGCGCTGCTGCCGTATTCCTGCATCAGCTGGGTGCGCGCCTGCTCGTCCAGATGATGGCCGGGCTGTACCGTGTTCATCATCACCAGGCCGATCGCCACGGCGATCAGCATGTTGGCGAAGAACAGCGCAAAGGTGCGCCCGGCCAGCGGCCCCAGCCGGTCCAGCCGGCCCAGTTGGGCCACGCCGGAGGCCAGCGAGCTGAACACCAGCGGGATCACCACGAAGAACAGCAAGCGCAGGAAAATCTGGCCAAACGGATCGAACACCGCCGAGGAGATCTTCTGCATGAAGGCCAGCGTGGGCGGATGCAATTGGCCGACGCCCAGGGTGGCCACGGCAGCGACCACGCCGATCACCAGGCCCCAGAGGATGCGTTTCGCGAGAGGAGTCGATGTGCTCATGGGTTGAATGTACGGGGCGGCGGCGGATTCGTCACGCAGGAAATTGCGGCTCGCCGCCAGCCCGGCGCCAGCCTCCGTTCGAGGCGATGGCAGGGGTGTAGGAAGGTCCAATCCCGGCGGGATGCCCCGGTGGGCTAAAATGCCCGTTTTGACGGAGGCGACATGACTCAGCCCGCATCCCCCGGTACACGTTTCCGTACGGCCGTTGCCGCCGAACAGCCACTTCAGGTGATGGGCGCGATCACCGCCTACGCCGGCCTGATGGCCAAGCGCGTCGGCTACAAGGCGCTGTACCTCTCCGGCGGCGGCGTGGCCGCCAATTCGCTGGGCATGCCGGACCTCGGCATCAGCACCATGGAAGACGTGCTCACCGACGCGCGCCGCATCGTCGACGCCACCGGTTTGCCGCTGCTGGTCGACATCGATACCGGCTGGGGCGGGGCGTTCAACATCGCCCGCACGATCCGCTCGTTCGAGCGCGTGGGCGTGGCCGCGGTGCACATGGAGGATCAGGTCGGCCAGAAGCGTTGTGGCCATCGTCCCGGCAAGGAAGTGGTGCCGAAGGACGAGATGGTCGACCGGGTGAAGGCGGCGGTGGATGCGCGCACCGATCCGGACTTCGTGATCATGGCGCGCACCGACGCGGCGGCCGTGGAAGGCATCGACGCGGCGATCGAGCGCGCAGTGGCCTATGTCGAAGCCGGTGCCGACATGATCTTCCCCGAGGCGATGAAGACGCTGGCGGATTACCGCAAGTTCAAGGCCGCGGTGAAGGTGCCGATCCTGGCCAACCTCACCGAGTTCGGTTCCACCCCGTTCTTCACCACCGACGAATTGCGCGACGCCGGCGTGGACATCGCGCTGTACTGCTGCGGTGCTTATCGCGCGATGAACAAGGCGGCGCTCAACTTCTACGAAACCGTGCGCCGCGAAGGCACCCAGAAGAACATCATCGACACCTTGCAGACGCGCGAGGAGCTGTACGACTTCCTCGGTTACCACGCCTATGAGGACAAGCTCGACTCGCTGTTTTCGAAGCAGGGCTAATCCCTGCGCAAACGCATACGCCAAGAAAAAAACCGCACCCTGGAGAACCCGATGAGCGAACAAGTCCTGCCCAAGGCCAAGAAATCCGTCGCCCTGTCCGGCGTCGCCGCCGGCAACACCGCGCTGTGCACGGTCGGTCGCAGCGGCAATGACCTGCATTACCGCGGTTATGACATCCATGACCTGGCGGCCAAGGGCTGCTTCGAGGAAGTGGCCTACCTGCTGGTGCACGGCGTGCTGCCGAACTGGACCGAACTGCAGAACTACAAGGCCAAGTTGAAGCGTCTGCGTGGCTTGCCCGCGCCGGTGAAGGCCGCGATGGAACTGCTGCCGGCAGCCACCCATCCGATGGACGTGCTGCGCACCGGTTGTTCGGTGCTGGGCACCGTGCTGCCGGAGAAGGACGACCACAACGTCACTGGCGCACGCGACATCGCCGACCGCCTGATGGCCAGCTTCGGCTCGATGCTGCTGTACTGGTACCACTTCAGCCACAACGGCAAGCGCGTCGAGACCGAGACCGACGACGACTCGATCGCCGCGCACTTCCTGCATGTGCTGCACGGCAAGAAGCCCAGCGACCTGCATGCGCAGGCGCTGGACAAGTCACTGGTGCTGTACGCCGAGCACGAGTTCAACGCCTCCACCTTTGCCGCCCGCGTCATCGCCGGTACCGGCTCAGACATGTATTCGGCGATCACCGGTGCGATCGGCGCGCTGCGCGGACCGAAGCACGGCGGCGCCAACGAGGTGGCGATGGAGATCATCGCGCGCTATCGCAACGCGAACGATGCCGAGGCCGACATTCGTGCCCGCGTCGAGAAGAAGGAAATCATCATCGGCTTCGGTCACCCGGTCTACACCGTCTCCGATCCGCGCAACGAGATCATCAAGGAAGTCTCGCGCAAGCTGTGCACCGACGGCGGCAACCCGACCCTGTTCGAGGTGTCCGAGCGGATCGAGAAGGTGATGGGCGAGGTCAAGAAGATGTTCCCCAACCTCGACTGGTTCTCGGCCAGCGCGTACCACATGATGGGCGTGCCCACCGCGATGTTCACCCCGCTGTTCGTGATCTCGCGTACTTCCGGCTGGAGCGCCCACGTGATCGAGCAACGCCAGGACGGCAAGATCATCCGCCCCAGCGCGAGCTACACCGGCCCGGAAGACCAGGCCTACGTGGCGATCGACAAGCGCTGAACCCGTGGCGGCGAATCCGGGGCGCGGCCCCGGGTTCGCCGTGTCGATCAGCGTCCCCGGAGCGGGACCGGTTCAGTCCGCTCCGGGTGGGGCCTCGATTCAGTGGTTGGCCAACCTGGCCTGTTCCCTGCGCCTGTGCACCAGCCAGCCTCCGCCGCAGATGCCGATCACGGCCAGCGCATCGACGCCGTACTTCACCCATGCGTGCGCCTCGAACCAGCTGCTCAGCAGGTGGTCGTGGGTGATCATGCGACCGGCGGTGATCGCGATGGCCGCGGCGCCGATGTACATGATGATCGGGTAGCGATCGATCAGTTTCAGGATCATCGTCGAGCCCCAGACCACCAGCGGCACGCTGATCAGGAGCCCCAGGATGACCAGCAGCAAGTGACCCTTGGAGGCGCCGGCAATGGCCAGCACGTTGTCCAGACCCATCAGCGCGTCGGCGACGATGATCGTGCGCAGCGCAGCCCAGAACGTGTTGCCCGACTTGATGTCCGGGCCCTGGTCGTCACCGTGGTTCAGCAGTTTCCAGGCGATCGGCAGCAACAGCAGACCGCCAACCAGCATCAGCCCGGGAAGCTTCAGCAGATAAACGACCACGGCGGTCAGTACGAAGCGGATCGCGATGGCGCCGAACGTGCCCCAGAAAATCGCCTTCTTCTGCAGCTCCTTCGGCAACCGGCTGGCGGCCATCGCAATGACGATGGCATTGTCGCCGGCCAGCACGAGGTCGAGCAGGATGATGGCCAGCAGGCCGGAGAGAAAGTCGGGAGCAGCGAAATCCATCGAGGTTTCCTTGCGCGTCGGACAATGCAATGGCCACGGACGCGCGCGGCCCGTGACCACCGCAAAAGTCTCGTTCGCAGGCAACTGCTGGACGACCGGAGCGAGACCTCGCTCGTGTTGACGATCGCCGCACCGGGGCGGGACAAAGCCTGCCGCGGGAACTACTCCCTTTTGGGAAGGTGTCCGAGCATTGTCGATGCCGTCGCGCGTACCAGTCAAGCCAGGCCCTTAAGGAAAATGCCTGCTCCCGCTACAATCAGTCGTCCAATGATGCAGTTCTCCCGCTTTGCCCCCATGACCGGTTTGCCATGAACAGCAGTTGTCGGGCGGGAGCGCAGACAACGCATCGACCTGCGTTCAACCGGGTATTTATCTCCAGGGTTCCCCAGCATTCATGAATACTGTCTATCGCCAATCCCTTTCCGGCACGTCGCTGGACTATTTCGATGCGCGCGCCGCCGTGGAGGCGATCCAGCCGGGCGCCTATGACGCGCTGCCCTATACCTCGCGCGTGTTCGCCGAGAACCTGGTGCGCCGTTGCGATCCGGCGATTCTCGTCGAGTCGCTGAAACAGATCATCGAGCGCAAGCGCGAGCGTGATTTTCCCTGGTTCCCGGCGCGTGTGGTGTGCCATGACATCCTGGGCCAGACGGCGCTGGTGGACCTGGCCGGTCTGCGCGACGCGATTGCCGAACGCGGCGGCGACCCGGCCAAGGTGAATCCGGTGGTGCCGGTGCAGTTGATCGTCGATCACTCGCTGGCGGTGGAGTGCGGCGGCTTCGACCCGGACGCGTTCACGAAGAACCGCGCGATCGAGGATCGCCGCAACGAAGACCGGTTCCACTTCATCGACTGGACCAAGCAGGCGTTCGAAAACGTCGACGTGATTCCGCCAGGCAACGGCATCATGCACCAGATCAACCTGGAGAAGATGTCGCCGGTGGTGCAGGTGCAGGACGGTGTGGCTTATCCGGACACCTGCGTGGGCACTGACAGCCACACGCCGCACGTGGACGCGCTGGGCGTGATCGCCGTCGGCGTCGGCGGCCTGGAAGCCGAGAGCGTGATGCTTGGCCGCGCTTCGTGGATGCGCCTGCCCGACATCGTGGGCGTGGAGCTCACCGGCAAGCGCCGGCCCGGTATTACCGCCACCGACATCGTGCTTGAGCTCACCGAATTCCTGCGCAAGCAGAAGGTGGTCGGCGCGTATCTGGAATTCCGCGGTGAAGGCGCCGCCAGCCTTACGCTGGGCGATCGCGCGACGATCTCCAACATGGCGCCCGAGTACGGTGCCACCGCCGCGATGTTCTTCATCGACGGGCAGACCCTCGACTACCTGCGCCTCACCGGCCGCAGCGACGAGCAGGTCCGGCTGGTGGAAACCTACGCCAGGGCTGCAGGCCTGTGGGCCGACACGCTGCTGCATGCGCAGTACGAGCGCACGCTGACGTTCGACCTGTCCTCCGTGGTGCGCAACATGGCTGGCCCGTCCAACCCGCACAAGCGCCTGCCGACATCGGATCTCGCCGCGCGCGGCATCGCTGCCGAATGGGAAGAACAACCGGGCCAGATGCCCGATGGCGCGGTGATCATCGCCGCCATCACCAGCTGCACCAACACCAGCAACCCGCGCAACGTGATCGCGGCTGCGCTGCTGGCGCGCAACGCCAATGCACGCGGACTCACGCGCAAGCCCTGGGTGAAGAGCTCGCTGGCACCGGGTTCCAAGGCGGTGCAGTTGTACCTGGAAGAAGCGAACCTGCTGCCCGAGCTGGAGAAGCTCGGCTTCGGCATCGTCGCGTTCGCGTGCACCACCTGCAACGGCATGTCCGGCGCGCTCGATCCGGCGATCCAGCAGGAGATCATCGATCGCGATCTTTACGCGACGGCCGTGCTGTCGGGCAACCGCAACTTCGATGGTCGCATCCACCCGTATGCCAAGCAGGCCTTCCTGGCTTCGCCGCCGCTGGTGGTCGCGTACGCCATCGCCGGCACCATCCGTTTCGATATAGAGAAGGACGTGCTCGGTCTGGACGCCAACGGCCAGCCGGTGACGCTGAAAGACATCTGGCCCACGGATGAAGAGATCGACGCGATCGTCTCCTCCAGCGTGAAGCCGGAGCAGTTCCGCAAGGTCTACGAGCCGATGTTCGCGCGCACCGGCCACGCCGGCACCCGCGCCGCACCGTTGTACGACTGGCGCCCGCAGAGCACTTACATCCGTTGCCCGCCGTACTGGGAGGGCGCCCTTGCGGGTGAGCGCACGCTCGCTGGCATGCGTCCGCTGGCGGTGCTTGGCGACAACATCACCACCGACCACCTGTCGCCGTCGAACGCGATCATGCGTAACAGCGCCGCGGGCGAATACCTCGCAAGGATGGGCCTGCCGGAAGAGGACTTCAATTCGTACGCGACCCATCGCGGCGACCACCTGACCGCGCAGCGCGCCACTTTCGCCAATCCCACGCTGATGAATGAAATGGCGGTGGTCGATGGCGAAGTGAAGAAGGGTTCGCTGGCCCGCGTGGAGCCGGAAGGCAAGGTCATGCGCATGTGGGAGGCGATCGAAACCTACATGGAGCGCAAGCAGCCGCTGATCATCATCGCCGGTGCCGACTACGGCCAGGGCTCGTCGCGTGACTGGGCGGCGAAGGGCGTGCGCCTGGCGGGCGTGGAGGCGATCGCGGCTGAAGGCTTCGAGCGGATCCATCGCACCAACCTGATCGGCATGGGAGTGCTGCCACTGGAATTCAAGCCGGGCACCAACCGCAAGACGCTTGGCATCGATGGCACCGAAACCTTTGACGTCGTCGGCGTACGCAGCCCCTTGGCGGAGCTGGTTCTGGTCATCCACCGCAAGCATGGTGAACGCGTCGAAGTGCCGATGATCTGCCGCCTGGACACCGCCGAGGAAGTGCTGATCTACGAAGCGGGCGGTGTGCTGCAACGCTTCGCGCAGGACTTCATCGAGGCTTCGCAGGCGGCCTGACCGCGCGTTGTTCCGCGGGTGATGCCACAAGGCATCGCCATGCGGTTGGCGGTTGCGCTTGCATGATTTGCCGGCGCGGCACAGTCACCACAGGATCACAGATACATGGCAAAGCTCCCCCAGCTCCGCATTCCCGCCACCTACCTGCGCGGCGGCACCAGCAAGGGTGTGTTCTTCCGTCTGCGGGACCTGCCCGAGACCGCGCAGGTACCTGGCGCCGCGCGCGATGCGCTGCTGCAGCGCGTGATCGGCAGCCCCGATCCCTACGGCAAGCAGATCGACGGCATGGGTGGCGCCACCTCCAGCACCAGCAAAGCGGTGATCGTCTCCAGCAGCACCCGGCCGGATCACGACGTGGACTACCTGTTCGGCCAGGTGGCGATCGACAAGGCCTTCGTCGACTGGAGCGGCAACTGTGGCAACCTCTCGGCGGCGGTCGGTCCGTTCGCCATCGCGGGTGGCCTGGTGGATCCCGCACGCGTTCCGCACGACGGCATCGCCACCGTGCGCATCTGGCAGGCCAACATCGGCAAGACCATCATCGCCCATGTGCCGATGACCGACGGCGCGGTACAGGAAACCGGCGACTTCGAGCTGGACGGCGTGACGTTCCCTGCCGCCGAAGTGCAGTTGGAATTTCTGGATCCGGCAGCTGAGGAAGACGGCGCTGGCGGGGCCATGTTTCCCACCGGTCATCTCGTGGACGACCTGGAAGTACCGGGTGTCGGTACGCTCAAGGCGACCATGATCAACGCCGGCATTCCCACGATTTTTGTGCAGGCCGACGCGATCGGCTACACCGGCACGGAGCTGCAGGAGGCCGTCAATGGCGACGCCACGGCTCTGGTGATGTTCGAGGCTATTCGCGCACATGGCGCGCTGCGCATGGGTCTGATCAAGTCACTCGACGAGATCGCCACGCGGCAGCACACGCCCAAGGTCGCATTTGTCGCCAGGCCGGCCGACTACGTCGCATCGAGCGGCAAGCCCGTCAAGGCGGATGACATCGACCTGCTCGTGCGCGCGATGTCGATGGGCAAGCTGCACCACGCCATGATGGGTACGGCGGCGGTGGCTATCGGTACCGCCGCGGCCATTCCGGGCACGCTGGTGAACATTGCGGCAGGTGGTGGTGAGCGACAGGCCGTGCGCTTTGGTCATCCGTCGGGCACCTTGCGCGTGGGTGCGGAGGCAACGCTGGTTGATGGTGCATGGACCGTCACCAAGGCGATCATGAGCCGAAGCGCGCGCGTGCTGATGGAAGGCTGGGTGCGCGCACCCGCAGGGTGATTCCGCAGAGCGGGGCAGTGTCCCCTTCGGTGCCACCACATGCTCAGGTGGCTTCTGACAAGATAGGCATCAAGCGACAAGGATGGTTCATCCCGAGCTATGGCGGCTTTCCTGCCGTCAGGAGACCAAGCACTCATGAGTACACACGACATCCGCTCCGCCAAGCGCCCAGATCCCGACCAACCGATGGTCGACGTCGCCAACTATGTCGTCGACTACAAGATCGACTCTACCGAAGCGTACGACACTGCGCGCTACATGCTGCTGGACTCGCTGGCCACGGCGATGATGGCGATGAAGTTCCCCGAGTGCGTGAAGCATCTCGGGCCGTTGGTGCCGGGCGCCATCTTGCCGGGTGGTGCGCGCGTCCCGGGGACCCACCATGAGCTTGACCCGGCACAGGCGGCGTTTGCGATCGGCACGCAGATCCGCTGGCTGGATTTCAACGACACCTGGCTGGCGGCGGAGTGGGGTCATCCTTCGGACAATCTCGGCGCGATCCTCGCCGTGGCGGACTACCTGAGCCGCAAGGCCGAGCGTGAAGGTGGACGACCACTGACCGTACGCGATGTCTTGGGTTACGCGATCAAGGCCCATGAGATCCAGGGCTGCTACGCGCTGCTGAACAGTTTCAACCAGGTTGGCCTGGACCACGTGATTCTGGTGCGGCTGGCGTCGACCGCCGTGGCCACTGCCATGCTTGGCGGGAGCAGGGAGCAAGTCACAACGGCCTTGTCACACAGCTGGATCGACAACGGCGCGCTGCGTACCTATCGCCATGCGCCGAACACGGGCCCGCGCAAGAGCTGGGCTGCCGGTGACGCCTGCCGTCGCGCGGTGACCCACGCCATCAATGCGGTCTACCGCGGCGTGGCGGGCTATCCGTCGGCGCTGTCGGCCAAGACCTGGGGCTTCTACGACGTGGCATTCGGCGGCAAGCCGTTCGAGTTCGAGCGTCCGTTCGGCAGCTACGTGATGGAAAACGTGCTGTTCAAGATCAGCTATCCGGCCGAATTCCACGCACAGACCGCGGTGGAGTGCGCCATGCAGCTGCATTCGCAGGTGACGGGTCGGATCGACCAGATTGAAAGGATCGCCATCGAGACCCAGGAAGCCGGTTGTCGCATCATCGACAAGACCGGTCCGCTGGCGAATTACGCCGATCGCGATCATTGCATCCAGTACATGGTGGCAGTGCCGCTGATCCACGGTCGACTGGTGGCCAGTGATTACAACGACGACGTCGCCGCCGATCCGCGCATCGATGCGTTGCGCGAGAAGATGACAGTCGTCGAAAACCCCCAATTCACCCGGGACTACTTCGATCCGGCCAGGCGTTATATCGGCAATTCGGTCCAGGTGTTCTTCAAGGACGGCAGCAGCACGGAGAAGGTTTCGATCGATTACCCCATCGGCCATCGCAAGCGTCGCGCCGAGGGCATACCGGTGCTTCTGCAGAAGTTCGAGGCCGCGATGCAGGGCCACATGCCCGCCCACAAGGTCAAGGCCATCATGGCGGCAACCCGGGACCCCGCACAGCTGGATGCGATGCCTCTGCATCACTTCCTGGAGCTCTTCACGTTGTAAAGACGACGTGAGTGGAAAATTAACGCAGGGTCGGGCGCCGGGATGGGCATTTCTTCGTCCCTGCGTTTCCATGTTCCAGCTAATGCCATATTCCGTTCAAATCCGACTTTCCTGAATGAAACCTCACCGGTAGTTGTTCTGAATAGTGTTAATTCGATCACGGCTTAACGCTTTTGCTACAATCCCCGCCGCTTGTCGCATAAACGCCAAGCAGGGGCTTTAAAAGCTCTGAGTGACGTAGTTCAGTCTGATGCGGGACTTCCGGTCAGGGTTGAACGGACGCGAAATTCTAATAATTGAGGAGACACCTGATGAAACGTAAGGGCTTGTATTTTCTGATCGCGCTGGCCCTGGGCGGCGTAGGTGCCGTTCATGCTCAGGACGCAGCCGCTCCGGCCGACACCGCCAGCTCGATGACCTCGCCGTCCTACGACGGTCGCTGGTACATCGCCCCCACGGTCGGCGGTTACTACAACGATACCGACCGCAACACCAACAGCCGTCAGATCTACTACGGTCTGGGCGTTGGTCGTTTCATTTCGTCGAACACCTCGATCGACATCTTCGTCGATCGCACCAAGCGTGACGCTGACGGTGGCGGCAGCTGGTCCAACAACAGCGTGGGCGCCGCTGTGCGCTTCTACGCGGGCGACTGGAACGCCTGGCGTCCGTACCTGCTGGCTGGCGTGATGGGCAGCAACCATCACGGCGTGCATGGCAGTGGCTGGTCCCCGGCTGCCGAGCTGGGCGGCGGTCTGTCCAAGACCATCGACGACAGCTCCGACTTCCGCGTGGAAGCCGGCTACCGTTATGACTGGGACAACGACAGCCAGCCGACCATGGACGGCTACGGTGACTGGTTCCTGGGCTTCAGCATCGTTTCGCGCTTCGGCGCCCCGGCTGCCGCTCCGGCTGCTCCGGTCGCCGCCACTCCGCCCCCGGCTGACTGCTCGACGATGGACAGCGACAGCGATGGCGTGAACGACTGCGAAGACAAGTGCCCGGCCACCGCCGCCGGCACGATTGTCGGCCCTGATGGTTGCGCGCAGAAGGTCGTGATCGACCTGCGTGGCGTTAACTTCAAGTTCGACCGCCCGAAGAAGGGTGAGACGGACATCTCCAAGTCGCTGGCGGAGCCGAGCGCTGACTCCATCGCGGTGCTGAACCAGGCCGTCGATACCCTGCAGCGTTACCCGCAGGTCAAGGTGACGGTGGCCGGTTACACCGACTCGAAGGGTACCGACGAGTACAACCAGAGCCTGTCCGAGCGTCGCGCCTCGATCGTCTACAACTACCTGACCAGCCACGGCATCGATGCCAGCCGTCTGGAAGGCCCGATCGGTCACGGCGAAAGCAACCCGATCGGTGACAACGAGACCGATGCCGGTCGCGCGCAGAACCGTCGTACGGAACTGCAGGTTCAGCAGTAATCGAACCGCGGTAAATCAGCAAGGAAAAACCCGGCTTCGGCCGGGTTTTTTTTGCCTGCCGGCCCCGAACGGGCGCGATTCGGGTTGGCGCATCACCGCGCAGCCTTATACGCTAGCGCGATGCCCCGTCCCCCTTCTTTCCGTCGTGCATCCGCAGCGACTCCATCCGCGCAGTCGCCGCGGCATGGTCTGGCTCGTGTGCTGTCCAAACTGGGTGCCTGTTCGCGCAGCCAGGCCGAGCAGTGGATTCGCGCCGGTCGGGTCAGCGTGGATGGCCACGTGGTTCGCGATCCCTATCAGCCCACCCTGATCGACCGGCATCGTCTGGCGGTCGATGGCCAGCCGGTGCAGCGAAGTGAAAGCGTCTACGTGGCTTTCAACAAACCGCGCGGCATCGTGGTCAGTGCGGCCGACGAACATGGCAGGGCGACGGTCTATACCGCCCTGGCCGCAGCCGGCCTGCCGTGGCTGGGGCCGGTCGGTCGTCTGGACAAGGCCAGCGAAGGGTTGCTGCTGCTTAGCAACGACACCACTTGGGCCGCGGGCATCACCGACCCGGCGACGCATCTGGAGAAGACCTACCACGTGCAGGTGGCCGGTCAACCTGACGCCGCGGTGCTGCAGGCGATGCTGGCCGGCGTCGAGGATGCGGGTGATCGGCTGAAGGCGCGCAAGGCCACGCTTCTGCGCGTGGGCGACAAGAATGCGTGGCTGGAAGTGGTGCTGGACGAAGGACGCAACCGGCATATCCGCCGGTTGCTGGCTGCCCTGGGTTTCGACGTCCTGAGACTGATCCGGGTGGCGATTGGCCCACTTGTCCTGGGCGAGTTGGCGAAAGGCCAGTGGCGGCGACTCGACCAGGACGAAGTGCGAGCCCTCGTCACGAAGTCATAGGGCACCGCCCGCGGCGGACGCCCCCGGCCTGCGCCCGGAACCGATCAGCCGGCGATCACGCCCAGCTTTCGTCCCACCCTGGTGAACGCGGCGATCGCCCGGTCGAGGTGCTCGCGGGTATGCGCCGCGCTCATCTGCGTGCGGATGCGCGCCTGGCCCTGCGGCACCACCGGGTAGAAGAAACCGGTGACGTAGATGCCTTCCTCCAGCAAGGCCGTGGCCATCGCCTGGGCCTTCGGCGCGTCGTAGATCATCACCGGCACGATCGGGTGCACGCCGGGCTTGATGTCGAAGCCCGCCGCGGTCATCTGCTCGCGGAAGTAGCGGGTGTTCTCCTTGAGCTGCTCGCGCAGGTCGCCGGCGCTGGCCAGCATGTCGAATACCTTGATCGCGGCGGCGACCACGTGCGGCGGCAGCGAGTTGGAAAACAGGTAGGGACGCGAGCGCTGGCGCAGCAGCTCGATCACTTCCTTGCGGCCGGTGGTGAAGCCGCCCAGGGCGCCACCCAGCGCCTTGCCCAGGGTGCCGGTGAAGATGTCGATCCTGTCCATCACGCCGTTGACCTCGGCCGCGCCGCGGCCGGTGTCGCCGAGGAAGCCGGTGCAATGGCATTCGTCGATGTGCACCATCGCATCGTATTTCGCGGCCAGCGCGGTGATCTCGTCGAGCCTGGCGATGAAGCCGTCCATCGAGAACGAACCGTCGGTGGTGATCAGCTTGGTGCGCGCGCCGGCCGCGTCGGCGGCCTGCAGCTGCTTCTCCAGGTCGGCCATGTCGCTGTTGGCATAGCGGAAGCGCTTGGCCTTGCACAGGCGGATGCCGTCGATGATCGAGGCGTGGTTGAGCGCATCCGAGATCACCGCGTCTTCCTCGCCCAGCAGCGGTTCGAACAGGCCGCCGTTGGCGTCGAAGCAGGCGGCGTAGAGAATGGTGTCCTCGGTGCCGAAGAACGCGGCGATTTTCGCTTCCAGCTGCTTGTGCAGGTCCTGCGTGCCGCAGATGAAGCGCACGCTGGCCATGCCGAAGCCGTGCGTATCCAGCGCGTCCTTGGCGGCCTGGATCACCTCGGGGTGATCGGCCAGGCCCAGGTAGTTGTTGGCGCAGAAGTTCAGCACCTTGCGGCCGCCTTCCAGCTCGATCTCGGCGGATTGCGGCGAGGTGATGATGCGTTCGGCCTTGAACAGGCCCTGCTCGCGGATGGAGTCGAGTTCGCTGGCGTAGCGCGCCTTGGCTGAGTAGCTCATGGGGAATTCCGGCCGTTGGACAAAGCGCCATTGTAGGGCGCCAGGCGATCGCTGCGCATGCGTATGTACTGCGCGGCGATCAATGCAGGCCGAAATCCGCGCGAGTGGTCTTGCCCTTGTCGTCGATGCCCTTTGCATCGAGCTTGGGCGGCTTGATCGCGACCCGCTTGTCGTCCAGCTTGCCATGCAGCCACTCCTGCACGGCGGCGGCGCGGCGCTCGGCCAGCGCGCGCATCGCGGCGGCGTCCGTGTTCACGTGGGTTTCCAGCAGGCTGCGCATCTCGTCCGGCTCCAGCGACTTGCTGAGGCCGAGGACGTTCTTGGGTTTCTCGAAGTCGGCGTGCCGGTAGGCGCGCCAGAGATAGCGCTCGTGTTCATCCGGTGTCACCGTCACCTCGGCCAGCGCCGCTGCCGAGGCGTCCGTGGCGATCTTGTCGCCCGACTCCTTGGCCAGCTTCTCGCGGCGGATCTGGTCATCCACGGTCACCTTGCGCAAGCCGGCTTCGTCCAGCGACGGATCCACCCGGCCGCTGATGTCCAGGGTGAGCGCGGGCTTGCGGTTGAGCATCTGCACGATTTGTCCGAGGCGATCCTTGGCGGGTCCATCCAGCACCGCGGAACCCGGTACAAACTCGACGTAGCCGAGATCCTCATGGCTGCCGCCGAATGCCGAGGCAAGCAGGCGAAACGGCGCGGTGGCCGCCTTGGCGACGAGGTTGCCGAACGCGCGCATGATCATGCCGCCGAGGCTGAACTGCGGATCGTCCAGCGAGCCGGACACCGGCACGTTCACGTCGATATTGCCCTGGGTATCCTTCAGCAGGGCCACCGCCAGCTTCACCGGCAGGTGCGACACGCCGGGGCTGTTCGAGCGCTCGCCGAAGGTCAGCTGGGTGATGAAAAGGTGGTTGTCTGCATTGAGCTTGCCCTGGTCCAGCAGGTAGTGCACGTCGGCAGTCAGCCGGCCCTTGCTGATGGGGTAGCCGGTGTACTTGCCGGAATAGGCGCTGAGCCGGGTCAGCTCGACGTCGGTCGCCTTGCCCTTGATGTCGAGGAAGGCCACCGGCAGCAGCGGGTTGATGCTGCCGCTGATGTCCACCGGCGAGGCATCGTCCAGTTTCGCCTGCGCCACGAGTTCGGCGGGCGGTTCGCCGGCGGTGGTGCCGAACGCGCCGATCCTGCCGCTGAGGCTGGTGAGGTTGGCGGTGTAGTTCGGCCTGATGAAGTTGTCGGTGTAGTTGAGCTGGCCATTGGCCAGGGTGACCTCGCCGATGCGGGTGTCGGCGGCGGGCGCCGTGGGTGCGCTGGACGCCGGCTGCGGCGCCGCCGGCGTGGTGTTCGCGGCGCGGGTCACCGATACCGGCGCCTGTTCGCCGTTGGCGATCACGTCGGACAGGTTCAGGCGTCCGTTGCTGTTGACGATGACGCGCGCGTAGAACGCATCCAGCACCAGAGCGCCCAGATGCACGCGCGGCGTACCGCTGCCGTAGCGCAAGTCGATGCGCGAGCCGCGCAGCGAACGCCAGCGCATGAAGTCGTCGCCGGTGACTTTGTCCTGCATGCGCACGCGCTCGAACGCGGCGTCGCCCGCGTAGTCGAAGCGTGGCTCGGACCGGCGGCCGTCGTAATGCAGCTTGCCGTCGCTGCTGAGTCGGGCGCTGGTGACATCCACATTCAGCGGCACGCTGGCGTAGGGCACGAAGCCGGCGATGTCCAGTCGCCTGGTGGTCAGCTGCAGGTCGGCTACCGCGGGCAGCGGTTGCAGCGTGCCTGCGGTGGCGAAGCTGCCCTTGCCGATACGGCCTTCGAGCTTGACTCGACGCGGCTGGTCGAGCTTGTCGCTGAGCGCTTCGACATTGCCGTTGAGTGCCTCGATGAGCAGCGATGCCGGCCTGGCGCCATCGATGCTGCGATCGGTGAGGCGCAGCGAACCCTGTTCGACGCCAAGATGGGCGATGCTCCAGCGCCAGGCCGGACCTTCGTCACCGCCGGCAGGTACGGGATGTTTGCCGGCGAACAGGCTGATCAGGTTGATCCGGTCGTCGCGCTCGCGCACGGCGTCGACCTGCAGACCGTTCGCCGTGACCTTGCCCAGTTGTGCGTTGCGGGTGGCCAGGTCGAGCCGGGTGATGCCGGCATCCAGTTTGCGCCACGCCACCGGTGCAGCCAGCCCCCTGGCCCGCGGCTCCAGCGCGAAGTCGCTGATGCCGAGTTGGGCCGGTTCGATGTGCAGGTTGAATGCCTTGCCCCAGTCCAGTCGCAGCTGGCCGCTGGCGTCGAGCTTGCCTTTCGCGATGCGCGCCGCCGTGGCGGATGCGACCAGCGCCTGCAGCGGCACGAGCGACACCTTTTTCAGTTCGAGTGTGCCGGCATAGTGGCTGGCGGCGAGGTCGACATCGCCACGCGCGCTGAGGCTGCCGCCGGCGAGCTGGCTGGCCAAGTCGAGTTTGGCAGCCGGCCCGGCGAGCGTGCCCAGGCCGAGCAGGCTGCCGTGCAGCCGGATCAGCTGCAGCTTGGCCTGGCTGGCGTCGGCGTAGGTGAGCGCGCTGTCCTGCAGCGTGAGTGCGCTGATGCGCAGGTCGGTCGGCGGCGCCTTGTCATCGGTCTTGTTGTCATCGTTTCTGGCCGCGGGCGGCATCAGCGTATCGAAGTTGCTGTGGCTGCCGGCACGCTGGGTGTAGAACAACGCGGCGCGTTCCAGTTGCATCGCGCCGAGGTGGTAGCGCGAGGCCAGCGGTTGCACGTCGGTCAGTTCGATGTTGCCGTGCCCCAGCCTGGCGATGGCCTCGCCGCGGCTGCTGTCGAGCACGAAGTCGTCCAGTTGCAGGTTGCCGGTGAGCTGCAGTTGCGGCGTCGGCTGCGTCTGCACGAAGTGCAGTGACAGCCTGCCGCTGAGCAGGCCCTTGGGAATCTCCACCGGCATCGCCGCCGGTACGTAGCCCAGGTAGCGCGGCAGGTCGAGCCGGTCGAGCTGGAAGCCGATGGTCGACTCGCGGTTGCTGGCGAACGGCTTGGTCTGGCCGTCGATGCGCAACGGGCTGCCGTCCACCGTCATGGCCAGCAGCGGCTGCACGAAGATGTCGGTGGAGCTGGGCAGGTTGGCCAGGAACGGGATGCCCAGTTCTAGCTTCTCGATGTGGTGCTGCGCGCCCACCAAGCGGTCGTCGAAGCGGACGTCGCCGCCGTGGACGCTGATGTTGGAGAGCGAGAAACGCGTCGGCTTGCTGTCCGGCGACGCCGGCTTCGCGGTGAAGCGCTCGACCAGGTCGCTGAAGTTGAACCGCTGGTCCTTGCCTCGCGTGATGGCGATCCGCGGCTGATCGAGCCGCAGTTCGTCCAGCACCGGAGCCAGCCGGAACAGCGAGCTCCACGAGGCGTTGAGCGTGAGTTGGTCGATGTCGACGAAGGGCGTCTGGCCGTCCGCCTCGGGCAGGTGCAACTTGCCGACCCGCAGGTTCAGCGTGAACGGATTGAAGCGCACCTGGCCGAGACTCAGCGGCCGTCCCAGCATCTCCGCGGAGTGGTTCTGCAGGTAGTTGCGCAGCAGCGGCGGAACGGCAAGGAAGCCGAGCAGGGCGTAGACCAGCAGCACGGACGCGAGGATGGCTGCGATACGGCGGGCGCGGGGCGAGCGCCCCAGCTGCCGTGCACGCGTTCGTGCGGAATCCCCGGCTGCACGCAAGGAGGCGCGCAGCCGCGACAAGCTCGACCCGGACATACCGACTCCCTGGAAACGCTGAATGGTTGATTCAACCCGCCCTGCATGGGGTGCAGGTGGGCTGATGACGAATCTACCGCGACCGCGCTTAACGCGGGGACACCGCCCGCGACCTTGCGGCCGGTCGCGAGCGGTCAATCCGGGAGCTGACGAGCGGCTGCCGCCTCATGGCTCAATGCCAGGAACAGACGACCTTGCCGCAGGTGCCGGCGTCCATCAGGTCGAAGCCCTTCTGGAAATCGTCGATGTGGATCTGGTGGGTCAGCACCTTCTGCAGCGGGAAGCCGGTCAGCACCATCTGGGTCATCTTGTACCAGGTCTCGTACATGCGCCGGCCATAGATGCCTTGCAGGGTGAGGCCCTTGAAGATCACCTTGTCCCAGTCGATGCCGGCGCCGCGCGGCATGATGCCGAGCATGGCGACCTTGCCGCCGTGGTACATGCATTCGAGCATGTCGTTGAACGCGCGCGGGTTGCCGCTCATTTCCAGGCCCACGTCGAAGCCCTCCATGTGCAGGTCCTTCATCACGTCCTTGAGCGACTGGTTGGTGACGTTGACCACGCGGGTGGCGCCCATGTCGGCGGCCAGCTTCAGGCGGTAGTCGTTGACGTCGGTGACCACCACGTTGCGCGCGCCGATGTGCTTGGCGATGCCGGCGGCGATGATGCCGATCGGGCCGGCGCCGGTGATCAGCACGTCCTCGCCGATCATGTCGAATTCCAGCGCGCAGTGCGCCGCGTTGCCATAGGGGTCGAAGAACGCGGCCAGCTCGGACGGGATCTGGTCCGGGATCGGCCACAGGTTCGAGGCCGGCATGGTCATGTACTCAGCGAACGCGCCGTTGCGGTTCACGCCGATGCCGATGGTGTTCGGGCACAGGTGCTGGCGGCCGGCGCGGCAGTTGCGGCAGTGGCCGCAGACGATGTGGCCTTCGGCCGAAACGCGGTCACCGATCTTGTAGCCGGTCACGCCCGGGCCGATCTCCACGATGCGCCCCACGAACTCGTGGCCGATGGTGAGGCCGGGCTTGATCGTGCGCTGGCTCCACTCGTCCCACTTGTAGATGTGCAGGTCGGTGCCGCAGATCGCGGTTTTCTCGATCTTGATCAGCACTTCGTTCGGGCCGACCACGGGCATCGGCACCTCTTCCATCCAGATGCCCTGTTCGGGCTTGCGCTTGACCAGGGCTTTCATCGTCTGCGACATGGGGAATCCATCGGTTGGCCCGCGCGGCGGGCAGGGAAGCGGCAATTATAGATTGATCGAAGCCGGCGCCGAAGATGGCGGCACGGAGGGACCGGCTGTGGCAGGCGGTCCCACCCTGCCGAAAGTCACTACCGGTAAATGGTGGGTTTGCGGCATAAAGGTCGGCCAGATCGCAAGAAAATGCGATTCGGCTCACTTTCCCGATTCCCCCAAGGAGTACTCCATGCGTCGTGTCCTGCTTGCTGCCGCGCTGACCGCCGGTCTCGCCGGTACCGCCCATGCCGTCGAAGGCATGTGGCAGCCCGCCCAGTTGCCGAAAATCGCCGCCACCCTGAAGCAACATGGGCTGAAGCTGGACCCGGCCAGCCTGACCGACCTTACCGCCTACCCGATGGGCGCGATCGTGAGCCTGGGCGGCTGCACCGCCTCGTTCGTGTCACCTGAAGGCCTGGTGGTGAGCAATCATCACTGCGTCTACGGCGCGCTGCAGCTGAACTCCACGCCGGAGAACAATCTGATCGAGAAGGGTTTCCTGGCGAAGACGAAGGCCGAAGAACTCTCCGCCGGCCCCACCTCGCGCATCTTCGTCACCGAGGAAATCCGCGACGTCACCAAGGCGATCACCGCCAAACTCACGGACGACATGAGCGGCGCCGAGCGCTACAAGGCGATCGAGCTGGCGATCAAGGAACAGGTCAAGGCCTGCGAGAGCGAAGGCTATCGCTGCGACGTCTACACCTTCCATGGCGGCTACAGCTACCAGTTGATCAAGCAACTGGAGATCAAGGACGTGCGCCTGGTTTACGCGCCGCCGGATTCCATCGGCAAGTTCGGCGGCGACGTCGACAACTGGATGTGGCCGCGCCACACCGGCGACTTCGGCTACCTGCGCGCCTACGTCTCGAAGGACGGCAAGTCGGCCGCGTTCTCGAAGGACAACGTGCCGTATCAGCCCAAGCACGTGCTCAAGGTGAATCCGCAGGGGGTGGAAGCGGGCGACTACGTGATGGTGGTCGGCTATCCCGGCCGCACCAATCGTTACCGCCTCGCCGACGAGGTGCAGAGTTCAATCGACTGGATGTACCCGACCCAGATCAAGGTCTACGAGGACACGCTGAACATCATCAACACCGCCGGCAAGGCTGACCCGAAGGTGGCGGTGAAATACGCCAGCATGGTCGCCGGCCTCAACAACTACCTGAAGAACTTCGGCGGCCAGCTCGAAGGCCTGCGTCGTGCCGACGCGGTCGAGGTCAAGCGCACCCAGGAAGCGGCATTGGAAACCTGGCTGAAGCAGCAGGGCGGCGCGGAAAACGCCGCGCTGGCGGCGGACATCGGCAAGCTGCGCCAGCAGATCGCCGCCAACCAGGCCACCCGCGATCGTGACCTGGCCATCGGCCTGGTGACCCGCGCGTCGATGTTCAGCACGGCGGTGCGCCTGACCCATCTGGCGAAGGAGCGGCCGAAGGCCGACCTCGAACGCGATGCCGGTTACCAGCAGCGCGACTGGGTGCGCATCGAAGGCGGCCTGAAGCAGATGGATCGCCGCTTCGATCCGGGCGTCGACCAGCAGTTCATGGTCTACGGCCTCACGCGCTACGTGGCGTTGCCGCAGGCGCAGCGGCTGCCCGCGCTCGACGCGTGGCTGGGTGGCGCGAAGACCGAAACCCAGCTCAAGCAGAAAGTTGCCGCGCTGTATGCCGGCAGCAAGCTCGGCAACGTTGACGAGCGCATGAAGTGGTTCGCTGCCGACAGCAAGGCGATCGACGCCAGCAGCGACAGCATGCTCAGGCTCGCCCGCGCGGTGCAGCCGCAGCTGAAGGCGCTGGAAGACGAAGGCGACGCCCGCGACGGCGAGATGAGCAAGCTGCGCCCGCGCTACATGCAGGCCATGATCGCCTGGAAGGATTCGCAGAAGCTGCCGGTGTACCCGGATGCGAACAGCTCGCTGCGCGTCACCTTCGGCAACGTGCAGGGCGTGGCGCCGCGTGATGGCGTCAGCTACGCGCCGTTCACCACGGCCCAGGGCATCGTCGAGAAGTACACTGGCGCAGAACCGTTCGATGCGCCGAAGGCCGAACTCGATGCGATCAAGGCCAGGGCGTTCGACAGCTATGCGTCGCCGAAGCTGGGCACGCTGCCGGTGAACTTCCTGGCCGACCTGGACATCACCGGCGGCAACTCCGGTTCGCCGGCGATGGACGCGAATGGCCAGCTGGTCGGCCTCGCGTTCGACGGCAACTGGGAATCGGTGAGCGGTGACTGGCTGTTCAATCCCGAGCTCAACCGTTCGATCCAGGTCGACGTGCGCTACATGCTGTGGGTGATGCATCACCTCGACCACGCCGACAACCTGCTGAAGGAAATGGGCGTGCCGGCGAAGTAACCCGCTGGTTCGCGCAAGTACCGGGCCCGCGTCATCGACGCGGGCCTTTTGCATTGCGGCAGCCTCTAAACTAGCGCCATGCCCGTCGATCACCGTCCCCTCGCCATCTTCCTGATGGGCCCCACCGCCTCGGGCAAGACCGCCCTGGCGTGCGAATTGAGCGAGCGTTTCCCGCTGGACCTGGTCAGTGTCGATTCGGCCCTGGTCTACCGCGGCATGGATATCGGCACGGCCAAGCCCGATCCGGCGACGCTGGCACGTTATCCCCACGCGCTCGTCGACATCCGTGATCCGGCGCAACCGTACTCGGCCGCGGATTTTTGTGCCGATGCGGTGCCGGTGATGGAGCGGATCAGCGCGCGGGGCCGGGTGCCCCTGCTGGTCGGCGGCACCGGGTTGTATTTCCGCGCGTTGCAGTTCGGCCTGTCCGACCTGCCCGAGGCCGATCCGGCCACGCGGGCGCGGCTGGGCGCCGAAGCGGCGCAGTCCGGCTGGCCGGCGCTGCATGCGCGGTTGGCCCAGGTCGATCCGGTCGCGGCAAGCCGCATCGACAGCAACGACACCCAGCGCCTGCAGCGTGCGCTGGAAGTGTTCGAACTGGCCGGCCGTCCACTGTCCGAGTTGCAGCGGGGCGGGGCGGGCGCGGTATTCCCGTGGCGGGTATTGAAGATCGCGCTGCTGCCGGCCGACCGGCAGCTGCTGCACCAGCGCATCGCGCAGCGGTTCGACGCCATGCTGGCCAAAGGCTTCCTCGACGAGGTGCGCGCGTTGCGTGTCCGGGGCGATCTCGATGCCGACCTGCCGGCGATCCGCGCCGTCGGCTATCGGCAGGCGTGGGAACACCTGGATGGCCGCAGCGACGCCGCGGAGTTCCGCGATCGGGCCATCTTCGCCACCCGCCAGCTGGCCAAGCGCCAGATCACCTGGCTGCGCAGCGATCACGGCGCACGCCTGTTCGAGCCCGATCAGGCCGGCCTGGCGACGCGCGTTGCCGGCGCAGTGCAGCTGTTTGTCGATCCCCCGGCAGAGCCCGTGCCGCCAATGTGACGCCACGCACTTGCGGGGCGCAAAAATCTTCTTTCATCAAGCATTTGAAAGCAGTTAACATCGAGTCATGTTGGGCCGGGGCGCCACTGGCGTTTTTTCTCCGGTCTGTTTGGTGCAAGGGGAGAACAAGAAATGTCCAAGGGGCAATCGTTGCAGGATCCATTTTTGAATGCTTTGCGGCGCGAACGGGTGCCGGTGGCCATCTACCTGGTCAATGGCATCAAGCTGCAGGGGACCGTCGAGTCGTTCGACCAGTTCGTGGTGCTGCTGCGCAACCAGGTCAGCCAGATGGTCTACAAGCACGCCATTTCCACCGTGGTGCCCAGTCGCAATGTGCGCATCGGCAATGGTCATGACGGCCACGATGGCCACGACCATCCGGCAGATGCCTCGGGCGGCACCGACGCCGACGCTTGATACAGCGGCGGTCAGCCCGCATGAAGAAGGTTTGCTCCCGAAGGATCACGCCCACTCGTGTTTGACCGTCAAAAGAAAGGCGATCGTGCCGTCCTCGTCCTGCCGCATTCGCGTGGCGAGGGCGACACGGCACGCCGTGCGGAGGAGTTCGCCGAACTGGTGAAGTCCGCCGGCGCCGAGGTGCTCGCCGTGATCAGCGCCCGCGTCGAAGATCCCAACCCCCGTTACTACATCGGCAGCGGCAAGGCCAACGAGGTCGCCGAGGCGGCGCGTGCGCTGGACGCCGACCTGGTGCTGGTCGATCACCTGCTGACCCCGGTGCAGGAACGCAACCTCGAAAAGCACCTGGGCGTGCGCGTGGTCGATCGCGCCGGGCTGATCCTCGACATCTTCGCCCAGCGCGCCCGTTCGCACGAGGGCAAGCTGGAAGTGGAACTGGCCCAATTGAAGCACCTGGCCACCCGCCTGGTGCGCGGCTGGACCCATCTGGACGCCCAGCGCGGCGGCGCCATCGGCAACCGCGGTCCCGGCGAAACCCAGCTGGAGACCGACCGCCGCCTGCTCGGCGAGCGGGTCAAGCAGCTCACCAAACGCCTGGAAAAGGTCCAGGTCCAGCGCGGCCAGCAGCGCCGTGCGCGTCTGCGCAACACGGTGCCGCGGGTGGCCCTGGTCGGCTACACCAACGCCGGCAAGTCGACCCTGTTCAACGCGCTGACCACCGGTGACGTGTTCGCCGCCGACCTGCTGTTCGCCACCCTCGATCCCACCGTGCGCAAGCTGGAGGATCTCAGTTGCGGACCGGCTGTGATCGCGGACACGGTGGGCTTCATCCGCGAACTGCCGCATGACCTGGTCGCCGCCTTCCGCGCCACCCTGGCCGAGGCCCGCGATGCCGACCTGCTGCTGCACGTCAGCGACGCCGCCGACGAGGAGCGTGAGCGGCTGCATCGGGTGGTCGACAACGTGCTGGAGGAAATCGACGCCGGTGACGTGCCGCAACTGCGGGTGATGAACAAGATCGACCTGGCCGGTGCCGAGCCGCGGATCGAACGCGATGCCAGCGGCAAGCCGGTGCGGGTCTGGCTGTCCGCCGCCAACGGCGTCGGCCTCGACCTGCTGCGCCAGGCGCTGGGCGAGCTGCTGGGCGGCGAGCGGGTACGCTCGCCGCTGCACCTGCCGCTGTCGGCCGGGCGCCTGCATGCGCGGCTCAAGGCGGCGGGCGCCATCAGCGGCGAGTCGATCGACGAACATGGCTGGCAGCTGCACATCGACGCCCCGCGCAGTGTCATCGCCCCGCTTGGCGGCGGCGATCCGGCCGAGGCGAAACTGCTGCAGGAACTGCTGGCCGTGGCGGAATGACGCCGTTCCCGGCGCGCGGCGACGGGCGCGCTCTGATAGAATCCCCGATGTTTGCGCGGTCGCGAAAGGCGGCTCGCACAGGACTTTCGACAGCCTCGGCTGAATCTCAATGCAACCCGGTGCAACACGTGTTTCGACCGTGGTTGCCGGCCCCCGGACGTCCCCAAAGGAGACTGACTCGTGGCATGGAATGAACCCGGCAACAACGGGCAAAAAGATCCGTGGAACAGAAACCGCCAGGGCGGCAAGTCGCCGGTGGATGACCTGCTGAACAAGGCCAGGAACCGCGTCGGCAAGATGGGGCAGGGGCCGGGCAGCATCCTCACCGGCATCGTGGTGCTGCTGGTGGTCGGCCTGCTGTTCAGCAGCTACACCATCATCGGCGCGCGCCAGCAGGGCGTGGTGCTGCGGTTCGGCCAGTATTCGCGCACCCTGGCGCCGGGCTTCCACCTGAAGCTGCCGCAGCCGATCGAGTCGGTGAACAAGGTCGAGGCCACCCGCATCCGCTCGGTCACCGACAAGGTGGCCATGCTGACCCGCGACGAGAACATCATCACGATCGACTTCACCGTGCAGTACCAGGTGGACGACTCGCGCAAATACCTGTTCTCGCTGAACGACCCCGACGGCACCATCAGCGCCGCGGCCGAGGCCGCCGTGCGTTCGGTGATCGGCGGCAGCGACATGGACCAGATCCTGTCCGCCGCCGGCGCCAGCCTGGTCACCCAGGCGCAGCAGGCGCTGCAGAAAACGCTGGACGGCTACGACTCCGGCCTGCGCGTCACCGAGGTCAGCTTCCAGAACGTGGCGCCGCCGAACGAGGTGAAGGACGCCTTCGACGACGTCAACAACGCCCGCGAAGACAAGCAGAGCATCGAGAACGGCGCCCTGGCCTACGCCAGCAAGGTGGTGCCCGTGGCCCGCGGCGACGCCGCCCGCATCGCGGCCGAAGCGGCCGGCTACAAGGCCGAGCGCATCGCCCGCGCCCAGGGTGACGCGGCACGCTTCGACCTGCTGCTGAAGGAATACAAGGCCGCGCCGGAAGTGACCCGCAAGCGGCTGTGGCTGGAAACGATGGAACAGGTGATGGCGAAGAACCCGAAGGTGATCGACGGCTCTGGCGGTCGCAACATCATCAACCTGCCGACGCTGCAGGGCGGCGCCACGACCACCTCGCCCGAATCGGCGGTGGTGGGCACGGTGGTCGCACCCGCCAGCAGCGATGCGGCCAGCAAGGGAGCGCAGCCATGATGAAGATCGGCTCCATCGTCCTCGCCGTGCTGGTCGCCCTGCTGGGCATCAACAGCATGTTCGTGGTCAGCGAAGGGCACAGCGCCCTGTTGCTGCAGTTCGGTCGCATCGTGCGCACCGACTACCAGCCCGGCCTGCATTTCAAGCTGCCGGTGATCCAGCAGGTGATGAACTTCGACAAACGCATCCTGTCGCTGGACGCGCCGCCGGAGCGTTACTTCACCTCCGAGAAGAAGAGCGTCAACGTCGACTTCTACGTGAAGTGGCGCGTCGCCGACAACGCCGCCTACTACCGCGCCACCGGCGGCGACCAGCTGCAGGCCGCGCAGCGGCTGACCCCGATCGTGAAGGACGCGCTGCGCTTCGAGTTCAACGCCCGTACCTTGCCCGACCTGATCTCCGGCGGCCGCAAGGACATCACCGAACGCGTGCGCGCACAGACCGACGCGTCGGCGCGCAAGAACCTCGGCATCGCCGTGGTCGACGTGCGCATCAAGCGCATCGACCTGCCCAACGAGGTCAGCGAATCGGTGTACAAGCGCATGCGCGCCGAGCGCCTGCAGCTGGCCAACGAACTGCGCTTCACCGGCCAGGAATCGGCCGAGACGATCCAGGCCGACGCCGACCGCCAGGGCCAGGTGCTGCGTGCCGATGCCCAGCGCGATGCGGCCAAGATCCGCGGCGAGGGTGACGCCCAGGCGGCCACCATCTATGCGCAGGCCTACAACCAGGATCCGGAGTTCTTCAGCTTCTATCGCAGCCTGTCGGCGTACCGCAGTTCGTTCGAGGATGGCAAGGGCGTGATGATCCTGAAGCCCGACGACGAGTTCCTGCGCTACTTCGAACAGTCCAGCTCCAAGCGCTGAGTCGCGGCCGATGCGCCAGCTGGGTGCCGCGTTGTGCCTGGTGCTGGTGATCGAGGGACTCATGCTGTTCGCGGCGCCGCGCGGCTGGCAGGCAATGATGCGCGAGGCGCTGAAACTGCCGCCGCGCAGCTTGCGTCTGATCGGCGCCGGCGCGATGGTGGCCGGACTGGTGCTGCTGCAGATTTTTCATTGATACGCGCAGCCTCATCCCGGCGGCGCAAAACCTGATCGAAACCTCCCGGAGTAATGCAATGGGCAAGTCAGTAGTCATCCTCGGAGCCCAGTGGGGCGACGAAGGCAAGGGCAAGATCGTCGACCTGCTGACCGAGCGGGTCAGCGCGGTGGCGCGCTTCCAGGGCGGCCACAACGCCGGCCACACGCTGGTGATCAAGGGCAAGAAGACCGTGCTGCACCTGATCCCCTCGGGCATCCTGCGCGACGACGCGCTGTGCCTGATCGGCAACGGCGTGGTGCTGTCCCCCGAGGCGCTGATCAGCGAGATCGCCGAGCTCGAGGCCAACGGCGTCGAAGTGCGCTCGCGCCTCAAGATCAGCCCGGCCACCCCGCTGATCATGCCGTACCACATCGCGGTGGACAAAGCGCGCGAGATCGCTGCCGGCGGCAAGGCCATCGGCACCACCGGCCGCGGCATCGGCCCGGCCTACGAGGACAAGGTCGCCCGCCGCAGCGTGCGCGTGGCCGACCTGATGTACCCGCACGAGCTGCCGGCGCTGATCAAGACCGCGGTCGACTACCACAACTTCATCCTCACCCAGTGGCTGAAGGTCGAGCCGGTCGACTACCAGAAGGTTCTCGACGACGCGCTGGCCTGGGGCGAGTACATCCGTCCGCTGGTCGACGACGTCGCCACCATCCTGCACGACGTGCGCGCCGAAGGCGGCAACATCCTGTACGAGGGCGCCCAGGGCGCGCTGCTTGACATCGACCACGGCACCTATCCCTACGTCACCTCGTCCAACACCACCATCGGCGGCGCGCTGGCCGGCACCGGCGTGGGCGCGCGCGACATCGACTACGTGCTGGGCATCTGCAAGGCCTACGCCACCCGCGTCGGGAGCGGCCCGTTCCCCACCGAGCTGCACGACGAGATGGGCGAGCGCCTGCGCAAGGTTGGCAACGAATTCGGCGCCAGCACCGGTCGCCCGCGCCGCTGTGGCTGGATCGACCTGGTCGCGCTGAAGCGCGCCACGCAGATCAACGGCATCAACGGCCTGGCCATCACCAAGCTCGACGTGCTCGACGGCCTGGAAACCATCAAGGTCTGCATAGCCTACGAATACCGGGGCAAACGCCGCGAACTGGCCCCGCTCGACGCCGACGGCTGGGACGAGTGCAAGCCGGTCTACCTGGAATTCCCTGGTTGGCAGGAATCCACCGCCGGCATCCGCGAATGGAACAAGCTGCCGCCGGCGGCGCGTGCGTACCTGCGTGCGGTCGAGGAGCTGTCGGGTTGCAAGCTGGCGTTGGTCGCCACCGGTGCGGATCGCGATGACACGATCAGCCTGGATGATCCGTTCGCTTGAGCGGTGGCGATGACGTGACACAAAAAAGCCCCGCGATGCGGGGCTTTTTTGATTTATGGAGATCATCCATCTGTCGACGGTGCGGAGCGATGGGCATTCAATTCCTAGGTTGATTTGGAAACTTTCAACCTAGGAGTTGAATTCTGCTCGAATCGAGGGACCGCCCGCTCACCCCTTGATGCCGAAGTGCTCCTTCAAGCGAGTTATGGTCTTTACCCAGGACTCGGCTCGGGGGCGGGCGACGGTATTTTGTTGAGCGAAGAAGCCTGGCATATCGAATGCCTCGGATAACGGCACGGTCTTCATCCAATCGATGCGTACGACATACTCAGCGGTTTCCGGATCGTCGCTGTAACGACTAGCGCGAGCGATAACGGGCGCCACATCCACGAGCCGCCGTTCTTGGCCGCCTTCGTCGACCATGAAGTCGTCGACCGGCTCGGCCTTTGCGACGACCAGCCCGACACCAACGTAGCCCTGGCGTGGGACTCGTACCCAGACCCGATCCCCCGGTTTTAGCAGGTTGAGTGTGCGCGAGTACCACCGGCCACCGCCCGCAGAGATGAAGCCGTATTTGCGGGCTTCATCCCAGGATCGCTCATCGTACTCGCCGAAGTTGGCGTAAAACTCCCGATTCGTGCTCAAGGCTTCGTTAACGCCTACGGGGGGCTGGGTGGGATCACGGAGCCAAGCTCGCGCCAGATATGTCCGGTCACCATCTCGCATCAAGTGAACAAATACGGCGTTGATCGGAAGCTCGTAGTGGTCAGCCAAATAGCGGCATACGGCTTCCGTTCGCGAGTCCATGCCAGCACAAACAATCCAGAGCTCGTGTGCTGTATCCAACTCGTCGGGCAACGCTTCACCGAATCGAGCATGAAACGCACCGCCGAGCGTCTTGCCGGGATTGTGTCTCTCGAACACTGAGGCGAGGTCTACCAGCTCTTGTTCGGCAATCCAGGCTCCATAATCGAGTACCTGGGCAACCACATCACGCCGTGCCAGGTTGCGCTTGAGCTCAATTACATACAGTTTCCCACCGCGATCAATTGCCAGTAGATCGATGCGCTCTTTGTCGAAAGTGACCACCTCTGAGCCGATCAGAAGGAGGTCCGGCGCGATGATGCCAAGGTCCTGAATCAGCCATTCTTTGAGCTGCTTCTCCTGGTCGTTTCCCTGCAATGCCAAGCGTTGAGGGGTATCACCGTCAACACGCCATACGCCAAATTCGATGCTCATCTATTTCCCCAAGTTTGATGCGATGAGTCTAGACAGTTTGATATCGGGCCCGTGATGTCTGCGAACTGTCTTCAATGTCCCAAATGTCGGCAATTGCAGGCCGAAAATAGCCTCACTCACTGTTCACCACTTCGCGGCAGCGCCGCCGCCACGTCCCGGAACGAGGCCAGCGCCGCCTCCAGATGCTCCACGATCTCCTGCGCCAGTATGTCCGGGGCGGGCAGGTCATCGAGGTTGTCGAGGCTGTCGTCTTTTAGCCAGAAGATGTCGAGGCTGGCCTTGTCGCGGGCGACGAGCGTCTTGTAGTCGAAGTATTTGAAACGCTCGGTTTCCTTGCGCCGCTGGCGGTTGGCCGGGTGGTAGCAGTCGATGAAGTCCTGCAGGTCGTCGCGCTTGAGCGGGCGGGTTTTCAGGGTGAAGTGCTTGTTGGTGCGCAGGTCGTAGATCCACACGCCCTTGGTGTGCACCTTGCCGTCTTTGGGCTTGGCGTCGAAGAACACCACGTTCGCCTTCACGCCCTGCGCGTAGAAGATGCCGGTGGGCAGGCGCAGCAGGGTGTGGACGTCGCAGGTTTCCAGCAGCTTCCGGCGAATCTTTTCGCCGGCGCCACCTTCGAACAGCACGTTGTCCGGCAGCACCACGGCGGCCTGGCCGGTGGTCTTGAGCATCGAGACGATGTGCTGCAGGAAGTTGAGCTGCTTGTTCGAGGTGGTCTGCCAGAAATCTTGGCGCTCGTAGGTCAGCGCGTCGCGATCTTCCTCGCCGTCCTCGTTGGTGATGGTCATGCTGCTCTTCTTGCCGAAGGGCGGGTTGGCCAGCACGTAGTCCACCAGAACGCGGGGTTCCGAGACGAGTGCATCGGAGCGTTCCACGGCGGGCGCACCATCCAGCTCGCCGATATTGTGCAGGAACAAGTTCATCAGGCACATGCGGCGCGTGCTGGCGACGATCTCGTTGCCGTAGAAAGTCTCGTGGCGCAGGAACCTGGCCTGCGAAGGATTGAGGTGGCTGTCCTTGCGAGTCAGCCATTCGTGTACGCCTAGGAAGAAACCTCCCGTGCCACAGGCTGGATCGCCCACGGTTTTCTTCGGCTCCGGCTGCACGCATTCCACCATCGCCTGGATCAATGGGCGCGGGGTGAAGTACTGGCCGGCGCCGCTCTTGGTGTCCTCGGCATTCTTCTGCAACAGGCCTTCGTAGAGGTCGCCCTTGACGTCGGTTTCCAGGCTGAGCCAGTTCTCCGCGTCGATCATTTGTACCAGCCGCGCCAGCTTGGCCGGGTCCTGGATCTTGTTCTGCGCCTTGAAGAAGATCGCGCCGAGCATGCCCGGCTCCTCGCCGAGCTTGTGCAGCAGCTTGATGTAGTGCGCCTCCAGCGGCTCGCCGGTCTTGTCGCGCAGGCTGGCCCAGTCGCAGCTGCGTGGTACGCGAGTGTCGCGGTTGTGTGGCGGCAGCGAGTATTCGTGCGCCAGCTTCAGGAACAGCAGGTAGGTCAGCTGCTCCAGATAGTCGCCATAGCCCACGCCGTCGTCGCGCAGCGTGTTGCAGAAATTCCAGATCTTCTGGACGAGGGTGTTGCTGTTCATGCGAAGCGATTTTCCGTTGAAAGTCTGGTGTTGATGATTGTTTTGGCGTGGGCGAGCTTTCAGATAGCTGGCCCACGCCGATCTTCAGTGGTGCTGCTGGATCAGGGTTCGCCACTCAAATGTTTTAACAAGAACTCATGCGTTTGCGGTTGCTCAAAGTAGTTGGTGTGCCAGACCTTCGACTGACTGGCATTCTGATCAAAATCGTACAGATGATCACCTTCCGGAATGAAAGGGTTGCTTGCCACGCCTGTATAGGGCACTACGAGGTCGTTGAGTTCTGGCATCAACCATTTTTCCACCAACGTTTCCGCTTCCTTCCATGTCCATCCAGCACAGTCGAAATTGGCCCGCACGCCATACGCATGGTTGGCACCTATGACGGTGTTGATGGCGTTGAGATCAGCAATCAGCTGAGATCTCTTGTCGTCGAGTTGTACGACGCTGGGTATGTCGTAGGCAGCTGATATCAGTGTGCGAAGCAAGCCGATAACTACATCAAGTGCGAAGCAGTGACTCTTTGAGGCTAGGACGCCGGCGATCTTGAGGAATTTTTGCAACTGATCAGGGTTGGCGAGTGGCGAACCTTGGTTTGCGCCGGCAACAAAGATCACCTCACCGACATTGGCAATACGATCTTGCCTGAGCTTCTGGATTTTGCGGAGTTCCTCAATTTGCAATACGGAGTTGTCGGCGGGGTTGGCAAACAACGCGCGCGTGATCAAGCCGCCACGGCTGTGGCAAACCAGATCAACCTTCCAGTTGGCATTCGAAGGAATGGCTTCCAACAATGCCACCGCGTTTTCCAGCGGTGTCTTGCTTATTGTCCAGTGGTCATAACCGAACACGTTGCCCTTGTAGCGATCGAGCAGCGTTTTCAGTGTGCTGTTCTGGCCCGAATCTCCCAGCGCATGGAAACCGCCTTCGATGGAGCTGAAGATTCCGTGCACGAAAAGCAACACGCGTTGTCCGTTGGCTGCATTGAGCTGCGCGTCATTGGCTCTGGCCGTATAGCCAGAACTCATAGCTACGAACCCCGGATTCGGCTTTGCCTTCTGTTCGACCGCATGGGCAATCGTCTTGATAGCGTCCATCGCCAGCTTGCGGCCAATTTTCAACGCAGCATGGGGAATCCAGCTCTTCAGGCCCGATGCGTGTAACGCCTGACCTTGGTTCTTTTCGCCAGCGGGGAGAAAGCCCAACGTATACAGACCGCCTTCGCCAGCAACGGGGCTAGGGGCAAATCCTGCAAGGTCACCAGCTCTGATCATGTTGTCGACAAAGCCGAACTGAACGATGTCGGAGCCGTCTTCTTGAAAGATCAGCGCATCGATGTTCAGAACATCCGGATTCCTGGATTGAATAAGAAAGCCGGTTTGCAATTCGGTCCCCGCAGGGAGGCCCTCAACGAATACATCCAGTAGGCCCAAAGCTCCGCCGGAAGGTATCGCGGCTGGAGTCAGCTTAACATCTGCAACGATCTCTCCCTGAGCATCTGCCAGAGCCCTTTGAAGCTCTGCAGCTTTCACTACTTCGATTGATGCGATTGTCATGACGTCACTCCTTCCCTTGGTAGCTAGTCTCGCTTCGAATGGAGGCATGCATGTGCATACCACCGGATCAGGTAGTCACGGACTCCCCGCGTTTTTTCGTCCGGAACGACCCTTAATCGTGCCAGCCAGGGTGCGTCCGGCGCGGATCCGCTCCAGCAGCACGCTGGCGGGTTCGTCGTTGGGGTCTTGCGGCACCAATTGGCCGGCGAAGGCGGCTTTGAGGATGTTTTTGCGTTGGGCGGCGGATTGCATCAGCGAGCGCTCAATTTCTGCGGCTTGCTCAGTGGCGGAGCCGAGTTGATCAAGCAGTTGTTTCACAATTTCTCGCTGCTCATCTTCTGGAGGCAATGGCACAGCCAAGGCGGCGAGCTTTGAGCCATTGACGTTCGCCTGCCCAACTTGCTGCGTGACTACTGATTTGATCCAGTGCCGACCGTGCACCGAATTGATGTAGGCAGCGACAAATTCTGGGAGACATCTGGGGGAGAGCTTCACGGATATCAGGTAGGAGGCATACGAGCACGGTGTGACTTGCGAGCGATACACCGCCGTTTTGCCAACCAACTCAGGGCTGTTAGTGCGGTTGAAAAGAAGCTCGCCATCTTCCAGGAAAAGGTCAGGGAATTCGTGATGCTCCTGCGGCAAATATTTCAAGCGAGACAGCTCGAGTTCGCCGTCTTGGATGTTGCCCATGCGCAAGACCGGCACACCATCGGCGCTTTCGCCGGTCTTTGCGGATGAACCGTATCGCTGCTCCAGACTCAATTGGCCAACTGTTGCCCACGCCCACCCATGAGGCAGGTGATGTGGGTCAATGGTGTCGGGTGCGGCGGGCTCGGGGTACTTGGTTTGCCAGTTTTTGGGTGGGGTCTTGCCTTGCTCGGCAAACTTGGCGAGTTGTCTGGTTTCCCAGCGGGTGCGGCGTTCGGTGAGGATGCGTCGCAGCAAGTCGGCGCCGGTTTCGCTTTGGCCGTCATTCCCGCGAAAGCGCGAATCCATGACGCCCTGGTAAGCCAATCCAGTGGATCCCCCCTTTCGCGGGGATGACGGCCGTGGGGGATGGTCGTAACTGTGGCGGGCGGCGCGCCAGCCAGCGGTGAGGGCGCCTTCCACCGCCGCCTTTAGCAGCGACTGGCGGTACTGCGCGAGCTTGCGCTGCGCGGCCTTCAGCTCGGCAACGGCGGCATCGAGGTCGGACAGCAGCTCTTCGAGCTTTTCGACGATGCGGGTTTGCTCGGCCAATGGTGGAACGGGAATGCCAGCGATAGCCAACCATTTGGTCGGGACGCGAAGTTGCCCTGCGGTACCGGCCATATTCTGGCGTGCCACTTGGCGGAAATCCGGTTGGGACAAGTAGTGAGCCAGCCACTTCGGCAGCACCGCGCCTTCGGGACGGAGTACGTGAAACTCAGTCGAACCGAAAGCATGCTTATGCGGGAGATGCGGAACGAGCGCACCTTTGCCGTTTTCCATGCATGGGGTGATCTTGGCAAACAGCACGTCGCTTTCGGAAAAAGACGTGTAGCCCTTGCGAACGTCACCGTATGGGCGAAGTTGCGAAACATCGATCCCACCGAAATTTTCGGCAACGGCAGCCATCGGTACGAAATGGACGAGATCGGTAGCGTCAATATCCATGGCGCTGAATCTCGGGCTCAGCGTGGCGACGTCTTCAAGTGCCGCCGTCGTCCAGGAATCAGGCAACTCATTGCCGTTGCCTACTGCAAGCTCACTCAAGCCACCAACTCCTCATTCATTTCCTGAAGCAGCCCATCGAGCTGCTCGCCAAACACGTTCCACGCCTTCTGTAGGCCGCCCTTGTCGGCCAGCTGCGCGTAGTCGAAATCCTCGCGGCTGATCGAGCAGCTGGACGCGATGTGGTCCTTGATCAGCCGCAGCCACTCGGTCTGTTCGGGGGTGAACGCTGTGGCGCGCTGCGCATTGTGACGGAAGATCCACTCCTGGAAACGTTTGTCGACGCTGTCGGCGAACGGGCGCAGCTCGTCGTCCAGGCCGAGCGCGAAGCGCACCAGCGCGACCAGGTCGGTGAGCTGGCGGCGGGTGTCGGCGCCCTTGACCTTGCTGGCCTGCACGCGGGCGTAGGCGCTCCACAGCCGCTCGGTGGTGAGCATCAGCGGCGGACGCGACAGCGCGTCGTGCAGGTCTTCGATCATGGCGAAGGTGAGCTGCCGGCGCTGGTAGGGCTGCTGGTAGAAGAAATCCAGCGCGGCGATCTCGTTGCGGTGCTCGCGCAGGTAGTCGGCGAACGCCTGCACGGTGGCCGTGGCATGTGCTTCGGCCTGCGCGCTGAAGCCGCTGAAGGTGACCTGGTCGGGGTTGATGTGGTCGATCAGTTGCTCGCGTTCGCGGCGGGCGGACTCGATCAGGTCGCGCAGCCTGGGATCGTCGAACGGCTGGCAGGCCGCCAGCACGCGCTGGTGGCGGGCGGCAGCGAGTTCGTCGGCGGTGAGCGTGTCAGCGCTGCGGGTGATGCCGGCGGCCTGGGCGGTGTCCAGCGCATCGGCCACGACAAGGTCGGGGTCGAGTGCGCTGACCAGACCGCGGGCGAGGTCGTTGAGTGCAATGCCGCCAGACGTTTGCTTGATCCGCGCTAGCGCCTTGTCGTCCAGTTGCTTGGCCAGGCGCACCAGCCGGTTGCCGAGGCTGAGCACGGTGTCGTCGTCGGCGCCGCCGACGGCAATGCTTTTCAGCAACTGGTCGAGCGTGGCGCCGGGCTTCTTTTCCAGCGGACGGCTTTCGGTCTTCAGCGATTTTTCCACGCCTACGGCGTCAATCAGCACGAAGTGGGTCTTGGCGCTGTCGGCGCTGTTGCTGACTTTCTTCAGCGATTCGGCATCGAGGCTGCGCACGCCGCGGCCTTTCATCTGCTCGTAGTAGCCGCGGCTGCGCACGTCGCGCATGAACAGCAGCACTTCCAGCGGCTTCACGTCGGTGCCGGTGGCGATCATGTCGACGGTGACGGCGATGCGCGGGTAATACTCGTTGCGGAAGTTGGACAGGATGGTGTCCGGGTCTTCGTCGGCCTTGTAGGTGACTTTCTTGCAGAACGCGTTGCCCTCACCGTAGACCTCGCGCACGGTCCTGATGATGTCGTCGGCGTGGCTGTCGGTCTTGGCGAAGATCAGGGTCTTGGGTACTTCGGTGCGGTGCGGGTAGATGCGGGTTTCCACCGCCGTCTTCATTTCCTGGATCACCTGGCGGATCTGGTTCGGGTTGACCACCGAGCGGTCGAGGTCGGTATTGGCGTAGGCGGTGTCGTCCTCGGTCTGTGCCCAGCGTTTGGCGCGGGTCTGGCGATCGCGGTGATCGACCCATTCCTTCGCCTTCAGCTCGGCGCCGGCGCGGGTGATCTCGGTTTCGATTTCGTACACGTCATAGCCGACGTTGACGCCGTCGAGCACGGATTGCTCGTAGCTGTACTCGGCCACCACGTTCTGGTTGAAGAAGCCGTAGGTGCGGTTGTCCGGCGTGGCGGTGAGGCCGATCAGGAAGGCGTCGAAGTAATCCAGCACCTGCTTCCACAGGTTGTAGATGCTGCGGTGGCACTCGTCGATGACGATGAAGTCGAACTGCTCGATCGGCACCGCGGGGTTGTAGCGCACCAGCTTGTGCGGGCCGGCGTCGGGCAGCTCGGCCAACGAGACGTCTTCGGCCGAATCGTCGATCGGATCGCCGGAAAGGATGGAGTACATGCGCTGGATGGTGCTGATGCATACCTGCGCGTGCGGGTCGATGCGGCTGCTGGACAGGCGCTGCACGTTGTACAGCTCGGTGAACTTGCGGCCGTCGTCCGGCGGCGTGTATGCCATGAATTCCTGATGCGCCTGCTTGCCGAGGTTGCGTGTGTCGACCAGGAACAGGATGCGTTTGGCACCGCCGAACTTGAGCAGGCGGTAGGCCGCGGTGATCGCGGTGAAGGTCTTGCCGGCGCCGGTGGCCATGTGCACCAGCGCTCGCGGCTTGGCCAGCGCCAACGACTTCTCCAGCCCAGTGACGGCACTGACCTGGCATGCGCGCAGGTTGCGCTC
Source organism: Rhodanobacter sp. Root179 (assembly GCF_001428465.1). NCBI lineage: Bacteria > Pseudomonadati > Pseudomonadota > Gammaproteobacteria > Lysobacterales > Rhodanobacteraceae > Rhodanobacter > Rhodanobacter sp. Root179. Next base: position 42,661 of record NZ_LMHR01000076.1, on the reverse strand, counting down.
GGGCAGGGCGGGCATTTGTTCGGCGAGGCGACGGCGCAGGGTGTCCGGCTGGGTAGCCCAGGTGGCAAGCGTCTGCGGCCGGAAGAAATGGAACAGCTCGCGGGCGCGCGGACGTGGGTCGGCGCCGTCGGTGAAGTGGATGATCTGGCCGGTGCCCTCGTAGAGGAAACGCAGGGGCGGGCTGTCCTTGCGCCATTTCAGCCTGGCACTGGCGTAGCGTTCGGTTTGTGCTTCGTGCGCGGTGAGGTTTTCGCCGGCCTCGTCGCGCTTGGCCTCGATCACGCCGACCGGCTCGCGATCCACGAACAGCAGGTAGTCGGCGGGGCCGGTGTCGGTGGGGTATTCGCGCACGGCGACGCCGGAAGCGGCGCCCAGGTTCAGCTCTTTCATGTCCTGCACGACCCAGCCCGCCGCCACGAGCTTCTGGTCGATGGTCTGCCGCGCTTTCGCCTCTGGTGTCATCCGTGCCCCCTGCAGGCTGTCGGCAGAAGGCGATTAACCCAGTAATGGACAGCCGTTGCAAGGCGAGTGGGGCCTGCGCCAAGAAAAACAGAGCCCTGCTGCGTCGAAATGTGGCTCCCCTCTGGCGAAAAGAACGTCACTTCAGCGTAAAAGAGCCACTCGCGACTTTCTCCCATCCCAGGCGCCACTCTTTCAGCCCAAAGCGCGGGACTAAAAGACCCACGCTTGGCGCTCTCCAGCGCCACACGCCGCTCATCTTCCTCGGAGCCCGGGTCTTTTTCATCGGGCCGAGACTCTTTTTCGGCGGAGCGCGAGACTCGACAGAGCCGTGCGTGGCTCTCTTTCGTCGGCGCGAGGGTCTTTTCCGGTCGCACTTGGGTCTCTGATGTCGGCGCTTGGCTCCTTTTCGGCGGAACGACGGGTTCTCCGCGTGCGTGTCGGTTGGGTCGTACTGATGCGTGGGATGTCCTCGCGAGCAGCTGCGGTGGAGGCTTACGCCATGCCTCTTTTCCTGCCTACGGGTAACGCGTGGGTGGCGGGTGATGCGCACGTTACGCTGCCGCGCCGGCCAACGAAGCTGGCTTATCCGCAACTCATTCAAAGGAGTGAACATGTCCCAGAATCTGATCGATATCGACTTCAACGCCGATGCACTGACGGCCATCGACAATGCCCTGACCGCGCTGGAAACGGGCCTGGCCTCGCTGATCGCGCTGACGCCGGACCAGCGGCACGGGCTGACCAAGATGGGAGACAAGTCCGAGGCGTTCTGCCGGCAGGCCGGCCACGTGTTCGCCGACAATCCCGGCGTGCTGCCCCGTAATTTCGATCTGGAAGGCTACCAGCGCGACATCGCCACGCTGGATGCGTTGCGCCCGCGCCTGGTGCGGCTGGGCAAGCTGCATCAGCGCGGCGTCGATACCGAGATGGCGGTGGGCAGCGACCTGATGACCAATGCGCTGGAGGGTTACGCGGTGCTGAAGGTGGCTGGCAAGGGGCAGGGGCTGGACGAGGCGCGCAAGGCGCTGGCAGCCCGTTTTGCCCGCGGGCCGCGCAATCCTGCACCGGCGAGCGATCCGGCACCGACTGGGCCCGTACTGGCCTGATCACGAACCTGTCCGACCATCGGACAAGGTGCGGTCAAGCGCACTGGCCGCGTGCCAGTTTTCACCGGGAGCCAAAGTCATGAATCAAAGTCTGTTCATCGTGGAGCACGGGGTGGCGCACTACTGCGTTGAAGAAGCGCACTCTGCCAATCCGCTGCACACGACCACTACTCAGGCGGCCGCCATCACCTGGGCGCAGGGTCACCATGCCGACCGTCCATTGCATGTCGCGCGTGTTCGCCATCTGTCGGACAAGCGCATCCCGGATCACTGGCGCAAGCTCTGACGCAACGTTGTAGGAACACGCTCTGCCACGACAGGAAGGCCCCGCTCCGGCGGGGCTTTTCATCATGTTGACCTGGGCTTCGCACCTGCCGCACTACGGTGGTTGCAGCGATCAACCGCACCAGGAGACGCCTCATGTCCGACGAACATCCCAAGACGCCGCTCGACCACATCGGCGACACGCTGGCGCAGTTGAAGGAGATGCGGCATTACTCCAGGAACAATGTGGAGGCGCTGACCGCATCGTGGTTGTTGTACGACGGCGAGTTGTCGAAGCTGAAGCAGGCGGACCGGATTGCGGAACTGATGGATCAGCAAAACAAGCTGCATGGCGCGCTGGAGTCGACGATTGCCGAGTTCGAGGATGTGCTGGAGAAAATGCAACCGGCGCCGGAGGAGTAGCCCCATCGAGGGGTGCCACGAGAAGCCCCGGATTCGGGGCTTTTCTTTGTGTGCACCGATGCAGGAGCCCCCGGACGGAGGCTCCTGCTTTCCAGCGGCTGACTTAGTGCTGCTGCGCGTTCGCGCTGGCGCCGGCGTGTCCGTCGGCTTGCGCGGACGTGCTGACGCCGTCACGGGCCGAACCGTGTGCGCTGGCGTGGCCGCCGGCTGCGCCGTTGGCATGGGCGGAGCCGTGATTGCCGGAGGTCGAGCTGGCGCCTGCGTTGCCGCTGCCGCTGGCGTTGCCCGAGCCGGACAGGTCGATCGATTTGTCCTCCGCGCTGCTCACGGCGTTGTAGGTCGGCGACAGCGGAGCCGGCGACGGTGTGGCGGCATGGCCCGACGGCTGGGGCGTGGCGTTTGCGCCGCTCGAGGTGGCCTGCGATGCGCGGCCGCTCGCGTCGGTGCCGAGCGAGCCGGCGGTGCGGGCCGATTGGGCGGCGGTGGCAGTGGCTTGCCGGGCTGTGCTGAGTCCGGTGGTGGCCCAACCATCAGCCTTGCCTTCGGCGTTGGCGGATGCATTGCCGGCGGCGTTCTGTACCTGGTTCAGTGCCCCGCGGGCGCCGCTTTTGGCCGTCGAGACGGCTGAACGCGATTGGCCGACGGTGTCGGCTGCCGTGCCCGTCACGGCATGACGCATGCCCGAGGCATCGGCGGTGCCGGCTCCCGATGCAGCCAGGTTGCCCGTGCCATTCAGTGCCGCGTCGCCGTTGCCGGCGTTCGCACCCGCGGCTCCGGTGAGGCCGACGACCGTGTCCGTGCCGGCCTGGCCGTTCAACGACTGGCCAGCGCCCGTTGCCGCGTCCTTCGCCGATGTCGCGGTGGCGGCGGCGTGGCGACGCAGGCGTTCGGCCCGTCGTGCCGCGGCGGCCTGATTGATGTCGGGCGCCTGGAGGTTGCCCATGCCTTGTGCGGAGCCGCTCATCTGGCCGCCGATGCGGCTCATGGTGGAACTGACCGGGCTGCCGAGCCCGCCCGTGATGCCGCCGGTGAGCGATCCGCCGCCCAGAACCTGGGCATGCGCCGGGATGATCGCGGCAAGGGCGAACGCACCGGCGAACAGGGCGGTGGTGAGAGCGTTGCGATGGAGAGGCGTGCTGCGCATGGTGGATCTCCTGCCGGCGGCGAATCCGCGGCTTCCACCATCCACTACGTTCGTGCCTCGTCGATCCTTCCCTGCCGACCGGCGGTCGGCGTTGATTCAGGTTCAGGGCGAGAGCAGCCCGTTGCCATAGCGTGGATCGCGTCCCGCAGGGCCGAGATCGCGCGCTTCGCCGGCCAGGTGCCGTTGCACGTCGGCGGCGGCGCCGGCACGGGGCGCGTCCAGCCATTGTGCGGCCTTGCGCGCCACGATCGGTGCCGCGAACGAGGTGCCGCGCAGCGCGTTGCGGCCACTGCCCAGCACGCCGGATGCGCAGAAATCCACCTGGTCGCCACTGCCGGATTCGGGCAGCACGCGGTCGCGCGCGTCGACGCCGCTGACGCCGATCACGTCCGGGTACGCCGCTGGGAACAGCGGCGGCGCCGCGGGTCCGTCGTTGCCGACCGCGCTGACCAGCACGTGGCCACGCGCGATCATCGCGCGCACCGCCTGCGCCAGCACCGGGTTGTCCGGGCCGACCAGGCTGATGTTGATGACCGCCACGTGCTCGCGCGCCATCCAGGCGAGCGCGTCCACCAGGTTCGACGTGGCACCGCCGACCGCGTCGCCGCACCACAGGTCGGCGGCGTACAGCGTGTCCGGGTCACCGGCGACGAGGCGCGCGGCGACCGCGGTGCCATGCCGCGACGGATTCGCCGCGCTGCAGCCGTGCCGCTCGATGCGTGCGCGCACCAGCGCAGGATCGGACGGATCGACGCCGCCATCGATCAGCCCGACGCGCTGCGGCGGAGCGTTCGACGATGGTGTCGCCGAGGTCGCCGCAGCGGCAACGTCATCGGTGCCCGCGGGCAGGTAGAGATGCTGGTAGGTGAACGCGGCATCCGGTGCAGCCTGCCGCAGGGCGCGCATGGCCCGGGCGGTGCTGCGTGCACGCGTGTCGTGCAGGACCACGAAATCCAGCCCCAGCGTCGCGTCGGCCGGCGTCGCGCGATCCACGCTGAACCCCAGCGCCCGCACCGCGTCCAGTGGCGCACCGAACAAGCCCGTCGCGAGGAATTCGCCGCGCAGGATCGGCGCGCCCTGGGGATCGACATCGACGCGCCTCGACTCGCTTCGGCGCAGCACGTCGATCTGCAGTTTTCGGGTGAGCGACAGCGACCCGCGCAGCAGGTCGTCCATGCTGAGCAAGGGTGGTGTGGAAAGCACGGGCGGCAGGCCCGCGCCGGGTGCCTGCAGGTCGGGCAGGTGCTGCACGGGGCCCAGCAGCTGTGCCTGCACCGATGTCGCGCCGACCAGAAAAGACGCGATGGTCAACAACGAAAAGAGCAGGGCGGACGGACGGCGCAAGGGCATGGCCAACGGCCTCGGGAACAACCGGGCCGGATGCTAGCATGGCCCCGCTTTACGCCCTCGAACCGCGCCGCTGCGCACGAGGGAAGGAATCCTCCCCGGCGGACGTAGTGGAAGGTGATGCGTGAATTCGAGCGACGCCGTACGCGAAGGACTGATCCCGCTGTTGCCGCGCCTGCGTCGCCTGGCGCGTGCACTGGCGGGCCAGGTGGCCGATGCCGACGACCTGGTGCAGATCGTGCTGGAACGCGCCCTGGCCCGCTCTGCACAGTGGCGGCCGGATGCCCCGCTGGACAAGTGGGTGTTCGCGATTGCGCGCAACGCCTGGCGGGACGAGCTGCGTGCGCGTGGCCGGTCGCAGCATCTGTTCGCGCCGGAGGAAGCTGGTGAGATGGCCGTGGACAGCGGCAACGCCCAGCCCGCGCAACGGCTGGAACTGGCGATGGCGCTGGCGGCGTTGCCACCGGACCATCGCGAAGTGGTAGCCCTGGTGCTGGTCGAGGGCATGTCGTACGGCGAGGCTGCCGAGCTGCTGGAAGTGCCGGTGGGCACCGTCACCAGCCGTCTGGCTCGCGCCCGCTCAACGTTGCAGGCCCATCTTGGGAAAGAAGCATGACTCCGATCGACGACGATATCCTGCAGGCCTACGTGGACGGCGAAATCGATGCCGAGGCCGCCGCGCAAGTCGACGCCGTGCTGGCCCATGACGCCGCGCTTGCCGTACGCGTGCAGCGGATGCGCGAGGTGAACGACCGGTTGCGCACCACCTTCGATGCGGTGCTCGATGAAGCGGTGCCCGCGCATCTTTCCGCGATGTTGCAGCCGCGACCGGCCACGGTGACACCGATCGCCCCGCGCGCCGGATCGACGCGCCGCGGCGCCAGCGGTCGCCGCTGGTTCCTGCCCGGGGCCGCGCTGGCCGCATCGGTGGCATTGATCGCCGTGGCCTTGTGGAGTTGGCGATCCCATGACGATCTCGTGCGCATGCACGGTGGCCAGACCTTCGCCGCAGGTGCCTTGAACCATGCGCTGGACGAGTCGCTGGCCAGCGAGCCGGACGCGCAGGCGCCAGTCGCCATCGGCCTCAGCTTCCGCAGCGCGGAAGGACACATCTGCCGCACCTTCGTGTTGCGCGCGGCACCGGCACGCGCCGGCCTGGCTTGCCACGAACAGACGGGTTGGACACTGCCGGTGCTCAGCGTGATGGCGCCGTCCGGGAGCGGCGACCTGCGCCAGGCAGCGAGCAGCATGCCGGGTGCGGTGCAGGACGCAGTCGATGCGCGTTTGCGCGGCGATGTCTTCAATGCGCAGCAGGAACGCGCAGCGCGCGCTGCCGGCTGGCGATAGTCGCGCCGCCGTGACTGAAGGCCCCGTTGCCGGGGCCTTCTGCCTGTGGGCGATCAGTGGCGCTGGCGGTGAATCGCGCGGCTGTTGCGGTTTTCCGCGCGGTTGAGGCGACGGGTTTCGCCCCTGGTCAGGTGGCCGTTGTGCTTCGCTTCGGCGGCGCTTTCGCGCTGGGCGATGTTGGCGGCGCGGCGTTGGTCGCTGGCCGCCTGCTGCGGCGTGATGGTGCCGTTGGCGACGCCTTTCGCGGTGCGCGCCTGCTGGTGGTCGATGCGCTGATTGACTTCGTTGACGCGGGGGTGACCGGGGACGGTGGTGTCGGCGGCCATCGCGCCGGCGCTGGCGAATGCAGTGCAGGCGATCAGGCTGAGCAGGCCGAGGCGGATCATCGAAGCGTGGTTCATGGCGGTGTCCTTCAGTGTGGGAGGCCGGCGGTGGGGTACTGCCATGTCGTGCCGGGCGAGCAGCGGCATGCCGGAACAGGAACGCCGCCGGGGGCGGCGCGTTGACCGGCCGCCGGCACACTCCATGACTTCCGGCGGTTTCCGCCGATCGGACGGCGCGCCACCATCACGGGAATCGCGCCTGCAGCGCCACGGCTTCCGCCGGCAAGCTGCGGCATTCCGCACTTCGCCCACCCTGACACGGAAGATACTCATGCGCAGCACCTTGCTGGTTTCCGCGATCGCCCTGGCGCTCGCTGGCGTTTCGATGACGGCCATGGCGGCCACGCCGGCGGCGACGTCCGCGACCGACCTGGCCACCACCCAGCTGCCGCGCACGGTGCGGCCCAGCCACTACGACGTGGCGGTGACGCCGCATGCGGACAAGCTCGCCTTCGACGGCCAGGTGACGGTGACCGTCGACGTGCTGCAGCCGACCCACAGCATCACGCTCAACGCGATCGACATGACGTTCTCGTCGGTGCGCCTGACCCCGACCAAGCTGAAGATCGCCATCGCCGCGCCCAAGGTGACGGTGGATGCGAAGGCGCAGACGGCGACGTTCACCTTCGCCCAGCCGCTGCCTGCCGGCACCTACCAGCTGGCGATGAGCTACACCGGCAAGATCGGCACCCAGGCCAACGGCCTGTTCGCGATCGATTACGACACCACGGCGGGCAAGAAGCGCGCACTGTACACCCAGTTCGAGAACTCCGACGCCCGCCGCTTCATCCCGTCGTGGGACGAGCCGGCGTACAAGGCCACCTTCAACCTCGCCGTGACCGTGCCCAGCGACGAGATGGCGGTGAGCAACATGCCGGTCGCCTCGACCAGGGACCTGGGCAACGGCATGAGCCGGGTGACCTTCCAGCCGTCGCCGAAGATGTCGACCTACCTGCTGTTCTTCGGCCTGGGCGAGTTCGAGCGCGCCACCACCATGGCCGACGGCACCGAGATCGGCGTGATCACGCAGAAGGGCAAGAAGTCGCAGGCCGGTTTCACGCTGAAATCGGCCAGCGACGTGTTGCGCGAGTACAACGATTATTTCGGCGTGAAGTATCCGCTGCCCAAGCTGGACAACATCGCCTCGCCGGGCAGCAGCCAGTTCTTCTCGGCGATGGAGAACTGGGGCGCGATCTACACCTTCGAATACGCCTTGCTGCTGGATCCGAGCTTCTCGACCCAGTCGGACAAGCAAGCGGTGTTCAACACCGCCGCCCACGAAATGGCGCACCAGTGGTTCGGCGACCTGGTGACGATGCGCTGGTGGGACGACCTGTGGCTGAACGAAGGCTTTGCCTCGTGGATGGCCGCGCGCACCACCGAGAAGCTGCACCCGGAGTGGCATACGCACCTGGATGCGGTGGGCACGCGTGAAGGCGCGATGTCGCGCGACGCGGTCGCCACCACGCACCCGGTGGTGCAGCACGTGGAGACGGTGGAGCAGGCCAGCCAGGCGTTCGATGCGATCACCTACGCCAAGGGCGAGGCGGTGATCAGCATGCTGGAAGCCTATGTCGGCCCCGATGCCTGGCGCGCCGGCGTGCGCAACTACATCAAGGCCCACGCCTACGGCAACACGGTGTCGGACGACCTGTGGAAGGCGGTGCAGGGCGCGGCCGGCAAGCCGGTCACCCAGATTGCGCACGACTTCACCCTGCAACCGGGCATTCCGCTGATCCGCGTGGCCTCGTCCGCGTGCAGCAACGGCAAGACCACGCTGACCCTGAGCCAGGGCGAGTTCACCAAGGATCGCCCGAACAAGACGCCGCTGAAGTGGCACGTGCCGGTGATCGCGCAGAGCATCGGCGGCAGCGAGGTCGCCCGCACCGTGGTGGACGGCAAGGCCACGCTGGACGTGGCCGGCTGCGGCCCGGTGCTGGTGAACGCGGGGCAGAGCGGCTACTACCGCACGCTGTACACGCCGGCGGAATTCGCCGCGATCAAGGGCCAGTTCGCCAAGCTGGCGCCGATCGACCAGATGGGCCTGATGGGCGACAGCTGGGCGCTGGGCATGGCCGGCCTGCAGCCAGCATCCAGCTACCTCGACCTGGCCCAGGTCACCCCGGCCGATGCCGACCCGCAGATCTGGGGCGACATCGCGGGCAGCTTCTCCGGCCTGCACGGGTATTACCGTGGCGACGACGCGCGTCAGGCGCGTCTGGATGCATTCGCGATCAAGCAGCTGAAGCCGGTGTTTGCCCGCGTGGGCTGGGAGGCGAAGGCCGACGAGGGCGACCCCACCACGATCCTGCGCACCCAGCTGATCGGCGTGCTGGCCGACCTCGGCGATGCCGACGTGATCAGCGAAGTGCAGCGTCGCTACGCCGCGCAGGACACCGATCCGAAGGCCGTGCCGGCGGCCCTGCGCAAGACCATCTATGCGGTGGTGGCACGCAATGCCGACGCGGCGGGCTGGGACAAGCTGCATGCGAAGGCCAAGGCCGAGACCACGCCGCTGATCAAGGATCGCCTGTACGCGCTGCTTTCGATCAGCAAGGACAAGGCGCTGGCCAAACGCGCGCTGGAGCTGGCGCTGACCGACGAACCGGGTGCCACCAACAGCGCCGGCATGATCCGTGCGGTGGGCTACGAGCACCCCGACATGGCCTGGGAATTCGCGATGGCGCACCGGGCGCAGATCGACAAGCTGGTCGACTCCACCTCCAGCAGCCGCTACTACCCGGGCATCGGCGCCAGCTCCAATGATCCGGCGATGATCGACAAGATCAACGCCTACGCCGACGCGCACATCGCCAAGGGCTCGCGCCGCGCGGCGGAGACGGTGATCGCGAACATCCAGTACCGGCAGATGGTGCGCAAGGAACGGCTGCCCGCGATCGACGCCTGGCTGGCGAAGAACGGCGGCTGATCCGCTAGCCCGGGACGGCGCCCGCTTTCACCAGCGGGCGCCGCCTGGTGCGATTGGCGATACGCCCGGCGGACGATGTACCTTGCGTCTGCGCGCCGGCTGGCGCGATCGCCGCGGCTGCGGCGACCCGTCTTCATGCTTGAGTCCGAGAGCGATGGCCGATTTCGAAAAGCTGGAACCCGACAGCACCGTCTACCGCACATTGCTGGAGTCCACCAAGGCCATTCCCTGGAAGATCGACTGGGACAGCAAGCAGTTCGCCTATATCGGACCGCAGATCGAGGCGCTGCTGGGCTGGACGCCGGCGAGCTGGCAGACGGTAGGCGACTGGGCCAGCCGCATGCATCCACAGGATCGCGAGTGGGTGCTGAATTTCTGCGTGGCGCAATCGCAGGCCGGTGTCGATCATGAAGCCGACTACCGGGCGCTGACCCGCGACGGCCACTACGTGTGGATTCGCGACGTGGTGCACGTGGTGCGGCGGGCGGACGGTTCGGTCGATTCGCTGATCGGTTTCATGTTCGACATCAGCGAACGCAAGCAGACCGAGCAGAAGCTGGCGAGCCTGCAGAAGGAACTGGAGGAGCTGTCCTTCCGCGACGGTCTCACCGGCGTGGCCAACCGGCGCCGCTTCGATGCGCTGATGGAACTGGAGTGGAGCAACGCGCGGCGCAACCGCCAGCCGCTGTCGTTGCTGATGATCGATATCGACTATTTCAAGCAGTACAACGACTGCTACGGCCACCTCGAAGGCGACGCCTGCCTGAAGCGCGTGGCCTGGCTGCTGGCTTCCGCTGCAACCCGCGCACGCGACCTGCTGGCGCGTTTCGGCGGCGAGGAATTCGTGCTGCTGTTGCCGGAAACCGACGAGGCGGCGTCGCACAAGCTGGCCGCGCGCTGCCGCGACCTGATCCTGGCCGAGCAGATTCCCCATGCGCAGTCCGCGGTCGGCCCGGTGCTGACCATCAGCCTCGGCGCGGCCACCTGCATTCCCGCGCATGCCGACGAGCTGCGTGGCTTCCTCGACAGCGTCGACAAGCGGCTGTACCGGGCCAAGCAGCAGGGCCGGGACTGCATCGTGGCGGCAAGCTGACCGGCGCCAGGCCTGTCGGACCGGCGATCGACGCCGGCAGATCGCGTTCGCTGGCACGCTTCGTGCCCGTTGCCGTGGCCGGTTTTTCCCTGCGCCGCGGGCCATGTGCGGCCCCCGAACCGAGCGTATGCTGCCGCCGTATTTCGTAGCCTTCACCACGGACGAGGGGAGATACGTCATGGCAACACTGCTGCTGGTCAAGGGGAATTCCGGGAACGATGTCGCCACGCTGCGCAAGCGCCTGGCCGGGGTGCTCGGCGACGACGCGCGCGACTTTCCGGGATTGGCGACGGGCGACGTTTTCGACGAGCAGGTCGACGCGGCGGCGCGGCGATGGCAAGCCGGCATCGGGATGGTCGCCGATGCGGTGATCGGGCCATGCTGCCAGGGCCTGCTCGGCATGATGCAACCACAACCGATGGCGGTGCCGCTGACGGTGGACGCGGTGCAGCGGCTGTTCCCGGCCACCAAGAAGTCCAACATCGTGCGCTACCTGCCTTACGTGGCGGCGGCGCTGGGCGCGGCGGGGCTGCGCGACCGCATGATGATCTGCGCCGCGCTGGGAACCATCCGCGCCGAGAGCGAAGGCTTCGTGCCGATCGCCGAATTTCCCTCGCACTTCAACACCACGCCGGGGCTGCCCGCGTTCAGTGCCTACGACGGGCGCAAGTCGCTGGGCAACGACCAGCCCGGCGACGGCGCGCGCTATCGGGGCCGCGGCTTCGTGCAGCTGACGGGGCGGGCGAACTACCACACCTACGCGGCCCTGATCGGCGTCGACATCGAAGGCTTTCCGGACCTGGCCAACGCGCCCGAGGTGGCGGCCGTGCTGCTGGCGCTGTTCCTGTCGCACGCGGCGGACAGGATGCGCACGGCGCTGGCGGCGAACAACTACGCGGCGGCACGCAAGCTGGTCAACGGCGGCAGCTACGGACTGGCAAGCTTTCGCAACGTGTTCCAGCTGGCCGCGTCGGTCTGGCCGGTGGCCGTTCGCGGCGTGGGGGCGACTCGCAAGGCCGGCGCGGCTCGCAAGGCCGTCGCAGCGGCGGCGACGGGCACGGCGAAACTTGACGCCAGCAAGGACCCGGTCGACCTGCGCGATCGCGCCTACCAGCCGCCGCCGGCCAGCCTGCCTGATCGTTACCCCACCGATGCGCAGGTCAGCGAGTTCCTGCCGGCCTATACCGGGGCCGGCCTGATCCTCGACCAGGGGCAGGAAGGCGCGTGCACCGGTTTCGGCCTGGCCTGCGTGGTCAACTACCTGCGCTGGCGCAAGAGCGGGATGCCGGGTCGACTGGCTTCGGTCAGTCCGCGCATGTTCTACAACTTCGCCCGCCGCTACGACGAATACGCGGGCGAGAACTACGACGGTTCGAGCTGTCGTGGCGCGCTGAAGGGGTGGTATCACCACGGCGTCTGCATGGAGGTCGACTGGCCGTATCGGCAGGAGGACACGCAGCCGCCGAAGTTCGGTTACGCCACCCGCGCCACCGCCAACACGCTGGGCGTGTATTACCGCATCGAGCTGAAGACGATCAGCGACCTGCAGGCGGCGATCCATGAAGTGGGCGCGATCTACGTGTCGGCCAACACGCACCAGGGCTGGCAGGACGTGCCGACCGTGCGCCGGAAGCTGGCCGGGCACGACAGCCTGCCGGTGATCGCGTTCGACGGCAAACCCTCGCACGACGACGGCCACGCCTTTGCCCTGGTCGGTTTCAACACCGACGGCTTCGTGGTGCAGAACTCCTGGGGCAAGAGCTGGGGCTGCGGCGGTTTCGCCGTGCTGACCTACGCCGACTGGCTGGCCAATGGCATGGACGCGTGGGTGGCCGCGATGGGCGTGTCGGGCGTGGTGCTGGGCCAGCTCGCGGCGGGCAGCAAGGGTGGCAGCCGCCGTGTCGGCACCAATCGCAGCCTGTGGTGGGACGAGGCCACCGCCTACGAGCACAGCGTGGTGCTGGGCAACGACGGCCGGGTGACGCGCTACCTGACCCAGGACGAGATGAGTCGCTCGCTGCTGTTCCAGGCCTGCACGCTGCCGGACCAGTGGTTCCGCCAGCAGAAGGCGACGACCAGGCGGCTGGTGATCTATGCCCACGGTGGACTCAACAGCGAAGCCGCGGCGATCGAACGCGCGCGGGCGATGGGGCGCTACTTCATCGGCAACGGCTGCTATCCGCTGTTCGTGATCTGGAAGACCGGCATGCTCGAATCGATCGGCGACATCTTCGCCGACAAGTTCCGGCACGAGCCGCCGCGGGCCGGCGGCATCCGCGAGAAGATCAGCGACGCCACCGACATCCTCGTCGAGCGCACCGTCGGGCGTCCACTAACGCGGCCAATCTGGAGCGAGATGAAGGAAAACGCCGAAGCCGCCAGCCTGCCCACGCGGGGCGGCGACCTGCTGGTGACGGCGCTGCAGAACCTGGCCAAGACCTGGGGCGACCAGCTGGAAATCCACCTGGTCGGCCACTCCGCCGGTTCGATCTTCCATGGCTACCTGGTCGACCTGCTGGCCGCGCGCGGGCTGGAGGCGCAGACCGCGTCCATCCACCTGTACGCGCCGGCCTGCACCGTGCAGTTCGCCAACCGCCACTACGCGCCACACGATGCCCTGATGCAGCGGCTTTACCTGGGCATCCTGTCCGACCGCAACGAGCGTGACGACAACACCGCGGCAATCTATCGCAAGTCGCTGCTGTACCTGGTGTCCAACGCCCTGGAGCTGGATGTGCGCACGCCGATCCTCGGCCTGGCGAACGTGATGGACGCCGGCTACAAGGGCTGGGACGGTTCGTCCAGCACGGCCGAGGCATTGGGCAATTGGCGCCAGGTGGCGAAGCAGACCGGCCTGGGCAAGCGCACCGAAGTCATCGATGTCGGCAAGGTGCCCACCTGCCTGCATCCGGAGGTCGCCATCGACGCGGGGCATGGCAGCTTCGACAACAACGTCGAGGTGCTGGGTCGCACCCTGGAACGCATCACCGGTGCGAAGCTGGCGCTGCCGGTGGACGACCTGCGCGGGTTCTAGCCGCGGGTTTTCCACCATAAAAAAAGCCCCGCCGCGGCGGGGCCTTCGCATCGGACGATCGACCGATGGTTACGCTTCGACGTCTTCCCGGTACGCATCCACCGGGATGCACGAACACATGATGTTCTTGTCGCCGTAGACGTTGTCGACGCGGGCCACCGGCGGCCAGTATTTCTGCAGCTTCAGGCTGGCCAGCGGGAAGGCGGCCAGTTCGCGCGGGTAGGCGTGGGTCCACTCGCTGGCGCTGACCATGGTGGCGGTGTGCGGCGCGTTGGTGAGCGGGTTGTCCTCGCGGTCCAGCTTGCCTTCCTCGACGGCGCGGATCTCGTCGCGGATCTGGATCATCGCGTCGATGAAGCGGTCGAGCTCGACCCGCGATTCGCTTTCGGTCGGTTCCACCATCAAGGTGCCGGAGACCGGGAAGCTCAGCGTGGGCGCGTGGAAGCCGAAGTCGATCAGCCGCTTGGCCACGTCCTCGGCGCCGATGCCGGTCGCATCCTTCAGCGGGCGCAGGTCGAGGATGCACTCATGCGCGACCAGGCCGTTGCGGCCGGTGTACAGGGTGGGATAGTGCGGCGCCAGCCGCTTCGCCACGTAGTTGGCATTGAGCAGGGCCACCTGGGTGGCCTTGCGCAGGCCCTGCTGGCCCATCAGGGTGATGTACATCCAGCTGATCGGCAGGATCGACGCGCTGCCGAAGGTGGCGGCGCTGACCATCGCGCCGTGGCCGGTGCCCTGGGTGCGCGCGCCGTCGTTGCCCAGCGCGCCCGGCAGGAACGGCGCCAGGTGCGAACGCACCGCGCACGGGCCCACGCCCGGGCCGCCGCCGCCGTGCGGGATGCAGAAGGTCTTGTGCAGGTTGAGGTGGCTGACGTCCGAGCCCCACTTGCCGGGCTTGGCCACGCCGACCAGCGCGTTCATGTTGGCGCCGTCGGTGTACACCTGTCCGCCGTGCTGGTGGACGATGTCGCAGATGGCGACCACGTCTTCCTCGAACACGCCGTGGGTGGACGGGTAGGTCAGCATGATCGCGGCGAGGTTGGCCGAGTGCTTCGCGGCCTGCGCGCGGATGTCTTCCAGGTCCACGTTGCCGTTCGCGTCGCACTTGGTGACCACCACCTTCATGCCGCACAGGTGGGCGGACGCCGGATTGGTGCCGTGGGCGGATTCGGGGATCAGGCAGATGTCGCGATGGCCTTCGCCGCGCGACTGGTGATACGCACGAATCGCCAGCAGGCCGGCGTATTCGCCCTGGGCGCCGGAGTTCGGCTGCAGGCTCACCGCGTCGTAGCCGGTGATCTCCACCAGTTGCGCTTCCAGCCCGGCGATCAGCTCCTGGTAACCCTGGGTCTGCGCGGCGGGTGCGAACGGATGGATGTTGGCGAATTCCGGCCAAGTGACCGGGATCATCTCGGCGGTGGCGTTGAGCTTCATCGTGCACGAGCCCAGCGGGATCATCGTGCGATCCATCGCCAGGTCCTTGTCGGCCAGCGCGCGCAGGTAGCGCAGCAGTTCGTGCTCGCTGTGATGCGTGTTGAACACCGGGTGGGTGAGGAACGGCGAGGTGCGCTGCAGCGCCTGCGGGATCAGCGACGGCGCGCTGGCATCCAGCGCGTCGATGCTGGGCAACTGCGCGTCATCGCCGCCGAAGATGCGCCACAGCAGCTCGATGTCGGCGCGGGTGGTGGTCTCGTCCAGCGAGATGCACAGGTATTCGCCCCAGGCCTTGCGCAGGTTGGCGCCCAGCGCCACCGCGCGGGCGGCGATGGCGTCGGTGCGATCGCCGGTCTTCAGGCTGATCGTGTCGAACGCGCTGTCGTGGTGGCTGGCGGTGAAGCCGAGCTGCTGCAGGCCGGCCTTGAGGATCGCGGTGAGCCGCGCCACACGGGAGGCGATGCGGGTGAGACCCTTGGGGCCGTGGTAGACGGCGTACATCGAGGCCATCACGGCGAGCAGCACTTGGGCGGTGCAGATGTTGCTGGTGGCCTTCTCGCGGCGGATGTGCTGTTCGCGCGTCTGCAAGGTGAGGCGATAGGCCTTGTTGCCCTCGGCATCGATGGAGACGCCGATCAGGCGGCCCGGCATCGAGCGCTTGTACGCATCGCGGCAGGCCATGAAGGCGGCGTGCGGGCCGCCGAATCCGAACGGCACGCCGAAGCGCTGGGTGTTGCCGATCACGATGTCGGCGCCCATTTCGCCCGGCGACTTCAACAGGGTCAGCGCCAGCAGGTCGGTGGCGAAGATGGCCAGCGCGCCCTTGGCGTGGATCTTCGCCACTTCCTCGCTCCAGTCCAGCAGCCAGCCGCTGCTGGCCGGGTACTGGATCAGCGCCGCGAAGTAGTCGTCCGCGGCGATCGCGGCATCCCAGGCCTCGGCGGAGTCGGCCAGGGTGATCGTCAGGCCCAGCGGCTCGGCGCGGGTGCGCATCACCTCGATGGTCTGCGGGTGGGCGTCGCCGAACACCACGATGGCGTTGCCCTTGTTCTTGCTCGAGCGCTTGGCCAGGGTCATCGCCTCGGCCGCGGCGGTGGCTTCGTCCAGCAGCGAGGCGTTGGCGATCTCCATCCCGGTGAGGTCGGCACACATCGTCTGGAAGTTGATCAGCGCCTCCATGCGACCCTGCGAGATCTCCGCCTGGTACGGCGTGTACGCGGTGTACCAGGCCGGGTTTTCCAGGATGTTGCGCAGGATGACGTTGGGCGTCAGCGTGCCGTAATAGCCCTGGCCGATGAAGCTGCGGAACACCCGGTTGTGATCGGCGATCGCGCGGATCTTGGCCAGCGCTTCTTCTTCGGTGATCGCCGTGGGCAAGGCCAGCGGTGCGGCGGACTTGATCGAGGCGGGCACGATGGCGTCGGTCATCGACTCCAGCGAATCGTGGCCGACCACGCGCAGCATCTGCGCGATCTCGGCGTCGTCCGGGCCGATGTGGCGGTCGATGAAGGCACCGTGGTTTTCGAGGTCACGCAGGGAAGTGGGGTTGTGGCTCATGGCTGGGCATCCGAAGACTGGCGTGTCGTGCCGCACGCGGGGCGCCCCTCTGTCCTTTTGCCTGAGAGTTTGGAAACGCGGCGGCGTTTCGTGCCCCTTCGGCGGCGGCTTCAGCCGCTCTCTCCAGAGTGTTCACGCATGGTGGTATGGGGGCCTGAGCGATTACGGGCGTTGCGTCTTCGGCAGCGGCCATGTCCTGCGAGGGACGGGCCGCTTCTCCCACCATGCGTTTACCGCGGCGATTATACAGGGGGAACGGGGGCTGTCGCGGCCGGCCGACGCCCGGTTCAGGGAGCCGCCGGACCGCCCCCGTTATGCTCGGCTGCCTCATCGACCGGGAGTGCGCATGATTCGGATCGCCGACATCGACCACGTGGTGTTGCGTGTCATCGACAGCGACGCCATGCAGCGTTTCTACTGCGACGTGCTCGGCTGCCGCGAGGAGCGTCGGCAGGACGAGATCGACCTGGTGCAACTGCGCGCCGGCCGCTCGCTGATCGACCTGGTCGCCGTCGACGGCAAGCTGGGTCGCCACGGTGGCGCCGCGCCGGGTGCGCAAGGCCACAACATGGATCACCTGTGCCTGCGCGTGGAGGATTACGACGAGGCGGCGATCCTGGCCCACCTGAAGTCGCACGGCGTGCGCATCGGCGAACTGGGCTCGCGTTACGGCGCGCAGGGTGAGGGGCCGTCGATCTATCTGTATGACCCGCAGGGGAACATGGTTGAGTTGAAGGGGCCGGCAGCGGGCTGAAGAGCGCCCGTCCCGACTTTCAATCAAATCCGGAAAGACGAAGGCCGCCTTGTCGGGCGGCCTTCCTGACTTTAGTCAAACTTGAAAAAGACGAAGGCCGCCTTGTTAGGCGGCCTTCCTGACTTTAATCAAACCCGGAAAAGACGAAGGCCCGCATCGCTGCGGGCCTTCGTTTACAATTGGTGCCCAGGAGAGGACTCGAACCTCCACGGAGTTGCCCCCGCTAGCACCTGAAGCTAGTGCGTCTACCAATTCCGCCACCTGGGCAGGTGTCACGTTGCTCAGCGAGCTGCGTGAGCCGCGTAATTTAGGCATCTGCCGACGGCTTGTCAACACTTTTTCACAACCATCTCTCGCGACGTGGCATTCTCCGCGGCGCAAACATCACAAGGATACTGAGTGACCAGAAAAACTCCCCCCAAGTCCGGCCATCCCCAGGACTCGCATCCCGCGAAGAAATCCGCCAAGCGGACACCGCGCGCTGCATCCACGCCGGACAAGCGCACCCGGGCCGCCGCAGGCGCCGTGCGTGATCCCCATGCCGATCGCGAGGCGCAGCGTTATGCGCGCCCGATCCCCAGCCGCGAGGCGATCCTCGCCCTGCTCGAAGAGCGCGGCGAGCTGTTGACCGAAGCGCGCATTGCCGAAGCGCTCGGCATCCACGAAGAAACCGATCTCGAAGCCTTGCGCAAGCGCCTCGGGGCGATGGTGCGCGATGGCCAGATGCTGCTTGGCCGCCGTGGCGGTTACGCGCCGACCCAGAAGCTCGACCTGATCGCCGGCCGCGTGCTGGCCAATGCCGAAGGCTATGGCTTCCTGCGCCCGGACGAGGGCGGCGAAGACCTGTACCTGTCGCCGCAGCAGATGCGCGCGGTGATGCATGGCGACCGCGTGCTGGCCAGCGTGGTCGGCATCGACCGCCGCGGCCGCAAGCAGGGCGCGATCGCCGAAGTGCTGGAGCGGCGTTCGCCGCGCCTGGTCGGCCGGGTGGTGATCGACGACGGCGTGACCCTGGTGACACCGGATGATCGCCGCCTCAATCACGACGTGATGATCAAGCCGGGCACGGAGCAGGGCGCGAAGTCGGGCCAGATCGTGGTGGTCGAGATCACCGCGCCGCCCACCGCCCAGCGTGGCCCGGTGGGCGAGATCCGCGCCGTGCTGGGTGAACGCCTGCAGCCATCGCTGGTGGTGGAAATGGCGATCGCCAGCCACGACCTGCCGCACGAATGGCCGGCCGACGTGCTGCGCGATGCGGCCCAGGTGGAAGCGGTAGTGACCGCTGCCGAGCGCGAGGGTCGCACCGACATCCGCAAGCTGCCACTGGTGACCATCGACGGCGCCGACGCACGCGACTTCGACGACGCCGTGTATGCCGAGCCGAAGCGTGGCGGTGGCTGGCGGCTGATCGTGGCGATCGCCGACGTGTCGCACTACGTGCAGGTCGGCAACGCGCTGGATCGCGAGGCTTACGAACGCAGCACCTCGACCTACTTCCCCGGCTTCGTCGTGCCGATGCTGCCGGAGACGCTGTCCAACGGCATCTGCTCGCTGAACCCGAACGTCGAGCGGCTGTGCATGGTCTGCGACATGCTGGTCGATGCCGAGGGCAACGTCACCAAGTCGAAGTTCTACGACGCGGTGATGCTGTCGCACGCCCGGCTCACCTACGACAAGGTGTGGCAGGCGGTCGGCCTGCGCGACAAGGATGCGCGCCACGAAGTAGCCGACGTGCTGCCGCAGCTGGAGAACCTGCACGCGCTGTACAAGGCGATGGCCGGCCAGCGCAAGCGGCGCGGCGCGATCGACTTCGAGACACCGGAAGTGAAGTTCCGCCTCGACCAGAGCGGCAGCGTCGAGTCGATGGGCGCCACCGAGCGCAACGACGCGCACAAGCTGATCGAGGAATGCATGATCGCCGCCAACGTGCAGGCGGCGCTGTTCCTGGAGAAGAAGAAAGTCCCCGCGCTGTTCCGCGCCCACGAGCCGCCGCCGGCCGAGAAGTACGAAGACCTGCAGCAGTTCCTGCGCGAGTTCAAGCTGCGCATGCCGCCGGTCGACGAGGTGACCCCGGCGGATTTCGCCGAAATCCTGCGCATGGTGCACGACCGCCCCGAGCGCGAACTGATCCAGAACGTGCTGCTGCGCTCGCAGAGCATGGCCGCGTACCAGCCCGACAACCGCGGCCACTTCGGCCTGGCGCTCACCGCCTACGCGCACTTCACCTCGCCGATCCGCCGCTATCCGGACCTGCTGGTGCATCGGGCGATCCGCTATGCGCTGACCGGTCGCAAGCCGGCCGACTACACCTACAGTCCCAGCGACATGGCGGCGATGGCGATCCACTGCTCGCAGCGCGAACGCCGTGCCGAGGAAGCCGAACGCGACGTCGACGAGCGCTTCAAGTGCGCGTGGATGGAAAAGCACATCGGCAGCGAGTTCGACGGCGTGGTCACCGGCGTCACCTCGTTCGGCCTGTTCGTGGAACTGGACGAGTCGAAGGTGTCCGGCCTGGTCCACATCAGCCAGCTCGCCAACGACTACTACCACTTTGACGCCACCCGCAAATTGCTCAAGGGTGAGCGCACCGGTGCGCAGTTCCGCCTGGGCGACCACGTGCGCATC
This sequence comes from Rhodanobacter sp. Root179, assembly GCF_001428465.1. Taxonomy (NCBI): domain Bacteria; kingdom Pseudomonadati; phylum Pseudomonadota; class Gammaproteobacteria; order Lysobacterales; family Rhodanobacteraceae; genus Rhodanobacter; species Rhodanobacter sp. Root179. The sequence continues at coordinate 22,759 of NZ_LMHR01000076.1, read as the reverse complement.
CAGGTGCTGCGGGCCAGCCTGGAGGATCGTAAGATCGACTTCCGGCTGGTCTCGCCGCGTACCCCGGCGACGACGCCGACCGGCAGTGGCAAGGCCTACGACTATGCAGCCAGTGGCGAGCGCTATTCGTTGCCGAAGAAAGCCGCGGCCACGACCAAGGCGCCGGGCATGTTTGGCCGCGCCGCGAAGGCGATCGGCCGCGCGTTCGGGCGCAAGGAAGTTGAAGTTGCCGTGCCTGCGCCAACACCGGCTCCACGCAAGGCGGCGGTGAGCGATAATCCGCCGCTGCGTTCGTCGTCATCGTCGCGCGGTGCGCAGCGTCCAGCCCGCAAGGCTGAAGCGTCCTCCTCCCGTGGTCCGCGCAAGGAGGCTTCGCCCAAGCGTGGTCAGGCTCCGGCCGCCGCGCCCACCGCGAAGAAGGCTCCGCGGCGTCGACCCAAACCGAAAGGCAAGCCATGAGCGAGAGCTGGATCGTCGGGATCAACCCGGTCGAAGGCGCGTTGAGCAACGACGCCGAACGCGTGCGCGAGGTGCTGGTCGAGAATGGCCAGCGCAACGCCCGCGTGCTCGAGCTGGCCGAACGCGCGAAGAAGTTGAACATCCCGGTGCTGCACCGGCCCCGCGACGAGCTGGACAAGCATGCCGGCGAAGCGCGCCACCAGGGCGTGGCGGCACGTTATGAAGCCGCGCCCGCGGCGCACGAAAACGACCTGGCCGGCCTGCTGGAACGCGACGGCAGCGATGCCCTGGTGCTGGTGCTGGACGGCGTCACCGATCCGCACAACCTCGGCGCCTGCCTGCGCAGCGCGGCGGCCGCCAAGGTCACCGCGGTGATCGTGCCGAAGGATCGCGCGGTGGGCCTGACGCCGGTGGTGCGCCGGGCTTCGGCCGGCGGTGCCGACCGGGTGCCGCTGATCGCGGTCACCAACCTGGCGCGTACGCTGCGTGAACTGAAGGACGCCGGCGTGTGGATCACCGGCCTGGCCGGCGACACCGACACCACCATCTACGGCGTCGACTTCAAGGGGCCGGTGGCGCTGGTGCTGGGCAGTGAAGGCGAGGGTATTCGCCGGCTGACCCGTGAGCTGTGCGATTTCGTGGCGAAGATCCCGATGCCGGGCACGATGGAAAGCCTCAACGTCTCCGTCGCCACCGGCGTGGTGCTGTTCGAGGCGTTGCGCCAGCGGAGCGCGAAGCGATGAGTTTCTTCTGGTACGACTGGGCCGGTTACCTCGGCGTGGCGCTGGTGCTGCTGGCGTTTTTCCTGCTGCAGGAGCGCAAGCTGCAGGGTAGCGGGCTGGTCTACCAGCTGATGAATGTGCTGGGTGCGATCGGCGTGATGCTGTCGTTGGGCTTCGGCAGCTTCAACCTGTCGGCGTTCATCATGCAGGTGGCCTGGTTGCTGATCGGCGGCTACGGCATCGTGCGCGGCATCAAGCGTCGACGCGAGACGCCCGGGCTGCCGTAGCGGCGGCGTGCGCAGGGACGACCCTGCGCACTTTTCCATCGCGGGGACGGCCCTGCCACACACAGAGGAACACCACATGGCGTGGATCTATCTGCTGCTGGCCGGCCTGTTCGAAGTGGTCTGGGCCATCGGCCTCAAGTACACCGAAGGTTTTACCCGGCTGTGGCCCACGGTGGGCACCCTGGCGGCGATGGCGGTCAGCATCGTGTTGCTGGCGATGGCGGTGAAAACGCTGCCGATCGGCACCGCGTATGCGATCTGGACCGGCATCGGTGCGGTCGGCGCGGTGGCGCTGGGCATCGTGCTGTTCGGCGATCCGGCCACGCTGCCGCGGCTGCTGTGCGTCGCGCTGATCTTGGTCGGCATCGTCGGCCTCAAGCTCACCGCGAGCTAGCAGGAGCAGGCAAACGCCTACTCGCCCAGCTTGGTGATCTCCGGGTTCGAGGTGAGGTCGCGCTTGCTGCGCTGCTTGTCCAGCGGTTCGCCGGTGACCTGGAACCAGATGTTCTCGGCGATGTTGGTGGCGTGGTCGCCGATGCGCTCGATGTTCTTGGCCATGAACAGCAGATGGGTGCACGGCGTGATGTTGCGCGGGTCTTCCATCATGTAGGTCAGCAACTGGCGGAAGTAGCCGGTATAGGCCTCGTCCAGCACCACGTCGTTCTTCCACACCTGGTAGGCGCGTTCGACATCGCGGTCGCGGTAGGCGGCCAGTACCTCGCGTACTTCCTCGGCGGCCAGCCTGGCGAGGTGGTTCAGGCCGTGGACCGGGGCGACCGGCGCCACCATCGACAGCGGAATCGAGCGTTTCGCCACGTTGGCCGCGTAATCGCCGATGCGCTCGATGTCGGAGGCGATGCGCAACGCGGCATACACGTTGCGCAGGTCGCCGGCCATCGGTGCCCGCAGCGCCAGAAGCCGCACCACGTCGTGGCCGATCTCCTGCTCCAGCTGGTCGATCGCCTCGTCATTGCCGACCACCCGCTGGGCGGCGCGCTCGTCGCGGCGCTCCAGCACGTCGATGGCCGCTTCCAGCTGGGTCACCGACAGCTCGCCCATGCGCACGATCTCGCCGGTGAGCCGGGTCAGTTCGCTGTCGTAACTCTTGATGATGTGGTCGGTGCCGGTGTTCATGGTTGCCTCGAAGTGTTCAATCAGCCTTTTGAGCCGTCATTCCCGCGCAGGCGGGAATCCATGTCGCTTTCGTGCGAAAGAGCCGGGTCAAGATGGATTCCCGCGTGCGCGGGAATGACGCCGCGATGGATCCCGGCTCTCAGCCAAACCGCCCGGTGATGTAATCCTCGGTCTGCTTCTTGCCCGGCTTGGTGAAGATCTTTTCGGTGCGGTCGAACTCGATCAGCTCGCCCAGGTACATGAAGGCGGTCTGGTCGGAAACGCGCGCGGCCTGCTGCATGTTGTGGGTGACGATGACGATGGTGAACTGGCTTTTCAGTTCTTCCACCAGTTGTTCGATGCGGCCGGTGGCGATCGGGTCCAGCGCCGAGGTGGGTTCGTCCAGCAACAGCACCTCGGGCTTCAGCGCGATCGCGCGGGCGATGCACAGGCGCTGCTGCTGGCCACCGGAGAGGCCGAGCGCGTTCTGCTTGAGCTTGTCCTTCACCTCGTCCCACAGCGCGGCATTGCGCAGGGCCTGTTCGACCCGGCCTTCCATGTCCTTGCGCGACAGTTTCTCGTGGTGGCGGATGCCGTAGGCCACGTTCTCGAAGATCGTCATCGGGAACGGCACCGGCTTCTGGAACACCATGCCGACCTTGCTGCGCAGGCGGTTCATCGAATAGCGCGGGTCGAGGATGTTGTCGCCGTCCAGCCGGATCTCGCCCTTCGCCTCCAGCTTCGGATAGATCGCGTAGATGCGGTTGAAGATGCGCAGCAGGGTGGACTTGCCGCAGCCGGACGGGCCGATGATCGCGGTGACCTGCTTTTCCGGGATATCCATGTTGATGCCTTTCAGCGCATGGAAACCGTTGTAGTAGAAGTGCAGGTCGCGCACGGTGATCTTGGGCGCCGCCGCCGCTGCGGGCGCCACCGGCGCCGGGTTCGTGGCGAGGGCGGAATCAGTCATGGGACACCTTGGTGCGGGAAAGGATCAGGCGCGAGGCCAGGCTCAGCAGCAGCACGAACATGGTGATCACGAACGCGCCGGCCCAGGCCAGGGCATGCATCGCGTCGCCCGGGTCGTTGGCGTACTGGTAGATGATCTGCGGCAGGCTGGACATCTTCTCCAGCGGATTGACCGCCATGTAGTTGTTGCCGAACGCGGTGAACAGCAGCGGCGCGGTCTCGCCGCTGATCCGTGCCAGCGCCAGCAGCACGCCGGTGATGATGCCCGAACGGGCGGCGCGGATCAGGATCTGCAGGGTCAGCTTCCACTGCGGCACGCCCAGCGACAGCGCCGCCTCGCGCAGGGTGGAGGGCACCAGCCGCAGCATCTCGTCGGTGGTGCGTACGATCACCGGCAGCGCGATCAGCGCCAGCGCCACGCCGCCGGCAAAACCGGAGAACGTGGTCGAGCCATGGGTGAGGGCGGTGCTGGGCAGCACGATGATGGTGTAGACGAACAGGCCCATCACGATCGACGGCGCCGACAGCAGGATGTCGTTGAGGAAGCGGATCGACTCGCCCAGCTTCGTGCGGTTCGCGTACTCGGCCAGCCAGGTGCCGGCCAGCACGCCGATCGGCGTGGCGATGCCGATGCCGATGAAGTTGATCACCAGGCTGCCGACCATCGAGTTCAACAGGCCGCCGTCCTCGCCATAGGCGGTGATCTTCGTGAACAGTTTCAGATCCAGCGCGCTGATGCCCTGGCGCAGGGTTTCCCACAGGATCCATGCCAGGAAGGCCAGGCCGACCAGGGTGGCCAGCAGGCTCAACGCCATCGCCAGCGCGTTGGCGATGCGGCGGCGCAGGTACAAGGTGTTCATCAGCGCCCCTCCTTGCTGGCCAGCCGTCGCAACATCAATCGCGCGATCAGCAGCACGATGAAGGTGACCACGAACAGCAGGAAGGCCAGTGCCATCAGCGAGGACTTCTGCAGGCCCGCCGCTTCACTGAACTGGTTGGCGATGGTCGAGGCGATCGAGGTGCCCGGATCGAGCAGCGACGCCGACAGGTGCATCGCGTTGCCGAGCACGAAGGTCACAGCCATGGTTTCGCCCAGCGCGCGGCCGAGGCCGAGGAAGATGCCGCCGATCACCGCCGAGCGGGTGTATGGCAGCACGATGTCCCACGACACCTCCCAGGTGCTGGAGCCCAGCGCATAGGCCGACTCCTTCAGCCGGGTCGGCACGGTCTGGAACACCTCGCGCATCACCGAGGAGATGAACGGGATGATCATGATCGCCAGCACGATGCCGGCCACCAGGATGCTGGCGCCGAACGGGTAGTCGCTGCCGAACAGCTTGCCCACGAAGGGCACGTGTTCGGCCACCCACGACAGCTGGCCGTCGTCGGGCTTGTTGCCGAGGTTGTTGGTCAACCACGGCTTGATGTGTTCGGCGAAGAACGGGGCGAATATGAAAAGCCCCCACATGCCGTAGATGATCGAGGGGATGCCGGCCAGAAGTTCGATCGCCGAGGCGATCGGCGTGCGCAGCCAGGTCGGCGCGACTTCGGACAGATAGACGGCGATGCCGAAGCTGATCGGCACGGCTACAGCCAACGCGATGAACGAGGTGGCGAGGGTGCCGTAGACCGGCACCAGCGCACCGTAGACGTCGTTGCCCGGGTCCCATTCCGAGCTGATCAGGAAGTGCCAGCCAAACGTGGCGAACGCCTCGCGGCCACCCCACAGCGTGGCGCCCGCGGCACCGAGCAGGGCCGCCAGCACGATCAGCGCGCAGCCCTTCAGCAGCCAGCGAAACAGCCGCTCGTGACGGGCGTCGCGGCGGCTGCGCTGTTCCAGGATGTCGGTGGTGGAGGCAGTGGTCATGCGGGACTCTGTGAATGAACTCGTGAACCTCACCACACCGTTCTCCCCCGGACTCGATCCGGAGGAGAACGGCTTCGATCAAACCATCAATGCTGGAATTCGGAAGCCCAATACGCCTCGATCTTGCTGACCAGCGCGGTCGGCAGCGGCACGTAGTCGAGTTCGCTGGCCGCCGGCTGGCCATGCTCCAGAGCGTACTTGAAGAAGTCGAAGGCGACCTTGCTGTTGCCGGCGTTCTTCGGCGACTTGTACATGATCATCCAGGTGGTGGCAGTGATCGGCCACGCCTGTTCGCCCGGTGCATTGGTCATGATCAGGTTGAAGTCCTTGGCGCTGGCCCAGTCGGCCGTGGCGGCGGCAGCAGCGAAGGCTTCGGCGCTCGGCTTCATGAAGTTGCCGCTGGCATTCTGCAGGTCGACCCAGGCGAGCTTGTTCTTCACCGCGTAGGCGTATTCGACGTAGCCGATCGAGCCCTTGATCTGGCGCACGTACTGCGACACGCCTTCATTGCCCTTGCCGCCCACGCCGGTCGGCCATTCAACCGCCGTGCCGAACTTCACCTTGGTCGCCCATTCATTGCTGACCTTGGACAGGTAGTTGGTGAAGTTGAACGAGGTGCCCGAACCGTCCGAACGATGCACCACGGTGATCTTGCCGGCGGGCAGGGCCAGGCCGGCGTTCAGCGCGGCGATCTTCGGGTCGTTCCAGTTGGTGATCTTGCCCAGGAAGATGTCGGCCAGGGTAGCGCCATCCAGCTTGACCTGGTCCGCCTGCACGCCGGCGATGTTGACCACCGGCACGATGCCGCCGACCACGATCGGGAACTGGCCCAGGCCGTACTTCTGCAGGTCTTCCGCCTTCATCGGGGCGTCGGAAGCGCCGAAGTCGATGGTGCCTTCCTTGATCTGCGCGATGCCGGCGCCGGAGCCGACCGACTGGTAGTTCAGGCGGTTGCCGGTCTTCTCGGCATACGCAGCCGACCACTTGGACATGACCGGGTAGACGAAGCTGGAGCCGGCGCCGGTGATGTCGGTGGCCTGCGCGGCGGCCGCGCCGAAAGTCGAGGCCACGGCCAGGGTGGCGACGGCGGCGAATCGGACAGGTAAGTTGCGGATGGTCAAGACGGTAGCTCCTATCGAGTGAGGTCGGATGCGACCCCGCCATTTCAGGCTCTTCGTGTTGCCATTGGATGAAATGAATGTTTCAGGAAGATGACATGGGTGGGGAACGGTGATCAGAGACCGAAAGCGACAGCGGCGATGCTCTGCCGTTCCCCGCTCTCGCCTCAGCCCACGCCCAGCCCGACATGCGCCTGTTCGAACAGCTCCAGCTGGCGCCAGCGGTTGACCACGCTGCAGAACAGGTCGGCGGTGCGTTCGGTGTCGTAGACGGCGGAATGGGCTTCGCGGCTGTCGAACGCATGACCGGCGGCGAGCACGGCCTTGCTCAGCACAGTCTGGCCATAGGCAAGCCCGCCCAGGCTGACCGTGTCGAAGCAGCTGAACGGATGGAACGGATTGCGCTTGTGTCCGCAGCGTTTCACCGCCTGGTTGAGGAAGCCCAGGTCGAACGCGGCGTTGTGGCCGACCAGGATCGCCCGCTGGCAGCCGGCCTCGCGCACCGCTTCGCGCACCACATGGAAGATGTGGTCCAGTGCCTGCCGCTCGGCCAGTGCACCGCGCAGCGGATTGGTCGGATCGATGCCGGTGATCTCCAGCGAACGCGGGTCGAGGTTGGCGCCGGGGAAGGGCTCGACGTGCGTGGATACCGTAGGCTGCCGTTGCAGGAAGCCGTCTGCGTCCATGCACAGGGGCACGGCGGCGATTTCGAGCAGTGCATCATGTTCGGCGTCGAAGCCGCCGGTTTCCACGTCGACCACTACCGGCAGAAAGCCGCGGAACCGTTCGGCCATGCGTGGCGCGGCGCTGTTGTTGGGGATTTCCATCGGCGAAGCATATCAGTCGTGCTGCGCGGCATGAGGCGGCGAAGCAAGGCGCGGTTGTCATGGTGGTGTCATGAAAGCGGCATTCAACGGTAAAAATCGCTGGGCAAACTTGTTAACGAATCGCTAGCCGGCCATCGGATCGAGGGGGCGATCGAGATTTTCCCATCAACTTTCGGAGTAATGACATGCGTTCCAAATTGATTGCGGTAGCGATCGCCGCTGGCCTGGGCGTCAGCAGCTTCACGGCCGCCGCGGCGCCGCAGCGGACGACCACGGCCGCCAGCAGCAGCGAAGTCGAACTCCTCAAGGCCCAGTTGAGCGCGTTGCAGGCCAAGGTGGACGAACTGGAACAGCGCACCGACGCGCAATCCGAGATCAATGTCAGCACCGGCCAGGCGGTCGAGAAGGCGACCAACGTGACGGCCGCCAGCGACAAGAAGTTCGCGGCACTGGAAAAGGCGGTCAACAACACCACGCTGTCCGGAAGAATGTACTTCGATGTCACCAGCATTGATCAGAAGAACAGCGACACCGGCAAGACCAATGCGTCCGGCCTCGGCATCGACGTGAAGCGCTTCTACCTCGGCGTCGACCACAAGTTCAACGACATCTGGTCGATGAGCCTGACCACCGACTTCAACTACGTCAGCAACGATGGCGAAACCAACCTGTTCGTCAAGAAGGCGTACGTGCAGGGCAAGTTCGACCAGGCCGCCGTGTTCCGCATCGGTTCGACCGACATGCCGTGGATTCCGTTCGTCGAGAATTACTATGGCTTCCGCTACGTGGAACCCACCACAACCGACCGCCTGAAGTACGGCAACTCGGCGGACTGGGGCCTGCACCTGGGCGGCGAGATCGGTGCCGGGAAGTCGCTCAACTACGCGGTGTCCGTGGTCAACGGCAACGGCTACAAGAACCCGGGCCGCAGCAAGGGCGTGGACGTCGAGGGTCGCGTGGGCTTCGTGCCGTTCGAGAACATGGTCGTGGCCGTCGGTGGCTACAGTGGCCACCGTGGTCAGGAAACCCAGTTGACCGACGCGCAGAACACCGCCCAGCGCGGCGACCTGATGGTGGCCTACGCCAGCGACGCGTTCCGTCTCGGCGCCGAGTATTTCACCGCCAGGAACTGGAACAACGTGCTGACCACGGCGACGGACAAGGCCGACGGCTACTCGGTGTGGGGCAGCGTGGCGATCGCCGATGGCGTCAACCTGTTCGCCCGTTACGACAATGCCAAGCTCAGCAAGACCCTGGACAGCGCCAACAAGGATGTCTACTACAACGCCGGCGTCGAGTTTCAGGTGACCAAGGGCTTCAAGCTCGCTGGCGTGTGGAAGCACGAGAAGGCGGACAAGTCGGTGGGTACGCCGGCACCGCTGCACGTGCAGAACGTGAAGACCAACGAGATCGGCGTGTTCGGCGAGGTGCGGTTCTAAAACTGTCACACGGCCGCGGCATACTGCGGCCCTGCGGACGGCGAAGCGCACGGGACAGCGCATAGGGTTATCGCAAGGGAGTTTCACCCAGGGAAGGAAAACGGCGGGCTTTGCCCGCCGTTTGCTTTTCCGCCGAGCGAAAACCTGCGATCAGCGCCGATCCAGCGTGGCCCCGGTCAGCAGGCCGCGTGCCAGCATGCTGCACTGGCGCCGGTACAGCAGCAGCTGCCACTGGCGTCCGCCCAGTTGCCGCCACAGCACCGCCGAACGCATCGCGGCGAGCAGGTTGGTGCGGACCTTTTCCACCACGCTGGGCAACTGCAGCTGTTGCGGGTTGCCGCTGACCATCACCCGCGGGTTGAGGATCGACAGGGTGGAGGCGTACAGCTCGGCCAGCCGGCTGTTGACCTGGCTGGAATCCTGGCCGAAGTGCTCGACCTGCCGCTGCGCGGCGATGATGCCCTGCTGCAGTTTCTCCAGCAGGTCCGGACGTGCGGCCAGGCTGCGCTCCAGCCGCATCACGGTGACGGTCATGCGCGTCACCGCCATGTCGCGGCCGGTTTCGTCGAGTTGCGCGATCAGCGTGCGCAGGCCGAGCCGCACGTTCGCGGCGTCGCCGTACACGGCGACCACGGAAGGCGCGTCGATGCGGAACACGCTGGCCACGCTGGCTTCCATCGCGCCTTCGTCGCAACGCCCGTCATTGGCCAGTTGCTGGGCCAGCGCGCAGGCCTGGAACAGGCCGGCCAGGGCAAGCACACGCTCTTCGGTCATGGAAAAAGTTTCAAGCACGGATTGGAGCCACTCTTGCAGGGGAAGGGGAGGCGAACGCCGGCAGCAGGCCGCCGTAGGCCGCGTCGGTGGCGGCGATCACCGCGCCGCCGAGGCAGACCTCGCCATCGTAGAGGACGACCGACTGTCCGGGTGTGACGGCGCGCTGGGCGTCGTCGAAGTGGATGTCCAGGCCGGTGGCGGTCACGCTGACCGTGCAGGCCTGGTCGGCCTGCCGATAACGGGTGCGGGCAGTGCAGCGGAACTCGTCCGCGGGCGCGCGGCCATCGACCCAGGTGGGTGCCTCCGAGCGCAATCGCCGCGAATGCAGCCAGCGGTTCTCGCCGCCCTGGGCGACATACAGCACGTTCGCCGCCACGTCCTTGCCGACCACGTACCAGGGCTCGCTGGCGGCGCCATGGCGGCCGCCGATACCCAGCCCGTTGCGCTGGCCCAGGGTGTAATACATCACCCCGTCGTGCTTGCCGATCAGCTCACCGTCGGGGCTGCGCATCTCGCCGGGGCGGGCCGGTATGTATTGCGACAGGAAACCGCGGAAATCGCGCTCGCCGATGAAACAGATGCCGGTGGAGTCCTTCTTGGCGTGGGTGGGCAGGTGGGCCTCGCGGGCCAGTTCGCGCACGCGGGGCTTTTGCAGCCCGCCCAGCGGGAACAGCGTGGCAGCCAGTTGCTGCTGGCCCAGCGCATGCAGGAAATAGCTCTGGTCCTTGGCCGTGTCCACCGCACGCAACAGGCGGTAACGGCCGTCCACGCAGTCGACCCGGGCGTAATGGCCGGTGGCGATCTTCTCGGCGCCCAGCGCGTGCGCTTCGTCGAGAAAGGTCTTGAACTTGATCTCGCGATTGCACAGCACGTCGGGGTTCGGCGTGCGCCCGGCGCGATACTCGGCCAGGAAATGCTCGAACACGCCATCCCAGTATTCGCCGGCGAAGTTGCGCGCGTGGAACGGAATGCCCAGGCGCCCGCACACGGCCACGGCGTCCTTGCGGTCGGCGTCGGTGGTGCACGGGCCGGAGCGCTCGTCCTCTTCCCAGTTCTGCATGAACAGGCCCTCGACTTCGTAGCCGGCCTGCTGCAGCAGCAAGGCGGCCACCGACGAGTCGACGCCGCCGGAAATGCCCAGCATCACCTTCACGACGGCTCGCCTTCGGGCAGGTGGCTCAGGATCTCCAGCGGCAGCCGCTGGCCGCCCAGCCACAGGTCGATGCTTTGCAGGATCATCGGGCTGCGCAGGCGCTCGCCCAGCGCGGCGATCTCCTCGCGGGTCAGCCACAGCGCGCGGCGGATGTCGCTGTCCAGCGGGCGGTCGGGATCATGGCTGATCGCGCGAGCGGCGAAGCTGAAGCGGACCACCGCGTCGCCATGCTCGGTGCTGCGCCACTGGTGCACGCCGATCAGGTGTTGCAGTTCCACCGTCCAGCCGGTTTCCTCCAGGGTTTCGCGCAGGGCGGCCTGGGCGAGGCTTTCGTGGTCGTCCAGGTGGCCGGCCGGCTGGTTGTAGACCAGTCGCCCGGCCACTTCTTCCTCCACCATCAGATAGCGTTCGCCCCTGGTCACCACGCAGGCCACGGTGACGTGCGGACGCCAGATATCGGAGTTGGGGGAGGAATCGGCCATGGACAGGCAATACCGGGGTGGAAAAGTGCCCATTGTGCCATCACCTCTGCTGACGCACCGTTGCGGCAGGGACGCATCCGCCGCGGCGTATACTTCGAACCAGAGAAACGACCCTGACCAACATGGCCCACGAACCCGAACATGAGCACGACAGCGGCCGCGGCCTGGCGCTGGAAACCGCGAAGCCCGAGGTGGCGCGGCCCCCGCTGTTCCAGGTGCTGCTGCTGAACGACGACTTCACTCCGATGGATTTCGTGGTCGAGGTGCTGCGCAGCTTTTTCAACCTCGACCAGGAACAGGCGGTGCAAGTGATGCTGCACGTGCATACCCGCGGGCGTGGCGTCTGCGGCGTCTTCACCCGCGAGGTGGCGGAAACCAAGGTTACCCACGTCAACGAATATTCACGCTCCCATCAGCACCCGTTGTTGTGCACTATGGAAAAGCTCTGAGCGACCCCATTTCGTGCTCATTGCGGCGTTGAAGGCCGCTCCCACTGCAAAGCGGAGACGATCCGAATGTTCAGCAAGGATCTGGAAGTCACCATCGGCCATTGCTACAAGCAGGCCCGCGAACAACGCCACGAGTTCATGACGGTCGAGCACCTGTTGCTCGCCCTCACCGAAAACCAGTCCGCGCTCGGCGCCCTGCGCGCCTGCGGCGTGGACCTGCCGCGCCTGTCGGCCGACCTGGAGCGCATCATCGGTGAAACGGTGCCGGTGCTGCCGGCGGGCGACGAGCGCGACACGCAACCCACGCTGGGCTTCCAGCGCGTGCTGCAACGGGCGGTTTATCACGTGCAATCCTCCGGGCGGAAGGAGGTCACCGGTGCGAACGTGCTGGTGGCGATCTTCGGCGAAAAGGATTCGCACGCGGTGTATTTCATGCACCAGCAGGAGATCACCCGGCTCGACGTGGTCAACTACATCTCGCACGGCATCGCCAAGATCGGCGACGAGCCGGCTGCCGGCGTGGCCGGCGGCGAGCGCGAGGGCGAGGAGGGAGGCGAGCCGAAGGGCAATCCGCTGCAGGAGTTCGCCAGCAACCTCAACGAGCTGGCGCTGGAAGGCAAGATCGACCCGCTGATCGGCCGCACCGACGAGATCGAGCGCACCATCCAGGTGCTGTGCCGCCGGCGCAAGAACAACCCGCTGTACGTGGGCGAGGCCGGCGTGGGCAAGACCGCGCTGGCCGAGGGCTTGGCCAAGCGCATCGTCGACGGCGAAGTGCCCGAGGTGCTGGAAGACGCCACCATCTGGTCGCTGGACCTGGGCGCGCTGGTGGCCGGCACCAAGTACCGCGGCGATTTCGAGAAGCGCCTGAAGGGCGTGATCGCGCAGTTGAAGAAGCAGCCGGGCGCGATCCTGTTCATCGACGAGATCCACACCATCATCGGCGCCGGTTCGGCGTCGGGTGGCACCATGGACGCGTCGAACCTGATCAAGCCGATGCTGGCTTCGGGCGAACTGCGCTGCATCGGTTCGACCACGTTCCAGGAATACCGCGGCGTGTTCGAGAAGGATCGCGCGCTGGCCCGCCGCTTCCAGAAGATCGACGTGGTCGAGCCCACCGTGGCCGACAGCATCGAGATCCTCAAGGGCCTGCGCTCGCGCTTCGAGGAACACCACCACGTCGCTTATACCAACGAGGCGCTGAAGGCGGCGGTGGACCTTTCGGTCAAGCACATCCCCGACCGGCTGCTGCCGGACAAGGCGATCGACGTGATCGACGAGGCCGGCGCACGCCAGCGGCTGCTGCCCGAGGAACAGCGCACCGGCACGGTGGACGTCAGCGAGGTCGAGTACATCGTGGCCAAGATGGCGCGCATTCCGGCCAAGCAGGTGTCCGCCTCTGACCGCGACGTGTTGCGCAACCTCGAGCGCAATCTGAAGATGGTCGTGTTCGGCCAGGACCAGGCGATCGAGGCGCTGTCCGCATCGATCAAGATGGCCCGTTCGGGCCTTGCCGATCCGTCCAAGCCGATCGGCTGCTTCCTGCTGGCCGGTCCCACCGGCGTGGGCAAGACCGAGGTGACCAAGCAGTTGGCGATGCAGCTCGGCATCGAGATGATCCGCTTCGACATGTCCGAATACATGGAAGGCCATTCGGTGTCGCGCCTGGTGGGCGCGCCTCCGGGCTACGTCGGTTTCGACCAGGGTGGCCTGCTGACCGAAGCGGTGACCAAGCATCCGCACGCGGTGTTGCTGCTGGACGAGATCGAGAAGGCGCACCCGGACGTGTTCAACATCCTGTTGCAGGTGATGGACCGCGGCGTGCTGACCGACACCAACGGCCGCGAGGCGAACTTCAAGAACGTGGTGGTGGTGATGACCACCAACGCCGGCGCGGCGATCGCGGCACGGCGCAGCATGGGCTTCGTCGAGCAGAAGCACGAATCGGACGCGATGGAAGTGATCCGCCGCATCTTCACGCCGGAGTTCCGCAATCGGCTGGACGCGATCATCCAGTTCGGCGCGCTGGATTTCGAACACATCCTGCGCGTGGTGGACAAGTTCCTGATCGAACTGGAAAGCCAGCTGACCGAGAAGCGGGTGAGCCTGGACGTGGACGCCGACGCCCGCCGCTGGCTGGCCGAGCACGGTTTCGATCCGCAGATGGGTGCACGCCCGATGGCGCGTGTGATCCAGGAAAAGGTGAAGCGCGCGCTGGCCGACGAGCTGCTGTTCGGCAAGCTGGCCGACGGCGGCGTGGTGCGGCTCAGCGTCGCCGATGGCGAGCTGAAGGTCGATTGCCAGGCGGCCGAGCAGGTGCCGGCGGTGGTCGAGTAGCCCAAAGCCCGAATGACGGGCAAAGCAAAGGCGGCGCATTGCGCCGCCTTTGTCATGTCTGGCACCTCATCACGCGTTCACTGCATCAAGGCAGTGGCACGACCGCTTACTTCATGCGGTAGGTGATGCGTCCCTTGCTCAGGTCGTACGGGGTCATCTCGATCTTGACCTTGTCGCCCGTGAGAATGCGGATGTAGTGCTTGCGCATGCGACCGGAGATGTGGGCGATGATGACGTGCCCATTCTCGAGTTGTACGCGAAACATGGTGTTGGGCAGGGTCTCCTGGACCGTGCCTTCCATTTCGATGACGTCGTCTTTGGCCATGTGTTCCGGGGTTCACGCGCAGCCGTCATGGCCGCGTAAGCCGACGATTATGCCACGAAAGGGCGGCTGGTTAAAGAATCATCAAGCAGGCGGAACGCCGGGGCGGATCAGCTGAAATGCTCGTCCAGCTTGCGCCGGATTTCCTGCTCGACCATGCCCTTGAGTGGGGCCAGCATCAGGCCCAGCTCCGCCTTGACCTGGATCGCATCGCCGGCTACCGCGATGGAGCCGGTGACGCCGGGGCGCGAGAACAGCAGGGTATCGTCCTGCCAGCGGCCTTCCATGCCGAACTTTTCGTGCATGCGCGCGGCGACCTGTTCGACCACGGAACGGGCTTCGGCGATCGAAAGCTGGTGGGGACGGCGGATGTCGATCTTGGGCATGGAGATTCCGGGGATGGGGTGGCGTCTGCAGGCGAATCTTAAGGCACGGCGTCACATGATAGAGTTTCGCGGTCCTTTGACCGGTTCATCCATGCGTATCGAATTTCCCAATGCGGCCCGTGAAGACTTTCACTGGACGCAGGCGCTGTTGCGGATCGGCAGCGCTGCCCACAACGACCTCGTGCTGGCCTCCGGCCAGGCGGCGCCCGAACATCTGCGGATTCATCAGGATCGCCGCGGCTGGGTGTTGCAGGTGCTGCCGTCGGCGGATCGCATCCATGTCAACGCCCGTCCGGTGCGTGAGCAGGCCCTGTTGCGTGCGGGCGACGTGATCAGCGTCGGCGACTGCCGCATGCTGCTGCGTTCCGACGAAGACCCCGCGGGGCGCGCCTCGCCGCAGGTTTCCGGGCAGGGGCGTTGCACGGTGGCCTTGCGCGCCGTCGCGGGCCCGTTGTCTGGCCGGGTGCTGTCGCTGGAAGGGGGGCTGGAACTCGGCTCGTCAGGCCATTGCCCGCTGGAGTTGCCGCAAGGCGACGTGGTGGTGCTGCGGATTTTCTGGGAAGGCGGCCAGTTGTGGCTGGAAAACCTGCGTGCCTGCGAGCGCCATCCGCTGCGGGTCAATGGCACGGCCGTGCAGAAACTGGTCTTGCTGCCCGGCGACCAGATCGGCGTGGCCATGCATCGCTTCGTGATCGACGGTCCGGGCATGGAACCGGAGCCGGAGATCGTGATGGCCGAGTCGTGGCCGCAGCCGCTGCCGGAAGAATCGGCGGGTCCGACCAGCGAGGTCTGGTGGCTGATCGTCACCGCCGCCGTGCTGGCTCTCGGCATCGCCCTGGTCCTGCTGATCCGGTTCTGAGCCTGCCTGCGTCGTGGCAGTTGACCGCGCCATGCTGCGCTGCGGCATAATGCCGGACACACTTCCAACGGGATGCAGGCGCACGTGAGCAGAGTCTGGAACTTCAGCGCCGGTCCGGCGGCCTTGCCACCGGCGGTACTCGAACGCGCACAGCGCGAACTGCTGGACTGGAACGGCAGTGGCGCCTCGGTGATGGAGCAGTCGCACCGCGGCAAGCGCTTCATCGCGATGGCGGCGCAGGCGGAAGCCGACCTGCGCACCTTGATGCAGATCCCGGCCGATTACGCCGTGCTGTTCCTGCAAGGCGGCGCGACCCAGCACTTCGCGCAGATCCCGATGAACCTGGCCGGCCCGGACGACGGCGCCGACTACATCGTCAGCGGACACTGGAGCGCCAAGGCCGCCAGCGAAGCCGGTGCGTACGTGCGGGTGAATGTGGCGGCCAGCAGCGCCGCGGACGACTATCTCAGGTTGCCGCCGCGCGACAGCTGGCAGCTCGATCCGCGCGCCGCCTATGTGCACTACACGCCGAACGAGACGATCCACGGCGTCGAATTCCATGACGTCCCCGATGTCGGCGAGGCGGTGCCGCTGGTGGCCGACCTGTCCTCGAACATCCTGTCCGAACCGCTCGACGTCAGCCGTTTCGGGCTGATCTACGCCGGTGCGCAGAAGAACATCGGGCCGTCCGGCCTGGTGGTGATGATCATCCGCCGCGACCTGCTGCAGCGCGCGGGTCGGCCGATGGCGCGGATCTTCCGCTACGCCGAGCACGCCGCCGCCGACTCCATGCTCAACACGCCGAACACCTGGGGCTGGTACCTGGCCGGACTGACCTTCCAGTGGCTGCTGGAGCAGGGCGGCGTCGCCGCGATGGCTGACCTGAATCGGGCCAAGGCCGGCTTGCTGTACGGCGCCATCGACGGTTCGGACGGCTATTACCGCAACCCGGTCGATCCCGCTGCCCGTTCGCGCATGAACGTCCGCTTCGACCTGCACGACACGGCGCTGGATGCCGCGTTCCTGCAGGAGTCGGACGCCGCCGGCCTGCTGGCGCTGAAGGGACACAAGGCGCTGGGTGGCATGCGCGCCTCGCTGTACAACGCGGTGCCGCTGGCAGCCGTCGAGGCGCTGGTCGAATTCATGGGCGATTTTGTCCGCCGGCACGGTTGAGCAGGCGCAGACGGCGTTTTTCAGGCAGGATGCAACTTCTCCATTTGGACGTCCATCATCCGGACGTCCATTCATCCAGACAGTGATCGCATCATGACCGATTCAAAAACCCCGCTGAGCGAGATGCGCGAGCGCATCGACAGCATCGACCGGCAGATCCAGCAGCTGATCTCCGAACGCGCCAACCATGCGCGCACGGTGGCCAAGGTGAAGGGCGAAGGTCTTTCCGCGATCGACTATTACCGACCCGAGCGCGAGGCGCATGTCCTGCGCATGGTGGTGGACCGCAACGACGGCCCGCTCTCCGATACCGAGATGGTGCGCCTGTTCCGCGAGATCATGTCGTCCTGCCTGGCCCAGGAAGACCCGCTGAAGATCGGCTTCCTGGGGCCGGAAGGCACCTTCAGCGAACAGGCGGTGCGCAAGCATTTCGGTCACGCGGCCTACGGCCTGCCGCTGGGCAGCATTGAGGAAGTGTTTCAGGAGGTCGCCGCCGGGCATGCCGATTTCGGCGTGGTGCCGGTGGAGAATTCGGGGCAGGGCATGATCCAGGTGACGCTGGACATGTTCCTCACCTCCGAAGCCACGATCTGCGGCGAGGTCGAGCTGCGCGTGCACCAGTGCCTGCATTCGCTCACCGGGAAGCCGGAGGACGTCAGGCGCGTCTACGCCCATGCCCAGTCGCTGCAGCAGTGCAAGACCTGGCTGCGCATCAACCTGCCCGAGGTGGAGTGCATCGCGGTGGGCAGCAATGCCGAGGCGGCGCGGCTGGCCCGCCATGCCGACGATGCAGCGGCGATCGCGGGCGAGACCGCGGGCAAGGTCTACGGCCTCAAGACCGTGGCGAAGGGCATCGAGGATCGCGCCGACAACACCACGCGCTTCCTGGTGATCGGCCGGTCGCTGTTCCCGCCCTCGGGCAATGACCGCACCTCGTTGCTGATCACGGTCAACGACAAGCCCGGTGCGCTGTACGACGTGCTCAGCCCGTTCGCGAAACACGGCGTCAGCCTGAACCGGATCGAGTCGCGGCCGGCGCATACCGGCAAGTGGCAATACGCATTCTTCATTGACGTTTCAGGGCATATCGACGAAGGCTCGCTGCAGGCCGCGGTGCAGGACATCGGCGCCTCGGCGGCCACCGTGCGCGTGCTGGGCTCCTATCCGGTGGCGCTGCCTTGAGCGGCCGGCTCGACTGGAGCAGCCGAACGGGCGGCGCGTTGCAGGGCAGCGTCACCGTGCCCGGCGACAAGTCGGTGTCCCATCGTGCGCTGATGCTGGCCGCCATCGCCGAGGGCACCTCGCATATTCATGGCTTCCTCGAAGGCGAGGACACCCGGGCCACCGCCGCCGTGCTGGCGCAACTGGGCGTACGCATCGAGACGCCGTCGGCCGGCGAGCGCGTGGTGCACGGCGTGGGCCTTCACGGTCTGCGCGGCACCACGCTGCCGCTGGATTGCGGCAACGCCGGTACCGGCATGCGCCTGCTCGCCGGCCTGCTGGCGGGCCAGGCGTTCGACAGCACGCTGGTCGGCGATGCGTCCCTGTCGAAACGACCGATGCGCCGGGTGACCGATCCGCTGGCGCTGATGGGCGCACGCATCGATAGCCATGATGGCCTGCCACCATTGGACGTCCATGGTGGGCAGCCGCTGCGCGGTATCCGCTACGAGCTGCCGGTGGCCAGCGCCCAGGTGAAGTCGGCCCTGCTGCTCGCGGGCCTGTACGCCAAGGGCGAAACGGAAATCATCGAACCGCACCCGACCCGCGACTACACCGAACGCATGCTGGCGGCGTTCGGCTGGCCGATCGTGTTTGCGCCGGGCCACGCGAGACTCGAAGGCGGACACCTGCTGCGCGCCCGGGATGTCGACGTGCCGGCGGACTTTTCCTCGGCCGCGTTCTTCCTGGTCGCTGCCAGCATCGTGCCCGGTTCGGCGTTGCGCCTGCCCGGCGTGGGGCTCAACCCGCGTCGCACCGGCCTGCTGCAGGCGTTGCGGCTGATGGGGGCGGACATCACCGTCGAACACGAGCGCGAAGCCGGCGGCGAGCCCGTCGGCGACCTGGTGGTGCGCCACGCCGCGCTGCACGGTGTCGAGCTGCCGGAGTCGATCGTGCCGGACATGATCGACGAGTTCCCCGCCTTGTTCATCGCGGCGGCGGTGGCTTCCGGTCGTACGGTGATCCGGGGCGCCGCCGAGCTGCGGGTGAAGGAATCCGATCGCATCGCGACCATGGCCGCGGGCCTGCGTGCGCTCGGCGCGCGCATCGAGGAAACGCCCGATGGCGCGATCATCCACGGCGGCCGGCTGGCCGGTGGCGCGGTGGACAGCCATCTCGACCACCGCATCGCGATGAGTTTCGCGGTGGCCGGGCTGGTCGCCGACGCACCGGTGCAGATCAATGACTGCAGCCATGTCGCCACTTCGTTCCCGGGCTTCGTGACGCTGTCCAACGGTTGCGGTTTCGACCTGCGCGATGCGGACTGAGCCGCCGCGCAGGCTGTATCTTGGTGGCATTGGTCCGGGCTGCTGAAGGTTTTATCCATGTCGAACGTCGTACCTCCCTTCATCGTGGCGATCCCCGCCCGTTACGGCTCGACCCGCCTGCCGGGCAAGCCGCTGCGCGAGATCGACGGCATTCCGATGGTGGTGCGGGTGGCGCAACGCGCCTTGCAGGCCGGCGCCGCCCAGATCGTGGTGGCGGTGGACGATGCGCGGATCGCCGATGCGCTGGCCGGGCAGGCCGGCATCGATATCTGCATGACCCGCGCGGACCACGCCTCGGGCAGTGACCGGCTGGCCGAATGCGCGCTGCATTACGGCTGGAGCGCGGACAGCATCGTGGTGAACCTGCAGGGTGACGAGCCGTTCGCCCCGGCCGCCGGCATTCGCGCGGTGGCGCAGGCGCTGGCCGGCGACGACGCGCCGATGGCCACGCTGGCCACGCCGATCATCGACGCCGAGGAACTGTTCGACCCGAACGTGGTGAAGCTGGTTCGTGCGGCGAACGGACACGCGCTGTACTTCAGTCGTGCGCCGATGCCGTGGGCGCGCGATGCGTTCGCCGGCGACCGACACAGCTTGCCGTCGGGCCTGCCGTTCCTGCGGCACATCGGCATCTACGCCTATCGCGCCGGTTTCCTGGACCGCTACACGCGCCTGTCGCGCACGCCACTGGAGCAGGCCGAGTCGCTGGAACAATTGCGGGTACTGGAACACGGCCACGCGATCGCGGTGCGACTGACCCCCGAACCGTTCCCGCCCGGCATCGATACCCAGGCCGACCTGGAGCGCGCCGAGCAGTGGTTGCGCACGCAGCACTAAGCCACCATATCGATCGGGCCGCCCTCTAGAATCGTCCCATGCAGCCCGCGCAACCGCCCCCCTTCGACGGCAAGGCCTTCGTCCGTACGCTCACTTCCGCCCCCGGCGTCTATCGCCACTTCGATGCAGCGGGCGAGCTGCTTTACGTGGGCAAGGCCGGCAACCTCAGGAAGCGCGTCAGCAGTTACTTCCTGAAGCCACGGATGGAACCGCGCATCGCGGCGATGGTGGCGCAGATCGCCCGCGTCGAGATCACCGTGACGCGCACCGAAGGCGAGGCACTGCTGCTGGAATCGCAGCTGATCAAGTCGCTGAAGCCGCGTTACAACATCCTGCTGCGCGACGACAAGAGTTATCCATACATCTACCTGTCCAGCGGCGAGGACTATCCGCGGCTGGCCTTCCATCGCGGTGCGAAAAACCTGCCGGGACGCTACTTCGGGCCGTATCCCAGCACTTACGCGGTGCGCGAGAGCCTCAGCCTGATGCAGAAGCTGTTCAAGGTGCGCCAGTGCGAGGACAGCTATTTCCGCAACCGCACGCGCCCCTGCCTGCAGTACCAGATCGGCCGCTGCAGCGCGCCGTGCGTGGGCCTGATCAGCGTGGAGGATTACCGCAACGACGTGCGCCACGCCGAGATGTTCCTGGAGGGACGCAGCAACGCGGTGATCGACGAGCTGGCCGAGGCGATGGAGCAGGCCAGCAAGGCACTGCAGTTCGAGCGCGCGGCGAAGCTGCGCGACCAGGTCGCCGCGCTGCGCCAGCTGCAGGCGCAGCACCACGTGCAGGGCGCCAGTGCCGACATGGACGTGATCGCCTGCCGCATCGAGGCGGGCATGGCCTGCGTCAGCGTGCTGTTCTTCCGCAACGGCATCAGCCTGGGCACGCGCGAATTCTTCCCGCGGTTGCCGCTGGATGCCGAGCCGGCCGACGTGCTGACGCAGTTCATAGCGCAGTATTACCTCGACCGGCCGGTGCCGCGGGAACTGATCCTTGGCGAGGCGCTGGCGGATCGCGGGATACTGGCCGAATTGCTGAGCCAGCATGCCGGTCGCGCGGTGGAGCTGAAGTCCAGCGTGCGGGGCGACCGCGCGCAGTTCCTGCAGATGGCCGAGCGCAACGCGCAGGCCTCGCTGACCGCGCGACTGGCCAGCCGGCAGACCCTGGGCACGCGCTTTGACGACCTGCAGAAGCTGCTCGGGCTGGAGGCGCCGCCACGCCGCATCGAATGCTTCGACATCAGCCACACGATGGGCGAACTCACCGTTGCCTCGTGCGTGGTGTTCGGCCCCGAAGGTCCGGAGAAATCGCATTACCGCCGTTTCAACATCGCCGGCATCACGCCCGGCGACGACTACGCGGCGATGCATCAGGCATTGACCCGGCGCTTCCGCAAGGTGGCCGACGGCGAGGGTGCGCGCCCCGACGTGCTGCTGATCGACGGCGGAGGCGGGCAGGTGGCGCAGGCGCTGGACGTGCTGAAGGAGCTCGGCGTCACCGGCATCGAGGTGGTCGGCGTGGCCAAGGGGCCGGGTCGGCGCGCCGGCGAGGAAACCCTGGTGCTGGCGCGGATCGAAGCGGGAAGCCCGGGACGCGAGCTGCACCCGGGCTCGTCGTCGCCCGCGTTGCATCTGATCGCCGCGGTGCGCGACGAAGCTCACCGCTTCGCCATCAGCGGCCACCGCAAGCGCCGCGAGAAGGCCCGCGAGCGCAGCGTGCTCGAAGACGTGCCGGGCGTGGGCGCCCGCCGCCGCTCGGCGCTGCTGAAGGCGTTCGGCGGCATGCAGGGGGTCGAGGGCGCCGGCGTCGAGGAACTGATGCAGGTGAAGGGCATCGACCGCGGCCTCGCCGAACGGATCTACGCCAGCCTGCATGGCTGAACATCGGCAAACCCTTTCACTCGGCAGTAGCGCATCGGCGTGCGAAACTGGCACAAATCACTGGAAAGAATCATGCGCATCAACCTGCCGACCTGGCTGACCCTGTTCCGTGTTGCCTTGCTGCCGGTGATGGTGGCGGTGTTCTACCTGCCGTTCCCCGGGCACAACATCACCGCGGCGATCGTGTTCGTGCTGGCTGCGATCACCGACTGGCTGGACGGCTATCTGGCCAGGCGCATGAAACTCACCTCGGCCTTCGGCGCGTTCCTGGACCCGGTGGCCGACAAGCTGATGGTGGCGGTGACCCTGTTCCTGCTGGTGGAAGCGCATCGCGGCGGCTGGCCCGGCATCGTGATGGCGGTGACGGCAGCGGTGATCGTGGGGCGCGAGATCAGCGTTTCGGCGCTGCGCGAATGGATGGCCGGCATCGGCATGCGCGCCACGGTGAAGGTCGCCTTCATCGGCAAGTTGAAAACGGTGATGCAGATGGTCGCGCTGGTGGTGCTGATCGTGCAGCACGAGAAGGCCGCCGAGGCGTTGCGGCTCTATCACATCGGCGAAGCGCTGCTGGTGATTGCCGGCGTGCTGACGATCTGGTCCGGCCTGACCTATCTGCGCGCCGCGTGGCCGCTGCTCAGCAGCGACATGCAGGAGCCGTCGCCGGTCGACAAGGCCGGGTCCTGAGCAGGCAGTCCGGGTTGTTGCAAATCCGGGCTTGACGATCCGCCATCACGTATTAGAATGCGCGGCTCCAATGCGGGAATAGCTCAGTTGGTAGAGCACGACCTTGCCAAGGTCGGGGTCGCGAGTTCGAGTC
>NZ_LMHR01000075.1:0-88828 GCF_001428465.1 Rhodanobacter sp. Root179 | reverse complement strand
GCGGGGTGGCCTCTCTTTGGGCCACGTTTCTCTGGCCACTCAGAGAAAGGTGGCTCGGCTGCCATAGGCAGACGAAAGCTTTTCGCTCTGATGCACAAGGGCACGCAAAAGCATCACCCGCAACAGCAAATGCAACCTTCGCTGGCATGACGAGTGGGCTGGAGGTCGCCGGCACAACAGCCCGCAAACGGCGAAAAGCTCAGCGCAGCACCCACGCGGCGATGATTCGATGGATCTCGTCCAATCCGTCGAACAGCGCCGCCGGTCCCGGCTGCAGGATGATCGGCGACTTGATCTCGTGGAGGTCACCGTGGTGCACCGCGGGGATCGCGTCCCAGCCCGGTCGCGCCGCGACCTTCTCGGGGCGGAAGCGCTTGCCGCACCAGGAGCCCAGGATGATGTCCGGCGCGCGCCGCACCACCTCGTCGCCGTTCGGCAGGATGCGCTGCTTGGCCAGCGGTTCGCGGGCCAGTTCGGGGAAACAGTCGTCGCCACCGGCGATGCCGATGATCTCGGCGACCCAGCGGATGCCGGTGATGATCGGCTCGTCCCATTCCTCGAAATACACTTTCGGCCGCCGCGGCAGTCGCGCCACGGCAGCGCGGATGTCGGCAATGTGCCGCTCGGCGCGTTGCGCGTACGCCTCGGCCTTTTCATGCGCGCCGACCATCGCGCCCAGCCGCCGGATGTAGGCGAGGATGCCGTCGACGCTGCGATGGTTGCTGACCCATACCTCCACGCCGCACTTGATCAGCTCGCGCGCGATGTCGGCCTGGATGTCGGAGAAGCCGATCGCCAGATCGGGTTCCAGTTTCATGATCTCGCCGATCTTCGCGCTGGTGAACGCGGAGACCTTCGGCTTCTCCTTGCGCGCGCGCGGCGGCCGCACGGTGAAGCCGGAGATGCCGACGATGCGGTGCTCTTCGCCCAGTGCGTACAGCACCTCGGTCGGCTCCTCGGTGAGGCAGACGATACGCTGGGGGAAGTGGTCGGCCACGCGGTGATCCATCCGCTCAATGCCCCAGCACGGTCACGGTGACCTTGCGCTGGTGCGGGTCGAGTCGGTGCTCCCACAGGTAGATGCCTTGCCAGGTGCCGAGTTGCAACTTGCCGCCGTGCACCGGCACGACCAGGCTGACCCCGGTGAGGATCGAGCGGACATGAGCCGGCATGTCGTCGGGCCCTTCGGCGTCGTGTTCGAAGAGCGGGTCGCCATCGGGCACCGCGCGGGCGAACCAGCGCTCCAGGTCGCGGCCCACCGCCGGGTCGGCATTCTCGCCGAGCAGCAAGGAGCAACTGGTGTGGGCAGTGAAGATATTGGCCATGCCGAGCTGGACATGGCTGGCCGCCAGCACATCCGCCACCTGCGCGGTGATGTCGCTGAAACCGCGCCCGCGGGTATGCACGATGAAGCCACCCTGCGCCACGTGCTGCGCGGGCAGCGGCCGGATCACGGGTACAGCATCCGGCTGGTCCAGGTCTGGCCGTGGCGATCCCAGCGCACCCGCTCGTGCAGGCGGAACTCGGCGCCGTACCAGAACTCCAGCATGTCCGGCTCGACCACGAAGCCGCCCCAGTGCGGCGGCCGGCTCACCTCGCGACCCTCGAACTGCTGCTCGTAGCGCGCCACGCGCTGCTCGAAGGTGTCGCGATCGGGCAGGGTCTGCGATTGCAGCGAGGCCCAGGCGCCGATCTGGCTGCCGCGCGGGCGGCTGGCGAAATAGGCATCGGACTCCTCTTCCTGCAGCTTGCGGGCGGCGCCTTCGACGCGAACCTGCACGCCTTCGCGCAGCTGCTTCCAGTGGAAGCACAGCGCCACCTGCGGATGGGCGTCCAGCTGGTTGCCCTTGTCGCTCTGGTAGTTGGTGTAGAAGCGGAAGCCCCGCTCGTCGGCGCCCTTGAGCAGCACGATGCGCGAGGCGACCCGGCCGGAAGCGTCGACGGTGGAAAGGTTCATCGCCGTCGGCTCGCGGTCGCCGCTGGCCCTGGCTTCGTCCAGCAGGCGCAGGAAGGTGTCCAGAATCTCGGGTTTGAGCATGATGTCGAAACTTTCCTTTTGCATCGTGGCCGACACGCGCCATCATGGCGCGGATGAACCTGAGCGATGATAGTGCAATGTCCTGCCCCCCCAGTAGCTTTCCGGCCCGGCTGACGGCGCCGCCCTGCCCTTTCCGGCGTGAAGCGGGCAGGGACGCGCCCGTTTGGGGGATACTGGGCGATCACCGCCTGCCTGTGGCGGAAGTGCCTCCGGGAACCAAGGTATCTTGCGGATGATGTCTCACGCCGACCTGCACAACGAAGCCCTCGCCGGCCATCTGCTCGACCAGTACGCAGGGCGCATCGCCCGCTCGCGCCGCCCCTACATCCTTGGCCTTTCCGGCCTGCAGGGCAGTGGCAAGAGTACGCTGGCGCGGGTGATGAAGATGCAGGCCGAGGCTCGCGGCTGGGCCACCGAGGTGCTGTCGCTGGACGACTTCTACTATGCCCGCAGCGAACGCGAGACGCTGGCGCGCGAAGTCCATCCGCTGCTGCGCACGCGCGGCGTGCCGGGTACCCACGAGATCGAACTGCTGATGTCGGTGCTGGCCGCCCTGCCGCATGCCTCGGAACGGTTGCCGGTGCTGCACCCGCGTTTCGACAAGGGCCGCGACACCCGCTTTCCACCGTCACGCTGGCCGCGGATCACCCGGCCGCCGAAATTGGTGATCGTGGAGGGCTGGGCACTGGGCATCCGTCCGCAGTTGCAGGCTGCGCTGGCCAAGCCGGTCAACGAACTGGAGCGCCGCGAGGACCCCGACGGCAGCTGGCGGCACTGGGTCAACAAGCAGCTGCGCGGCTACCAGCCGCTGTGGCGCAAGTTCGATGCCCTGATCGTGCTGCAGGCTCCGGGCTGGGAAATCGTGCGGCGCTGGCGTGGCGAGCAGGAGCAGGATCTGCTGGCGCGCCACGCGCCCCTGGCGATGGACGCCGCGGCGATGGAGCGGTTCCTCGCCCACTTCGAACGACTGAGCCGGCACGCGCTGGCCACCCTGCCGGTGCTGTCCGATACCTGCGTAGAGTACGACGACGACCGCCACGTGACGGGGCTCAGTCACGGCTGAGGCGGGGAACGGGGAACAGCGAAAGCTCCGCAGCTTCAGGCTTTTGTTCCCTGTTCCCCGTTCCCGTCTGTCAATCCACCACGAAGTTGATCTTCATGTTGACGCGCCACTCGGTCACCGTGCCGTCGTCTCCGGTGACCACCTTGATCTCGTTGACCCAGGCGCCCTTGATGTTCTTCACCGACTCGGCGGCTTTCTTCAGGCCGTGCTGCACGGCGTCTTCGACGCCCTTGGCGGACGAGGCGTTGATTTCGATGACCTTGGCTACTGACATGACGTCACTCTCCCATGGAGTCCGTGCGAGCGGCACGATGCGCTTCCCCTGTTCGAAGCGCCAGTCTGGACTGCCGTTGTCGAAAGGGACAAGCCGCACTGCAAAATCACGTCACGTTGACGCCTCGACCTGCACGGCCGTGCCGTACGCGAGCACCTCGGTCACGCCCTGGGCCACTTCATTGGCGTCGTAGCGCATCGCCACCACGCCATTGGCGCCCATCGCCGCGGCGTGTTGCAGCATCAGCTCGAACGCTTCCTCGCGGGCCTTCTCGCACAGCTCGGTATAGATCGAGATGTTGCCGCCGACGATGGTCTGCAGCGCCGCGCCGAGATTGCCCACCACGCTGCGCGAACGCACGGTGATGCCCCGCACGATGCCCAGCGAACGGACGATGCGGAAGCCGGGGATCTCGTTGGCGGTACTGACCTGATGGTGTGGAACGGTTCTGGCCATGATGGTGCTCCGTGGAATCAGCTGTCGATCAGTGCAGCATAGCCTTCGCGCGAATCCGGCCACCGCGGCGCCCAGCCGCTGGCGCGCAGGCGGGCATTGCTCAGCCGCTTGCTGCCAACGCCCACCGGCGCGGCACCTTCTGGCGGCGGCGGGGCGTCGATCAGCGCGGCCAGGAAATCGTACAACTCGTCCAGCGGCATCGGCGTGTCGTCGACGCCCAGGTACAGCGCTTGCGGCGCCTCCACCTGCAGCAGGTGGACGATGGCCGCGGCGGCATCGTCGACGTGGATGCGGTTGGCCCAGTGCGGCACTTCGCGGGGTACCCGCAGCTGTCCCGCGCGCAGCTTTTCCACCAGTTGCAGGCGCCCGGGCCCGTACAGGCCCGCCAGGCGCAGCACCACGCCGGGCACCGGCTGCTCAGCCAGCCACTGCTCGGCCTCGCGCAGCACCGCACCATTGAAGCCGAGCGGACCGACCGAGGTGGTTTCATCCACCCAGTCGCCATCGTGCTCGCCGTACACCGCGCTGGATGACACGAACAGGCATCGCTGCAGGCGACTGCCGTCCAGCGCTTCCAGCAGATGACGCAGGCCGTCCACGAAAACCGCGCGATAGCTGGCCTTGTCCCGCCCATCCGGCGCCGGCAGATAGATCACGCGGGTGATGCCGTGGGGCAATGCGCCGAGGCTGGCGGGATCAGTCAGGTCACCGCCCAGCCAGTGGATGCCCGACGCGTCGCGCGCCGGTGGATGCCGCCGCAACGCCCAGACGTCGTCACCGCGCGCGCGCAGAAGCTGCGCCACGCGTTCGCCCAGGTCACCGCATCCGGCCAGCAGGATACGTTCGCTCACCACTACCCTCCCATGGATCTGTCGAGATGAATCGATCGGGCTGACTGGATCACGCCCGCGCTTGCACGCCGAGTATCGCAAATTGACGGCTGCGGGCGGGTCGGACCCGGCCGATCGGCCCTGCTAGCATTCGCTCATGAATCCGTCGCACAACCTTTTCATCATCGGACCGACCGGCGCCGGCAAGACCTCGATCGGGCGACGGCTTGCCGCGCATTATGGCCTGACTTTCATCGATCTCGACCAGGAAATCGAACGGCATTGCGGCGTCGACGTGAACACGGTTTTCGAGATCGAGGGCGAGGCGGGATTCCGCCAGCGCGAAAGCACGCTGCTGGAGGAAATCAGCGGCCAGCATGACCTGTTGCTGGCCACCGGCGCCGGCGCGGTGCTGGCCGAAAGCAATCGTCGATGCCTCGGCGGGCGTGGCTACGTGGTGTGGCTGCAGACCACCATCGCGCAGCAACTCGAACGGCTCGAACGCGACCATCGCCGTCCGTTGCTGGCCGTGCCCGACCGCCACGAGCGGCTGCAGGCGATGGCCCGGGTGCGTGAACCGCTCTACCGCGAACTGGCCGACCTGGCCGTTCCCGGCGAACATGGCAGCGTCGCCAGCGCCAGCGAACGCTGCATCGCGCTGATCGACCAGCACTGGCAACGTCCTTCCGCATTCCCCAGGCAGACCGCATGAACCCGGCAATCCAGCATCTCCACGTCGCGCTGGGCCAGCGCAGCTATCCGGTGTGGATCGGCGCCGGCCTGCTCGACGACCACGCGCGCTGGCGCGCGATGCTGCGCGGCCGGCACGCGCTGGTGATCAGCAACACCACGGTGGCGCCGCTGTACCTGCCGCGGATCGAAGCGGGGCTGGACGGCCTGCACTGGTCGTCCTTCCTGCTCGACGACGGCGAGGCGCACAAGACCTTCGCCAACGTCGGCCGCGCGCTGGAAGCGCTGGGCCAGCTCGGTGCCACCCGCGATGCCTGCGTGATCGCGCTGGGCGGCGGCGTGGTCGGCGACCTGGCCGGCTTCAGCGCCGCGTGCTGGATGCGCGGCATCGACTTCATCCAGATGCCGACCACCTTGCTGGCGATGGTCGACTCCTCGGTCGGCGGCAAGACCGGCGTGAACCTGCCGGTCGGCAAGAACCTGGCTGGCGCCTTCCACCAGCCCCGCGCGGTGATCGCCGACATCGACACCCTGGCCACCCTGCCCGACCGCGAATACCGCGCCGGCCTGGCCGAGGTGATCAAGGGCGCGGCGATCGGCGACGAGCCGTTCTTCGCCTGGCTGGAGCAGCACGCCGATGCGCTGGCCGCACGCGATCCCGCCACCGTGCAGGAGGCGATCGCGCGCAAGGTCGCCTACAAGGCCGGCGTGGTTGCCCGCGACGAAACCGAACAGGGCGAACGCGCCCTGCTCAACCTCGGCCACACCTTCGGCCATGCGCTGGAAACCGCCGGCCACTACACCACCTTGCTGCATGGCGAAGGCGTGGCGGTCGGCATGCTGCTGGCCGCCCGCTTGTCCGAACGGCTGGGCATGAGCGACACCCACGACACCCGCCGCATGCTGCGCCTGCTGGAAACCCTCGGGCTGCCGGTGACGATTCCGCCCGGCATGGACCCTCAACAGCTGCTGGCGCTGATGCGGCTGGACAAGAAGAACAGCGCCGGCAGCCTGCGCCTGATCCTGTGGCGTGGCATCGGCCGGGCCGAGATCGTCGGCGGCGTGGACGAAGCCGACGTCATGGCGATCCTGACCGAAGCCACTTAGGGCAGACGCCGTCCGCCGCCGCGTGTGACGACATGCCCCGGCCATCCGGCGGGTCCCCGGGCGCAAATCCTATAAACTGTGCCGTCCGGCTACGCGCCCGTTCGTGTTGCACCCCTGGAACCCATGCGCCTCTACCTGCAAACCGTGCCCGGCGCTGCCGAAGCACCCCGCTACGTCCAGATCACGCTGGAGCAGGACCTGCTCGGCGGCTGGACGCTGTATCGCGAGTCCGGCACCCAGGGCGGCCGCGCGACCATGAAACGCGAGCAGTTCCTGGAGCGCGACGAGGCCGTGAGCGCCTTCGAGAAAGCGCGCGATGCCCAGCTCAAGCGCGGTTTCCGCCTGATGTTTGCCCAGGGCCTCGAAGGCCCTTACGGACGTTGAAATGACCGAGTTGAAGAACGACCGCTTCCTGCGCGCACTGCGCCGGGAAGCCACCGACACCACGCCGATCTGGGTGATGCGCCAGGCCGGCCGCTACCTGCCCGAATACCGCGCCACCCGCGAACGCGCCGGCAGCTTCATGGGCCTGGCGCAGAACCCGGAATATGCCTGCGAAGTGACCCTGCAGCCGCTGGAACGCTTCAAGCTCGACGCGGCGATCCTGTTCTCCGACATCCTCACCATCCCCGATGCAATGGGCCTGGGTCTGTCGTTCGCCCAGGGCGAAGGCCCTCAGTTCGCGCGGCCGCTGCGCACCGCCGCCGACATCGCCAAGCTCGCCGTGCCCGACATGGACGGCGAACTGCGCTACGTGATGGATGCGCTGCGGCTGATCCGCCAGGAGCTGCACGGCCGCGTGCCGCTGATCGGTTTCTCCGGCAGTCCGTGGACGCTGGCCTGCTACATGGTCGAAGGCCACGGCTCGCGCGATTTCGCCACGCTGAAGGCGATGTGCTGGAACGAACCACAGCTCGCGCACCAACTGCTCGACACGCTGGCCCGCTCCGTCGCCGCCTACCTGATCGCCCAGGCCGAGGCCGGCGCCCAGGCGCTGATGATCTTCGACACCTGGGGCGGTCTGCTCGGCCCGGCGCCGTTCCGCGAATTCTCGCTGCGCTACATGACGCGCATCGTGACTGCGCTGAAAGCCGACCCGGCCGCGCGCGAGCTGCCGGTGATCCTGTTCTCCAAGGGCGCCGGCATGCATCTGGCCGAGATGGCCGACAGCGGCTGCGCCGCGCTCGGCGTCGACTGGACGATGGATCTGGCCGACGCCCGCCGCGCCGTGGCCGGCAAGGTCGCCCTGCAGGGTAACCTCGATCCCGCGATCCTGCGCGCCAGTCCCGAGGTGATCCGCCGCGAGGCCCGCGCCGTGCTGGACAGCTACGGCAACCACCCCGGCCACGTGTTCAACCTCGGCCATGGCATCACGCCGGAGGTGAATCCGGAGCACGTGAAGGTGCTGGTGGACGAAGTGCACGCGTACGGGCGCACGCTGCGCGAAAGCTGATCGATGTTCCAAGAGGTGGACGGATGCTCTGGCTCGTCACGAAATACCTGATCACCGCAGCCGTCGTCGTGCTCGTCTCCGAAGTCGCCAAGCGCAGCGACCGCCTCGGCGGCCTGATCGCCGCGCTGCCGCTGGTCACCGTGCTGGCGCTGATCTGGCTGCAGGTGGAGCGCCAGCCGCAGGTGAAGATCGCCAACCACGCCTGGTACACGTTCTGGTACGTGGTGCCGACCTTGCCGATGTTCCTGGCCTTTCCCGTCCTGCTGCCGCGGATCGGCTTCTGGCCGACGTTGCTGGCCTGCGTGGTGATCACGCTGGTGTGCTTCTGGCTGTTCGCGCTGCTGGTACGGCGGTTCGGGATCGAGTTGCTGTAACGGGGCGCCCGAACGCGCTTGGGCCATCCGGCTCGCGCCCGTACAATGGCCCATCCGTAGTCCATTCACACTGCGCGCGCTCGTGGCGCGCCACCGCGAGCCCCCATGGAAAAGAGCTTCGAACCCGCCCAGATCGAGTCCACCTGGTATGCCCGCTGGGAAGCCAGCGGCGCGTTCCGGCCGTCGGGCGCGGGAGAACCGTACTGCATCCTGCTGCCGCCGCCGAACGTCACCGGCACGCTGCACATGGGGCATGCGTTCCAGCAGACGGTGATGGACATGCTGGTGCGCTACCAGCGCATGCGCGGGATGAACACGCTGTGGCAGGTCGGCACCGACCACGCGGGCATCGCCACGCAGAAGATCGTGGAGAACCAGCTGGCGGTCGAGGAAAAGACCCGCCATGACCTGGGCCGCGATGCCTTCATCGAACGCGTGTGGAAGTGGAAGGAGGAGTCCGGCTCAACCATCACCAACCAGATGCGCCGCATCGGCGCCGCCGCCGACTGGTCGCGCGAACGCTTCACCATGGACGAAGGCCTGTCCGCCGCGGTGCGCAAGGTGTTCATCGACTGGTATCGCGCCGGACTGATCTACCGCGGCAACCGGCTGGTGAACTGGGACCCGGTGCTGGGCACGGCGGTGTCGGACCTGGAAGTGAACAACGTCGAGCGCGATGGCCACATGTGGTCGATCCGCTATCACGTCACCGGCAGCGACGACAGTTTGGTGGTGGCCACCACCCGCCCGGAAACCATGCTGGGCGACGTCGCCGTGGCGGTGCATCCGGAAGACGAGCGTTACGCGCATCTGGTCGGCAAGATGCTGACCCTGCCGCTGACCGGCCGGCAGATTCCGGTGATCGCGGATGACTACGTGGACAAGGATTTCGGCACCGGCTGCGTGAAGATCACCCCGGCGCACGACTTCAACGACTACGCCATCGGCCAGCGGCACAAGTTGCCGCCGATCACCATCTTCACGCTGGATGCCAAGGTCAACGACAACGCCCCGGAGAAGTACCGCGGGCTCGATCGTTACGACGCGCGCAAGGCCGTGCTGGCCGACCTCGAAGCGTCCGGTCTGCTGGTCGAGACCAAACCGCACAAGCTGCAGGTGCCGGTGAGCCAGCGTTCGGATGCGGTGATCGAGCCGATGCTGACCGACCAATGGTTCGTCGACCTGACCTCGGACGTCCAGAAGGACGGACGTCCAGGCGGCCGCAAGGCGATCACCGAGCCGGCGCTGGATGCCGTGCGCTCGGGCGAGATCAGGTTCGTGCCGGAGAATTGGGCGACCACCTACACGCAGTGGCTGGACAACATCCAGGACTGGTGCATCAGCCGCCAGCTGTGGTGGGGCCACCGCATCCCGGCGTGGTACGACGAGGCGGGCAACATCTATGTGGGCGAGGACGAGGCCGATGCGCGCGCCAGCGCCACCACCGCACCGGTCGGGGCGCTGCGCCAGGACGACGACGTGCTCGACACCTGGTTCTCCTCGGCGCTGTGGCCGTTCTCCACGCTGGGCTGGCCGGCGAACGGTCCGGTGCAGAACGAACGCGGCGAAGTCGTCGCCAACTGGGAGCAGGACAAGATCTTCCTGCCCAGCGCGGTGCTGGTCACCGGCTTCGACATCATCTTCTTCTGGGTTGCCCGCATGGTGATGGCGACCAAGTATTTCACCGGGCAGATTCCATTCCGCGAGGTCTACATCAACGCCATCGTGCGTGATGCGGAAGGCCAGAAGATGTCCAAGTCCAAGGGCAACACGCTGGACCCGCTGGACCTGATCGACGGCATCGCGCTGGAACCGCTGGTGGAGAAATCCACCAAGTCCCTGCTGATCCCGCAGGTGCGCGCCAAGGTCGAGAAGCGCATCCGCAAGGACTACCCCGACGGCATCCCCGCGATCGGCACCGACGCGCTGCGCTTCACCTTCGCCGCGTTGGCCAGCTACAGCCGCACGATCAACTTCGACCTCAAGCGCGCCGAAGGCTACAAGGCGTTCTGCAACAAGTTGTGGAATGCGGCGCGGTTCGTGCTCTTGAATACGGGGAATGGGGAATCGGGAATCGGGAATCGGGAAGATCAAAAGCCGGTGACCGAGGCGGAGCGGTGGATCCTGACGCGCCTGAAGCAGACGCTGGCGGAGGTGGAGCAACACTTCGTCAGCTACCGTTTCGACCACCTGGCGCAGGCCTTGTACGAGTTCGTGTGGAACGAGTATTGCGACTGGTTCCTGGAGTTGTCGAAGCCGGCGCTCAATGGCGACGATGCGGTCGCGGCGGCGTCCACCCGCCGCACGCTGCTGGTGGTGCTCGAAAGCGTGCTGCGCGCGCTGCATCCGGTGATCCCCTTCATCACCGAGGAGATCTGGGCATCGGTGGGGCCGAAACTTAGCCTGACCGAAGCAGGCCTGATGCATCGGCCGTGGCCGAATGCCTCCGACATCGTCGCCGACGAGGCAGCCACCGCCGAGATCGAGTGGTTCAAGAACGTGCTGTCCGGTATCCGCAAGATCCGCTCGGAAATGAATATTTCGCCGGCCAAGGTCATCCCGCTGCTGTTCGCCGATGGCGATGACAACGATCGCGCGCGGGTGGCCAAGTTCGCTGCGCAGATCAGCTTCCTGGCCCGCACCGAAGCACCGCAGTGGATCGAAGCCGGCGCCGATGAACCGGCTGCGGCCGCAGCCGTGGTCGGCACGCTGAGGGTGATGATCCCGCTGGCCGGGCTGATCGACGTGGCCGCGGAAAAGGCCCGCCTGACCAAGGAGATCGGCCGTATCGAGGTCGAGATCAAAAAGTGCGAAGGCAAGCTCGGCAACGCCAGCTTCGTCGCCAACGCGCCGGCCGAGGTGGTGGCGCAGGAGCGCCAGCGCATCGCCGACTGGAACACCACGCTGGGGGCGTTGCGCGAGCAGGCGGGGAAGCTGGCCGGCTGAGCCTTGCTCCTCTCTCCCGCTTCGCGGGGGAAATGGCGCTCTTGCTCTTCAACGCGGCAAGTCAAAAGCTCCGTTACCCATTTCCAATATGGCCTTCGGCCATATTGGGCTCGAGTGCCATCACGATCGCATCCTCGCGCCCGTCGCGGGCCGGGTAATAGCGCGGGCGCCGGCCGATCTCGCTGAAGCCCACCGATTCGTACAGCGTCTTGGCCAGCGGATTGGACGGCCGCACTTCCAGGAAGACCCGCTCGGCACCGTTCCAGCGGGCGATGTCCAGCAGCCGACCCAGCAGATGCCGACCCAATCCGCGGCCGCGCCAGTCCGGGCCGATGCAGAGGTTCAGCACGTGCGCCTCGCCGGCGCCCATCGACAGGATGCCGTAGCCGGCAATCACCCCGTCCACACACAACACCCAGCACGGGTGGCCGGCCTTGACGCAGTCGCCGAAGATGCCCGGCGACCAGGGGAATTCGTAGGAGGCCTGTTCCAGCGCACTGACCGTGTCCAGGTCGTCCAGGCGCATGCCGCGCACCTGGATCGCCGGCTTGATCACCGCCACCACGATCAGTGCTCCGCCATGGCCAGCGCGCGGCGCACGCTGCGCAGCGCATTCCACAGCCGGCGTTTCGCGTCGGCACGACCCAGCACCAGGGCCGGTTCGTCCGCCAGCACGATCTGCGCGCGATTCATCACCGCGGCGGGCAGCGCCCGTCCCAGCGCATGCGCCTGCGCCTCGCCGAATACCAGATAGGCCTGCGCTTCGGGTACGTCCGC
Organism: Rhodanobacter sp. Root179; assembly: GCF_001428465.1. NCBI lineage: Bacteria > Pseudomonadati > Pseudomonadota > Gammaproteobacteria > Lysobacterales > Rhodanobacteraceae > Rhodanobacter > Rhodanobacter sp. Root179. The sequence continues at coordinate 76,820 of NZ_LMHR01000075.1, read as the reverse complement.
GGCGAGTTGCCCGTCGCTGACGACCAGGCGCGCGGCGCGACCCAGTACGGCGCCGCAGGTATTCAGCGCGCGCCCGATCAGGTCCAGCTCGCGCGTGTCGCAGCCCTCGGGCAGGATCACCACGCACGCCACCGGACCGGCCGTGGAAACCGCCTGCGCCGCTTCGGGCATCGGCACGGCTGCCGCAGGCATCGCCTTGCGCACCCAGGGTGTCACGCCCAGCGCCCGCAGCACGCGGTCGCGGTGACCGGCGTCGACCGGCTGTTGCGCCAGGCCACTCATGCCGCGTTGCGCCTTGCGCGTCGGCGATGCGTGGTCAACCCCCAGATCGTCCACACCGGGCCCGACAACAAGTAGATCGTGAAGCCGGCAAACAGCACGCGCGCCGTGTCCAGGATCAGCAGGGCAATCAGCAACACGGCAGCCACCATCCAGGCGAACGGCACCAGCTGGTGCTTGCCCATCGGCAGCGACTTGAAGCTGAAATAGCGGAACCGGCTGACCATCAGCAGGCCGACCACGATCGCGATCACCGGCGTGACAAAACAGAAATCGCTGCCAGCCAGGCCGAACTTGTCCACGCTCCACACGAAGGACATGCACACCGCTGCCGCAGCCGGACTGGCCAGCCCCTGGAAATAGCGCTTGTCGGCCACGCCAACCTGGGTATTGAAACGGGCCAGCCGCAGCGCAGCGCAGGCGGCGTACACGAACGCCGCGGCCCAGCCCAGCTTGCCCCACAGCGGGCCAAACTCGCGCAGCGCCGACAGCGACCACGTATACATCACCAGCGAAGGCGCCAGTCCGAAGCTGACCAGGTCGGACAGCGAGTCGTACTGCACGCCAAACTCGGTCTGGGTGCCGGTCATCCGCGCCACGCGGCCGTCCAGGCCATCCAGCAGCGCGGCGACGAACACGGCGACGGCAGCCTCGGTGTAACGACCGCCGATGCTGGCGATGATCGCGTAGAAACCCGCGAACATCGCCCCGGTGGTGAACAGGTTCGGCAGCAGGTAAATACCCCGGTGGCGGGGTGGCCGGACGGGCGAAAGCTCGCTCATGAATCAGGACCGTGACAGGATGCGCGCAGTGTAAACCATCGGGTGCTTGAGTCCGGACCGGTGGAGTGTTAACAAGGTAAACCTGATTATTCCCTGGAAATGGAGAACACCATGCGTCGTTCGCTGATTGCCGTGGCGCTGTTGCTGCTGGCACCACTGGCCACCGCTCAGGTCTACAAATGGACCGATGCCAGCGGCACCGTGCATTACTCCGAAGCGCCACCGGCGCAGGGCACCAAGTTCGAAAAGGTGACCACCACCGGCACCGCGCAGCCGCTGGCTCCGCCACCGACCAGCGAAACGGCCGGTGCGCGCGAAGCCCCGGCGCAGCCCGCCCAGCCGGTGGCGGATACCCCGGAAAACCGGGCCAGCCTGTGCGCCACGCTGAAATCCAACATCGGTGCACTGCAGGGCGGCGGCCCGGTGGTGATGCAGCAGAACGGCAAGTCGGTGGCGCTGGACGATGCCCAGCGCAAGCAGCAGGTCGCCTCGGCCCAGGCGCAGTACGACCAGTTCTGCCAGCAGGCCCGCTAAGCCGCGGTCGGCCCGGCGCCGCGAATCGGCGGCCGGGCCGGCATGACGCCTCGGGCGTGACTCGCGGCCGGCCGCTACACTAGGCGTTTCCACCACGCCGGAACCACCCGTCATGCGCCTCAGCCAATTCCATCTGGCCACCGTCAAGGAAGTCCCTGCCGACGCCGAAATCGCCAGCCACCAGCTGATGCTGCGCGCCGGCATGATCCGCAAGCTCGCCTCCGGCCTGTACACCTGGAGCCCGCTGGGTCTGCGCGTGCTGCGCAAGGTCGAGCGCATCGTGCGCGAGGAAATGGATCGCGCCGGGGCGCTCGAATTGCTGATGCCGACCATCCAGCCCCGCGAGCTGTGGGAAGAAACCGGCCGCTGGGCGAAGTTCGGTCCGCAACTGCTGAAGATCAGGGATCGCAAGGAGCAGGAATTCTGCTACGCGCCCACCGCCGAGGAAGTGATCACCGATTACGCCCGCAACGAGCTGAAAAGCTACAAGCAGCTGCCGGTGAACTTCTACCAGATCCAGACCAAGTTCCGCGACGAGATCCGCCCCCGTTTCGGCGTGATGCGCGCCCGCGAATTCCTGATGAAGGACGCCTACTCCTTCCACCTTACCCAGGAGTCGCTGGCCGAAACCTACGCGGCGATGTACCAGGCGTATTCGCGCGTGTTCACCCGCCTCGGCCTGACCTTCCGCGCGGTGCAGGCCGATACGGGTGCGATCGGCGGCAACGCCAGCCATGAATTCCAGGTGCTGGCCGATTCGGGCGAGGATGCGATCGCGTTTTCCGACGGCTCCGATTACGCGGCCAACCTGGAGAAGGCCGAGGCGCTGGCGCCCGCCGCCGCGCGCCCTGCTGCCGCGACCACGCTGCAGCGCGTGGACACGCCCACCCAGAAGACCATCGACGACGTTTCCGCCTTCCTCAAGGTCAGCCCGCGGCAATGCGTGAAGACCTTGCTGGTGCGCGGTCGCGACGGGCTGGTCGCGCTGTGCCTGCGCGGCGATCACGAGATCAACGAGGTCAAGGCCGGCAAGCTGGCCGAGCTGCCCGATGAGTCCGTGCTGGCCAGCGAAGAGGAAATCCTCGCCGCCACCGGTACGCGCCCCGGCTTCATCGGCCCGGTCGGCCTGCCCGAATCCATCCCCGTGATCGTCGATCGCGACGCCGCCGTGCTCGCCGACTTCGTCTGCGGCGGCAATGCCGATCGCACGCATTACAGCGGCGCCAGCTGGGAACGCGATGCCCGCATCACCCGCATCGCCGACCTGCGCAACGTGGTCGAGGGCGACCTGTCGCCCGACGGTCATGGCGTGCTGCACATCGCCCGCGGCATCGAGGTCGGCCACGTGTTCCAGCTGGGCACGAAGTACGCCGAGGCGCTCGACGCCAGCGTGGTCGATGAAACTGGCAAGCTGCAGGTGATGACCATGGGCTGCTACGGCATCGGCGTCAGCCGCATCGTCGCCGCGGCGATCGAGCAGCGCCACGACGATGCCGGCATCGTCTGGCCCGAGGCGATGGCGCCGTGGCGCGTCGCCGTCTGCGTGATCAACCCGAAGCATTCGCCGGCCGTCAGCGCGGCCGCCGAAGCGCTGTACCAGGCGCTGGGCGAACGCGGCATCGAGGCCGTGCTCGACGATCGCGGCGTGCGCGCCGGCAGCATGTTTGCCGACATGGAGCTGATCGGCATTCCGCATCGGGTGGTCGTCAGCGAACGTGGACTGGCAGCCGGCACGCTGGAATATCGCGGCCGCGAGGACAGCGAAAGCCGTTCGCTGGGCGAAGACGAACTGTTTGCCCTGCTCGCCTGACCACTGCACTGATGTACCGACCGGAACGGCCGCCTTGTGCGGCCGTCTCCTTGTGCGCAACGGTGAAACGGGTCACAAATCGCTTATTGGAGTGCGGCGCGATTAACCGGTTAATGTGAAGAACGTTTCACAAACCCCCGCGCTTTACAAGGATTCGGCGAATAAGCGAGAATAAGAATTGCAACAATTTCAAGTCAGGCCGATGCATTCCCCATAATGTCTTCGGCACATAACCAGATCATTATTCACAAGCTCAACCGGGAGTCACTCATGGCCGTCGATATCAAGAACCTCAATCACAACCAGCTGAATGACCTCATCTCCAAGGCGCAGGTCCGCCAGAATGAGCTGCGCAAGGAAAAGGTGGTCAAGCTGCGCGAGAAAGTGCACGCGCTGATCAAGGCCGAGGGTTATGCCTTCGAGGACATTTTCGGCAGCACCCGCGGCAAGGCCAAGCGCAGCACCGGCACGGTGGCTCCCAAGTATCGCAACCCGGCCAATCCGGCGCAGACCTGGTCCGGTCGTGGCAAGCGCCCGCACTGGTTCAACGACGCGCTGAAGGCCGGCAAGAAGGAAAAGGATCTGGCGATCTGATCGCCGGTTTCATTGGGTAATGAAAAACGCCGGCCTTGGGTCGGCGTTTTTTTGTGTGGGTTCCGGGACAAGAGCGGTTTTGCCTGGTTCCTCCCACTGCGAAGCAGGGGGAGGTCAGGAGGGGGTGGCTTTTGATCTTGGCGGGGTCAGGTCAAGAGCAACCCCACCTCAATCCTCCCCTGCCTTGCAGGGGAGGAGGCGATCGTGCCGTGTGGGTTTGTCTTCGGGGTCGGTCGCAGGAATTTCGATGTTTGCGACTTCGGCGACTTTTTATTTATAGGGAGCGTCTTGGCGAGATCAGCAGGTCGCCGAACATCAGTCCCGCCACCAGCGATACCAGCAGGGTGACCAGCAGCAGGCCGGTGTCTAGGCTCAGCGTGGTATCGCGTTCCATCAGGAACGACACGCTGCGGAAGCCCACGCTGCCGGGTACCAGCAACAGGATGCCGGGCTCGCGGATGACCGCGCCCGGCCGTTGCGCGTAACGGGCGTAGACGTTCGCCATCGCGCCCAGCAGCAGGCCACCCAGGAATACGCCCACCGGCGCGCCGGACAGCGAGCTGGAGATCTGGCCGCCCCAGCGCGTGGCCAGGTAGCCGACCACCACCGCCACGATCACCACCGGCCAGTCGCGTTTGGCCGCCCGGAACAGGATCGCGAAGGCGATCGCCGCCACCAGCAGGGCCGGGTAATCGGTCCACGTCGGCAGCGCCGGCAAGGCGAAGTCGCGTGCCTTGATGCCGAACGCGGCGCACAACTGGGTCGCCGCGATGGTGCCGAAGGTGAGCTTGAGCAGGGTCGACATCGCGCCGCCCATGCGCGCCATGCCGGAGACCAGGTGCTGGCTGGATATCTCGCGCACCGCGGTGGTCAGCGACATGCCCGGCACCAGAATGATCAGGCTGGCCAGCACCACCGACTTGATCGCCAGCGGCACCACAAAGGCGCTCACCACGATCGCCACCGTGGTCGCCACCAGGGCGCAGATGGCGTCGCTGGCCACCGCCAGTTGCGGCCGGCTGCCGGCCAGCAGGGTGATGCAGCCGATGATCACGCCGATCACCGCCGCCACCACCAGGTCGACCCAGGAACTGTGCAGGAACAGCGCCGCGATGCTGGCCGCCGACAGGCCGTAACTGACGATCGAGCCGATCTTCTCGCGCCGCGTGTCCGGCCGCCCCAGCTCGCGCAACAGGCGAAAGCCCTCGCGCAGGTCCAGCTCGCCGGCGATCGCCCGATCGGCGATGTCGTCGGCCCGGCACAGCCGCTCCAGGTTCACCTCGCCCGGCGCCAGCCGCATCACCTGGGTGGTCTGCGCCACGCCTTCCTCGCCGCCCTGGGCCAGGTCGGAGAAGGAAATGATGATGGCGGTGGGACTGGACCACACATCGGCCGACAGCCCCAGGCGCTGTGCCACCCCGGCCACGGCCATCTCCAGCCGCGGCGCGGTGGTGCCGTACTGGTGCAGCCGCCGCGCCAGTTCCAGCGCGAACGCGATGCGCGTGGTGATGGCCGTGGTGGCGAACTGCTGCTGGCTGATGACGTCGCCCGCGCTCATGCCGTCGCGCGTACCTGCAAGGTGGTGCCGTCGACCGCCACCACTTCCACCACCGCACCTGCCGGCAGGTCGGGGCCGCTGACCAGCCACTGGCCGTCGCCGACCCGGGCCTTGCCGCGACCGTTGACGATCGGCTCGATCAACGGATAACGCTGGCCGATCAGCTGCTCAGCGCGCCGGTTGAGCCGCTCGCCACCGGACACGCGGCGCTCCAGCCGCGGTCGCAGCCAGCGCGCGTAGCTGACGCAGAAGGCGAACGCCAGCAGCCCGAACAGGATCGCCTGGGCCAGCATGCCCAGCGTCGGATCCGCCCACAGCACCACGCCCATCGCGGCGGCGGCCAAGCCGATCCACAACAGGAAATAGCCCGGCAACAGCAGCTCGCCCGCGATCAGCAGCAGCGCGAGGATCCACCACAGGTAATGCGTCGACAGTTCCCACATGGTCGTGCCCTCAGCGCAGCGGCGGCTGGATGACGCCGGGCTTCTGTTGCTGGCCCAGCGATTCCTTCGCCAGCTCGGCAATGCCGGCCAGCGAGCCCAGGATGCCGGTGGCCTCGATCGGCAACAGCAGCATCTTCTGGTTCGGCGACTTGGCCATTTCCTTCAGCGCGTCGACGTAGTTGTTGGCGACGAAATAATTCAGCGCATTGACGTTGCCGTTGGCGATCGACTCGGACACCATCGAGGTGGCCTTCGCCTCGGCCTCGGCCGAACGCTCGCGCGCCTCGGCGGCACGGAAGGCAGCCTCCTTCTCGCCTTCGGCGGCCAGGATCACCGACTGCTTCTCGCCCTCGGCCTTGAGGATCGCGGCCTGGCGGAAACCCTCGGCGTCGAGGATGTTGGCGCGCTTCTCGCGCTCGGCCTTCATCTGCCGCGCCATCGCGTCGACCAGGTCGCGCGGCGGCGCAATGTCCTTGATCTCGATGCGGTTGACCTTGACGCCCCACGGATGAGTCGCCTCGTCGACGACCTTGAGCAACTTGGCGTTGATCGCGTCGCGCTGGCTCAGGCTTTCATCCAGGTCCATCGAGCCCAGCACGGTGCGGATGTTGGTCATGATCAGCGCCAGCGAGGCCTGCTCCAGATTGGAGACCTCATACGCGGCCTTGGACGCGTCCAGCACCTGGTAGAACACCACGCCGTCGACGCGCACCACCGCGTTGTCCTTGGTGATGACGTCCTGCGACGGCACGTCCAGCACCTGCTCCATCATGTTGATCTTGCGCCCGACCGCCTGATAGATCGGGATCAGGAAATGCAGCCCGGGACTCAGCGTGCGGGTGTACTTGCCGAACGTTTCCACCGTCCACTCGAAGCCCTGCGGCACGATGCGCACCAGCTTGGCCACGCCGATGATGACGACGACCACGATGACCAGCGCAAGCAGCTGTCCGATTCCCATTGCCCACCCCTTGTCCCTGAAGAAGGCTTGAGTATAGGCGAGCGGATGCTTATCGGGACTGCGGCAGGCGCAGGCTCACCCGCAGGCCACCGCCCTCGCGGTTGGCCAGCAGCACGCGGCCGCCGTGCGCTTCGGCGATCTCGCGGGCCAGCGCCAGGCCCAGGCCGGTGCCGGAACGCTTGGTCGAGTAGAACGGCAGCAGTGCCTGGGCCAGCACCGTCTCGCTCATGCCGGGGCCGCGATCGGCCACCTCGATGCGCAGCTCGTTGCCGACTTCCAGCAGCGACAGCGTGACTTCGTCTTCCGGGCCGCCGGACTCGTGCGCGTTCTTGATCAGGTTGATCAGCACCTGTTCGATCTGCACCGCGTCGAAATGCCCGGGTTGCTCGGGCACGGCGGTGGCCAGGCGGTACTGGCAATGCAGCGCCAGGCCATCCAGGAACGGCTGCCACACCACGCTCACCGGTTGCGGCGTGGGCAGCTTGGCGAAGCTGGCGTAGCCGGCGATGAAACGATGCAGGTGCAGCGCGCGTTCGCCGATGGTGGCGAATACGCCGGGCAGCCGGTCGAGCTGGCCGCGCCGGGCCAGTTCCGCTCCGGAGTGCGACAGCGAGGTGATCGGCGCCAGCGAATTGTTGAGCTCGTGGCTGATCACCCGGATCACCCGTTTCCACGTCGCCACTTCCTGCCGCGACAATTCGCGCGTCATTCGCCGGAACAGGTGCAGCCGATGCGGGCGCCCCTGCAGACGAAACGCACGCTGCGACAGGTGGAAGATTTCCTCGCTGCCTTCCATCTCCACGCTGAGCAGGGCGTCCTCGCCGGTCTCCACGGCCTTGCGCAGGGCCTCCGGGGCGTCCACCAGCAACGCGGCGAAATCCAGTCCGTGCAGGCTGCGGCCTTCGTTGAACAGATGCCGCGAGGCGATGTTGGCGTAGGCGACGCGACCGGACGAATCGGTCAGCACCAGGGCCACCGGGGTGTTCTGCACCACCGTGTCCAGCAGCAACTCGCGCTGCACCAGATGCTGGCGCTGTTCGCGCAGGGTCTGTCCCAGCGCGTTGTGCATGCGGATCAGCTCACCCAGCTCGTCGCGCCGATTGATCGCGATGGAGAAGCTGAAATCCCCGTCGCGATAGCTGGCCACCGCGCCTTCCAGCGCACGCAACAGGCGGCTGACCGGCGCCATCACCCGACCGGCCAGCCAGAACGCCAGTGGCAACAGCACCAGCGCGCTGGCCAGCAGGCCGCCATAGATGCCCAGTTGCATCGGCGCACGGATGGACAGGGCCAGGTCCTTGCGCATCCACACCAGCAGTTGTGGCAGCGGCCACTGGGTCACGCCCGCGTAGATCGCCGCGCCGGCGAAGGCGGCCACCGCCAGCAGCAGGGTCAGCCGACCGCGCAGCGAGTTCAGGCGACGCCACATCGGCCGTTCTCCTCGCGGGAAAAGCGCCCGATCAATGACACCTGGCGTCGTGGGGAGTCATCGCGCAGTCCAGCGGCGGGCGTCCGCCCAGCCAGGCGCGCTCGGTGCCGAGCACCGCGTCGCGATCCATCGGCCGCGGCGGCGCCTTGTTCCACGCCTCGCCCTCGCGACCGTCGCTGAAGCGGAACGGGCTGCTGTTGCCGTCGCCCGGCACCGCCAGCGAGCCGGCTCGATAGTCCGACGAACTGCTGCTGGACGCAGGCAGCAGGCTGAGGTCGCTGCGCAGCGCGGGTGGCGTCTGCGCCATCGCCGTCCCGCCGATCAGCGCGGCCGACAAGAAAATGATCAGGCGATATCGCATGACGTTCCCCCCACTGGATACCGATCGCCATCTTTCTACGCCTCATGGTCAAGAGCAAGCATGCCGATCACAGAACAGCGCTCGGAGTCGGTGAAGAAAACCACTTCCCGTGGTTTTCTTCCATCGCGAGTCCGCTCAGGCCGTGGTCGCCAGACCGTAGCGCTCCATGCGCCGGTACAGCGCCTGGCGCGACAGGCCCAGGTTCTGCGCGGCGCGACTGACCACGCCGCCGGCCTTGTGCAGGGCCGCCTCCACCGTCTCGCGGCTGGGCTCGTCGAGATTGCGTGCCGCGGCGGCGGTCACGTGCTGCGGCAGGTTGAGCAGCTCCGGCGTGATCACGTTGCCACCGGCCAGCAGGGCGGCGCGCTCGATCGCGTTCTTCAGTTCGCGCACGTTGCCCGGCCACGGATAGCCCAGCAAGGCATCACGCGCCGCCTCGCCCAGTTCGGCGCGGCCGTCCAGGAAGAATTCGGCCAGCGGCAGGATGTCGTCGTTGCGCTCGGAGAGCGGCGGCAGGTTTACCTCGATCACGTTGAGCCGGTAGTACAGATCCTCGCGGAACGTGCCGGCCTGGATCATCGCCTTGAGATCGGCGTTGGTCGCCGACAGCACGCGCACCTTCGCCTGCCGCGTCTTGCCCGAACCGAGCCGCTCGAACTGGCCGGTCTCCAGCACGCGCAGCAGTTTCATCTGGCCCGGCAGCGGCAGGTTGCCGATCTCGTCGAGGAACAGGGTGCCGCCATCGGCCAGTTCGAAACGCCCTTCGCGCGCCTTGTTGGCGCCGGTGTACGCACCGGCCTCGGCGCCGAACAGCTCGGCCTCGATCAGCTCGCCCGGCAACGCACCGCAATTCACCGCCACGAACGGGCCGCGCTTCACCGCCGAGTTCGCATGCATGATCGCCGCGATGCGCTCCTTGCCGGTGCCGTTCGGACCGGTGATCAGCACCGACACATCCGAACGCGCCACCTGGCAGGCCAGATCCAGCGTGCGGGCCATCGCCTCGGAGGCGAACACCAGGCTGTCCAGGTCGTATTTCTTCTGCAGCATCTCGCGTCGCTGGCGCCGCTCGCGGCGGCCCCGGTTCACCTCGCGGGTGGACTCGGACAGTTCCAGCAGGTTTTCCACTGTGGCCAGCAGCTTGTTGTCATCCCACGGCTTGGCCAGGTAATCGGCGGCGCCGGCCTTGACCAGTTCCACCGCGGTTTCCAGGTGCGTCCACGCGGTCAGCAGGATCACCGGCAAGTCGGAATGCTGCTCGCGAATCGCACGGAACAGCTCCACGCCCTCTTCGCCCGAGGTGGTGTCGGCGGTGAAGTTCATGTCCTGGATCACCACGTCGACCGCTTCGCGCTGCAGCAGCGCCAGCCCCTCGTCCGGGGTCAGCGCCACCAGCGCGCGGATCTCGTGCAACGACAACGCCAGCGACAGCGCCTCGCCCACGGCCGGGTTGTCGTCGATGATCAGTACGGTACGGGTCATCTTTTTTCTGCACATGCGGACATGGATGCCGCTCCAGCGATAAAGGTTGCCATGACCATGGTCATGCGTACACCCGGGACCGGTTATTCATGCCGAGCGCGTCGCCACCACCGGCGGCACCGCGGCGGCGCGACGCGCGGGCGCCAGCACCGCCAGCTGGCCCAGCACCAGCATCAGCGCGGCGCCGAACGGCAGGTAGATCCACGGCAGGCGCGACAACTCGTAGTGGCGCATCAGCCACAGGTTCACCGCATAGGCCAGCAGCATGCCGAGCACGATGCCGGCACCCACCACCAGCAGGTTCTCGATCTGCACGTGGCGCAGGATGTCGACGCGGCGCGCGCCCAGTGCGCGCCGGATGCCGATCTGCCGCGTGCGCTGCTGCACCCAGTAGCCGGTCAGCCCCATGATGCCCACCAGGGCCACGATCAGCACCACCAGGCTGACCCCGGACAGCAGCCACACCGCCGCCTTCGACTTGGCCAGCATGTTCGCGCGCATGTCGGCGTACATCTGGTAGGTGGGCTCGAAGCCCTGGATCATCTCCACGCCCAGCTCGCGCGTGATGGTGGCCTTGACGGCCTGGCGCACGCGCTCGGCATCGCCTTCCGCCCCCGCCCGCACGGCGAACACCGGCATCGGCCACTGCCCGGGTACGCCGGGGAAAAGCATGCTGTAGTCGATGTTGCTGCGGTTGTCCTGCTCCAGCTTGTTGCGCATCAGGTGCTCGACCACGCCGACCACGGTGCGCCGCGCCGCATCCGCGTCCCGGCCAATCCGCACCACCTTTCCGAGTGCATGGCCATCGGGGGACAGGCGATCGGCCAACGCTCGCGTGATGATCGCCGGGCCGCTCTGGTTGATGCCCACGTCCTGGTAGTCGATGCCCTGCTCGGTCGCGCTGAAATCGCGGCCGGCAACCAGTTGCAGATCCAGCGCCTCGCGCAGGTGATCGCCGATGTAGACCGCCGCATCGGCCTGGATGCCGGTCCCCTCGCCGATCACGTCACCGTTCATCTGGGCACTGGTCTCCATCGGCAGCGAACCGGCCAGACCCACCGCGGCGACTCCGGCTATGGCACGCAGCGACGCCTGCACCTCGCGCAGCCGGCTCGGCGGCCACGGCTTGCCGCGCGAGGCGATGTTCCACGCCACGACCAGCTTCTCCGGCTGGCCGATGCCGTCCGGCGCCAGGATCGGCACCAGTCGCTGCTGCAGCAGGAACAGCGCGTTGCAGGCGATCGCACAGGCCAGCGCCACCTGCAGCAGCACCAGCAGCGGCATCAGGCGATGACGAAAGAGCGGTTGGATGATGTGTCGCATGATGATCGCGCCCCCTAGCCCAGCTTGATCTGCATGGCCGGCGGCTGGCGGCACACGCGCCAGGCCGGCAGGATGCCCACCACCAGGCCGACGACCAGCGACAACAGCAGCAGCGCGGCGAATGCCGAAACACTGAAGTGCGCCGCGTCGGCATAGGCCACCGGTTGCATGCGCACGATCCACAACCCCAGCCAGGTCAGCGGCAGCGCCAGCGCGCCGCCGATCAGGCCGAGCACGCCGGTCTCGACCAGGTGTTGCGCGAACACGTTGCGCCGCGACGCGCCCAGCGCACGGCGAATCGTCACGTCCGCCTGCCGGCGCAGGAAGCGCGCCGCCAGCAGGCCGGCCACGTTGACCAGGCACAGCAGCAGGAAGGCGCCGGCCAGCGCCAGGTTGAGGCCGACGTCGTCGGGCACCACGTGGTTCATGCTCATCCACGATGGCACGCCGTACAGCGCGGCCTGCGGCGGATACACGAAACGCCCGGCCGCATGCTGCGCATCCGCGTAGCCCGCGACGAACCGGGCATACGCAGCCACCGTCGCCGGCGTATCCAGCGCCACCCACACTTCCAGCCAGCGGCACTTGTCCACCTCGGCCGACTGGAAGCTGACGACCGCCGCGCCCTTGCCGCATTCCCCCGCGGTCAGCGGCCCCACGCCCGCGGCCAGCGCCGCCTGCGCCGGCACGAAGAACTGTTCCGGCTGGCCCAGCACGTTGCCCTGGTTGCGCGGCACGTCGAGGAACTGCGTGCGCGGCTTCCACGGCGCGCTGACCCCGACCACGCGGAAACTGCCGCTGCCCAGCGACACGCTGCGGCCCACCGCGTCCTCCGTGCCGAACAGCTTTTGCGCCAGAGCGCTGTCGATCACCACCACCGGTGCCTGGGCCGCCTGCTCCTCGGCGGTCCATGACCGGCCATGGCGCAGCGGCACGCCGAACATGGCCAGCACCGGGCCATGGGCCATCAGCCCCTGCACCTGGTCGGACTGCTTGCCGTCGGGGCGACCGACCAGCGTATAGCTCTGCGCCAGCGCCACCTGCTGGCGCGCCCGCTGCGCATCGACCAGCGCCTTCGCATCCGTCAGGTTCAGATAGGCATCCGGCTTGTCGTAATCGTTGTTGTTGGCGTCGACCGCCTCGCGGGCATCCATCGTCACCACGTGCAGGTACGGACTGATGCCCGGCAACGGCTCGCCGGACAGCGCGCCGAAGATGGTCAGCGCCGTCATGCACGAGGCGATCCCGATCGCCATGGTCAGGACCAGCAGCAGGACCATCGACGGCCCCTGCCGGCAACGCCGCCAGGCCAGGTCAAGGTAGTAACGGAACATCAGCCGATCCCCCGCATGCAAGGCGCTTTTCGTGGCATCGCCATCGTTAATCCATCCATGCTCATGTCGATCGTGTCGCCACGACGGGCGGCACCGCCGCGGCACGCAACGCCGGCCCCAGCACCGCCAGCTGGCCCAGGCCCCACAGCACCAGCGCCCCCATCGGCAGATAGAACAGCGGCAGTCGCGCCAGTTCGTAGTGCTGCATCAGCTCCGCGTTCAACAGGAAGGCCAGCAGCATGCCCAGCACGATGCCGGCACCGACGATCAGGAAATTCTCGGTCTGGAAGTAGCGCAGGATGTCGCCGCGCGTGGCGCCGATGGCGCGGCGGATGCCGATGCTGCGCGTGCGCTGCTGCACCCAGAAATTGGCCAGTCCGGTGATGCCCAGCGCGGTGACGAACAGCAGGCCCAGGGCCGAAGCCAGCAGCAGGCCGATCATGGTGGTGTCGCGCTGGAAATACTTCTGGCGCAGCTGGGCGAACGTGCGCGTACTCGACGGCGGGATCAGCCGGCTCGGTTCGAGCCGGCCCAGGATATCCACCGCAGCGTCGAGCACCGGTTGGCGGTCGCGCGGCGCGCTGCGCAGCACGTAGGTCACCTCGCTGTCGCCTGGCACCGAGGGCAGCAGCACGCTGTACTGGTTCACCGAGGGCGCGCGCAGGCGCGGACGCAACAGGTTGTCCACCACGCCCACGACACGCATGGGTGGCCGGCCGCCCATGTACAGGTCGCGACCGAGCGCATCTCCGTGGTAAAGCCGTTCGGCCAGTGCGCGGGTGATGATGGCGCTGGGCACGTTCGCCACCACCCAGCCCGGCGCCGCTGGTACGTACTCGTCGGGGAGGAAATCGCGCCCGGCCACCAACTTCAGTCCCAGCGCCGCCAGTTCGCCCTCGGAACCGCTGTAGACGCTGGGCTGCACGCAGCCACTGCTGCCCTGCATCGAGCGTACCGCCATGGCCTGGTCGAGCGATTCGCGGCTGCCGCAGGTGCCGTAGCTGGAATCGCTGCGGCTCAGCGGCAGCGAATCGACCGCCACCGCGGCATGCACCCCCTGTATCGCGCGCAGGGCGGCCAGGTCTGTCGCATGCCGGACCTGCGGGTTGTCGTCCTTGTCGATGCCCACGACGTGCACCATCGACAGCTCGTCCTCGGCCAGGCCGCTGGGCAGCGTCAGCTGGCCCACGCGGTTGGCGATCATGAATGCCACGTTGCAGACGATGGCGCAGGTAAGGGCCACCTGCAGCACCAGAAGGAAGGCGGTGAGCTTGTGGTGGCGCAGGCTGGAAAGTATCGGTCGCAAGTTCATCACGGCATCCTTTCCCTCACAGGGTTTTCAGTTGCAACACCGGCGCCACGCGGCATGCACGCCACGCCGGCAACAACCCGGCCAGAATGTTGGCGGCGATGGCCAGCACCAACGTACCCAGCAGCATGGACACGTCCATCTGCGCCAGTTGTGCATAGTCGTCCGGGCGATGCCGCACGCTCCACAGGCCGAGCTGGGCGATCAGCAGGCCCAGCACGCCGCCGCCCACACCGATCACCGCCGATTCGATGCCGAGCTGCAGGAAAATGTCGCGCCGCCGCGCGCCCAACGCGCGGCGCACGCTGATCTCGCCGCTGCGGCGCAGGAACTTGGCCAACAACAAGGCCACGATGTTGGTCATGCATACCAGCAGGAAACCCAGCGCCAGCCACAGTTGCAGGCGCACGTCGCTCGGCACCAGGTTCTGATGCTGCAGCCACGCCATCAGGCCGTACAGCTGCGCGTTTTCCGGTGGACGCTGGAACCTGCCCAGTACCTTTTGCTGCGCCGAGTAGTCATGCAGGAACTGTCGGTAGCCGGCGACCTGCGCCGGGTTGTCCAACTGCACCCAGAACTGCAGCCAGCTGGTGGTGGCGCTGACCATCCGCGTCGCGGCGTGATCCTCGCCCCACCCGGTGAAATTGCCATTCACGTCCAGTCCTAGATCCATCGCTACCGACAACGGCAGGAAAAACTGGTCGGCATCGCCGAAGCGCGTGGCCGAAGCATCCGCATAGAACATGGGTTGTGGCCGCCAGTCCGCCGCCACGCCCACCACGCGGAAATCCGTCTCGCCCAGCCGCACCGTGCGCCCGAGGCTGTCGCCGTGGCCGAACAGTTTGCGGTTGAGCGTGTCGCCCAGCACCACCACGTGAGCCCGCGCCGCATCGTCCGCCGCCGACCAGCCCTGTCCGCGTTCGAACGGCACACCGAACATCGCGAAGAAATCCGCCGTGGCATAACGTCCATCGACACTGAATGGCCGCAGATCCGTCCGTTCCGGCCGCACCAGCAATTGTCCACCGGCCATCGCCGCCTGTCGCGTGCCGCGACGCGCGTCGAGCAACGCCTTTGCGTCGGGCCAGGTCAGGTTGTTGGCCGCGTCGGGCCCGTCGCTGTTCTGCCGGTAGTCCAGCGGCAACGGGTCGAGGTGCGGATAGAACAGCTGCCCGCTGCGCCCCGGCATCGGGTCATCGGTCATCACGTGCAGCACGGTGACCATCGTCATGCTCGCACCGATGCCCAGCCCGATCGCCAGCACCATCAGCGCTGTCAGCACCTTGTTGCGCTTGAGGCTGCGCAGCGCAAGATCAAGGTAGTAACCAATCATTCCATTCCCCCGAATTTCCTCGACTCATCCCGGCTGGCATAAGCCGTTTCCTGCAATCCAATTAATCGCCGCGTGTGACTTCTGCCGGTGCCGCGTCGCCGGCCTTCTGCGCCAGCGGCAGCGCGTCCGTCACCAGGTGCATCAGGAAGCGGCCCGGCTGCTCCTGCATCACCATGTGCGCCGAGTCGGCGAACAGCACCAGGTGCTTCGACGGTGCGTGGATGCGCTCGAACCACTGCTCGGCCAGTTCGTGCGAGGTGGTGTAGTCGTGCTGCCCGACGAACAGGAGCACCGGGCAACCGAAATCCGTCATGTCAGCGAGATCCACGCCGAGCAGGGACTGCAACAGGTGGTTGAGCGTGTACACGCTGCCCTTGCCGATCGCGTCGAGCTCGGCCTGGTCGTAGTCGGGCGAGAGACCCTCGGCATCGGCGTAGTAGGAGAAATCCTTGCGGCCATGAGTGAGGCCGCCGTAGTAAGTCTCCCACCTGCTGCGCGTGCCGATGCGCTGGAGCGTCATCGGCACCGTGCCCGGGTAAGGCATCAGCGCCTCCAGCTCGCGCACGGCCTGCGGGTTGTGGTCGGCCTTTGCCGCACGCAGGGCGAAGGCGAAGCCGATCTCCTCGTTCCTGCGCACGTTCACCACCTGGCCCACGCCGATGTAGGCGTGGAACCAGTCCGGATGCTGCCGGGCCAGCCGCGTACCCAGCACCGTGCCCCAGGAATGGCCGAGCAGGAAGATCTTCTGCTTGCCGTAATGCTGGCGCACGTACTGCACGACCTGGGCCGCATCGTCGGTCATGCCTTCGATCGTCATGCCCGGCGACATCTGCTGCTCGGTGTTGGCGGCGTAGGTCTTGCCCGCCCCGCGCTGGTCCCATTGCACGACGGTGAAGAAGTCCTCCCACGGCGACTGGAAGGTGTAGCTGGCCGGCATCGTCACCGCGGCCGGGCCACCGTGGAGGAACAGCAGGATCGGATTGCGCCGGTCGCGGCCGCGGATCGACAGCCACTGGTCGATGCCGCCGATGCGCAGCTTGATGCGTTCGTCCACCCCGTTCGGCGAGACGATCTTGCGCGTGTTGTCGATGATGCGGGCGACTTCGGTGCGCGAAATCATCTCCGCTGCAGCGCCGGAGGACGCGACAGGCGCGGCGGACGAAGCGGCCGTCGCCTGGGCAGCCGATGCATCGCGCCACAGCGTGCCCAGCACGGCCATCGCCACGAGAAGGAATGCGGTGCGGAACATGCTCATCGAAACTCCACGTCGGAAAAAGGTTGAATACGGTCGATCGCCGCCGAGCGGCGCCGTGATGGCGGCGGGTGAAGACAGGCACACGGTCACACGCTCCGCGTCGCCACGACCGGCGGTACCGCCGCCGCGCGCAACGCCGGGCCCAGCACGGCCAGCTGGCCCAACGCCCACAGCACCAGCGCCGCGATCGGCAGGTAGAACCATGGCAACCGGGGCAGTTCGTAGTGCTTCATCAACAGCAGGTTCAACGCCACGGCCAACAGCAAGCCGAGCACGATGCCGCCCGTGACGATCAGGAAATTCTCGATCTGGAAGTAGCGGAGGATGTCGCGCCGGGTGGCGCCGATGGCGCGGCGGATGCCGATCTGGTGCGTGCGCTGCTGCACCCAGAAACTGGACAGCCCGACCACGCCCAGCGCGGTCAACGCCAGCAGGCAGCCGATCACCACCAGCAGCAGCCAGATCAGCGCGCGATCATCATGGAAGTAATCCTTCACGGTATCCACGTAGCTGTGGTTGTCGGTGAGGACGCGCTGGTCGTCCACGCCATCCAGCACCCTGGGCAGGTCGCGCTGCACGGTGTCGCGCGCTTCGGGCATGGTGCGCAGCACGTACATGCCACCGGCAAGCGAACGTACCGGCCACAGGAAGCCCGACTCGACGCCCTGGTATTTGGTGATGCTCGGGTTGAGCAGATGCGCGACCACACCGACGACATGCACGGCATGCTGGCCCTTGTCCCCGAGAAAGACGGCCTTGCCGATCGGTGACTGGCCTGGCCACAGCCGTCCGGCCAGCGCCTGCGTGACGATCATGACGGGCGGCGGCGGGTCGTTGAAGCCCTTGTAGTCGACATATTCCGCCGGCAGGAAATCGCGCCCGGCCGAGAGCTGCACCCCCAGCGTGCCAACGTAGCCCGACGTGCCCAGGTACTCCACGAGGTTGCAGACCCGGGCCGCCTTGTCGCCACCCGGGCGGATGCCGAGGCAGGTGCTCCAGTAGTTGCGGCTGAGCGGCAGCGAATTGACCATCGCCACCGCCTTGACTCCCGGCATGCCGCGCAGGGCAGCAAGGTCGGCGGCCGTCTGGCTGGCACGGCTGGCGGGGGTGGCGTCATCGTCGAGGCCGCTGCTTCTGGCCCATACCAGTTCGTTGTCGGCCACGCCCGTGGTCAGCTGCATGGTGCCCAGGCGATCGCCGATCAGGAACAGTGCGTTGGTGACGATGGCGCAGGTCAGCGCGATCTCCAGCACGACCAGGATCACGGTGGTCTTGTGGTGTTTCAGTGCGGCAACGATCGGATGCATGGTCATGCCCTCACTGGATCTTCAACAGGCGGGCCGGCGCCAGGCGGCAGGCGCGCCATGCCGGAAACACCGCGGCCAGCACCGTCGCGCAGACGGCCAGCACGAAGGTCGTCAGCAGCATCGTCGGGTCCAGGTGTGCCAGGGCTGCGTATTGCGCCGGCTGCTGCCGCACGATCCACAAGCCGAACGCGGCCAACAGCAAACCGGCCCCGCCACCGCTCATGCCCACCAGCGAGGCCTCCACCAGCAACTGGGCGAACACCGCCCGCCGCGAGGCCCCCATCGCCCGGCGCACGCTCAACTCGCCGCCGCGGCGCAGGAACTTCACCAGCAGCAGCGCCACGGTGTTGAGCAGGCACACCAGCATGAAACCCAGTGCCAGCAGACCTTGCAGCTGCACGCTGCCAGGCACCACGTGGTTGTAATCCAGCCAGCCCATCACGTCACGCAGGCGCGTGTTGGGCTGCCGGGCGAAGCGACCCAGCGCCTTCTGCTCCTGCGAGTAGTGGGTCAGGAACTCGCGGTAGCCGGCAACCTGTGCCGGCGTATCCAGCTGGACCCAGAATTGGGTCCACACGCAGTCGGCGTTGCGCATGTCGCCATCCTCGGGCATGCGGCCCCAGCAACTGATGCTTCCGGAGGTGCCCTGCTTGAGCGCAATCGCCGTCTCCAGCGGCAGGAAAATTTCCTCGGAGCGGGCATAGCCGCCGTGCGTCAGGTCGTAGTAGTGCGGCACCGGATCCCACGCGTCGATCACGCCGATGACGCGAAAACCATACTTGCCCAGTTGCAGCGACTGCCCCACCGCGCGATCGGCACCGTACAGCTTGTCGGCCAGCTTGCGCGAGAGCACGGCCACCCGCGCCTGCTTCTCGTCGTCCGCCGCGGTCCAGCCGTTGCCGTAGGCGAACGGCACATCGAACATACCGAAGAAGTCGGCCGAGGTGTAGCGCGCATCCGCGAAGAACGCGCGCGCCTTGCCTCCTTCCGGGCGCACCGTCACCTGGCCACCGGTCATCGCCACCTGGCGCACGCCCCGCCCTGCGTGCAACAGGTTCATGGCATCGGTCCAGGTCAGCTGGTCGGGCGGGTCCTCGCCTGCCTTGTAGTCTTCCATGCTCTGCGGATCCAGTTGCGGATAGAACAGCTGGGCGCTGCGATCGGGTATCGGATCGGCGGTCATCACGTGCAGCAGGGTCAGCATCGTCATGCTGGCGCCGATGCCCAGCCCGATCGCCAGCACCATCAGCGCGGTGAGCACCGGGTTGCGCTTCAGGCTGCGCAGCGCGAGATCCATGTAGTAACCGAACATTCCGTTCCCCTTCTTCAACACGCTTTCCGCAGAAGCCCGCTGGCGGGCGACGTCTTGTCCCTTGCCGAAGCCCGAACAGGAATCAGCGGACTCCCGCAGGTCTTCGTCATGATCTTGTCGCCACGACCGGCGGCACCGCCGCCGCGCGCAATGCCGGCCCCAGCACGGACAGCTGGCCCAGCGTCCACAGCACCAGCGCCGCCGCAGGCAGGTAGTACAGCGGCAGGCGCGGCAGTTCGTAGTGCTTCATCAGCACCAGGTTCAGCGCGAATGCCAGCACCATGCCCAGTGCGATCCCGCCGCTGACGATCAGGAAATTCTCGGTCTGGAAGTAATGCAGGATGTCGCGGCGGGTGGCGCCGATGGCGCGACGGATGCCGATCTGCCGACGGCGCTGCTGTACCCAGAAACTGGCCAGGCCGACGATGCCCAGCGCGGTGACCATCAGCATCGCGAAGATCACGCCGACCAACATCGCGGCCATCACGCGGTCGTTCTTGAAGACGTCGTGGCGCAGGTCGGACACGCTCTGGCTGGCTTCCCGATCGATCACCACCTCCGGCACCGCCTTGGCCACCGCCGCGAGTGCGTCGCGCATTACCCGCGGCATGTCGCCCGGGTTGGCCCGCAACAGGTAGCTGCCGGTCAGGTACGGACCCGGCTGCGCCGGCAGGAATACCGACCACTGGCGTTGTTCCGGCGTCCACCCGGTGGGGTCGGGCCGGACCAGATCCTTCAACACGCCGACGACGCGGTAGTGCGACTTCAGCGACCAGAACTCCTTGCCCAGCGGATCGGCGCCCGGCCACAAATGCTCGGCCAGCGCCCGGGTGATCTGGACGCTGCCGCCGTCGGGCATGAAGCCGCTGAAGGCCCGAAAATCGTCGGGTTGCGGCGCGCGCCCGGCGACGACCTTGGCGCCGAGTGCCTCAAGGCTGCCGGGACCGCCCACGTAGAACTCGATCACGCCGCCAAAATGTTCGCCGGCCGCATCGGTCGAAATTCCGGCGGTACCGCGGCGACTGCCGAACGGTATGGAATTGATCGGCGACACCGATTCAACGCCGGGTACGGCGCGCAACGCGGCGAGCGCCCGTGCGTCCACGTCGGCTGCCTGAGCGGAGTCGTAGCCGGTCAGCTGCACCGACGCGAGCGCCGCTTCATCCGCACCACTGACGATGTGCATCGCCGAGACGCGCTGAGAAATGATGAAGCAGGCGTTGCACAGCACCGCGCACGCCAGCGCGATTTCCAGCGCGATCAGGATCGTGGACAGGCGATGCTTGCGCAGCGCGGACAGTATGGGCTTGATCTGCATGGTTCCGATCCTCACAGCGTCTTCAACTGCAGCGCGGGCGCAATCCGGCTGGCCCGCAATGCGGGCAACAGGCCGGCCAGCAGGCTGGCGGCGACGGCGAGCGCAAAGGTCAGCCCGAACATGCCGAGGTCGAGGTGGGCGAGATCGGCATATTCCACGGGCTGCCGCCGCACCAGCCACAGACCCAGCAAGGTCAGCAGCCAGCCGCCGATGCCACCGACGAGGCCCACCATGCCCGCCTCCACCAGGCACTGGGCGAACACCGCGCCGCGACTGGCGCCCAGCGCGCGACGCACGCCGATTTCGCTGCTGCGACGCAGGAACTTGGCCAGCAGCAGGCCGATCATGTTGAACAGGCAGATGGCAAGGAACGCAAAGGCCAGCCAGGTCTGCAGCTTCACGTCGCTGGGCACCACATGGTTGAACACCAGCCACTCCATCAGGCCCGGCATGCGGGTCTGGGTCGTGGCGAACCGCCCGAGCTGCTTTTGCTGCTGCGCATAGTTCGCGACGAAGGCGCGGTAGTCCGCCACCTTGGCGGTGTCATCCAGTTGCACCCACAAGCCGACCCAGACGCACGGAGCATCCTGCAGATGCCCCGGCCTGGGAACGGAACCCCAGCAGGTGAACTGCCAGAAGTTGCCGTCGTTGACGTCAAGCCCGCTGAAAAACGGCATGAACACGTCTTCCGGCTTGCCGTAGAACGATGCTGTCTGGCCTTCGGCGAAGCGCCCGGCGCGGACATCGTAGAAGAGCGGCGAGGGTCGCCACTTCTTCATCACGCCGACGATTCGCACGTCGCTGTCCTTCAGACGCAAGGTCTTGCCCACGCTGTCGGCGCCGCCGAACAGGCGATCGTTGAGGTCGGAGGAAATCACCGCCACGCGCGCACGGCTGGCGGCGTCGGCTGCCGTCCAGGCGCTGCCGTACTGGAACGGCACCTGGAACATTGCAAAGAAGTCGGAGGTCGTGGCCAGCATCGGCACCATCAAGGGCGGCAGCCCGGCATCCGGCGCACGCACCTTGACGTCGCTGCCCGCCATCAAGGCCTGCCGATCCGCGCGATGCGCGCTCCACAGGTCCACCGCCGAGCGGTAGTCGAGCATGTCCAGCGGCCCGCCCTTGGCGTAACCGGCCGGCGAGGCATCCACCTGCGGATAGAAGATCTGCTGGCTGCGACCCGGCAACGGATCACCGGACAGCAGGTGCGTCACCGTCAGCGTGGTCATGCTGGCACCGATGCCGACGGCGATCGCCAGCACCATCAGCGCGGTGAGCATGCGGTTGCGCCTGAGGCTGCGCAGCGCGAGGTCGAGGTAGTAGCCAAACATCATGATCTCCTTTGGAGCCGGGATTCGCGATTCGGGTTTCGGAAGAGCAGCGACGACGCGAGCTTCGGCTTCTGCGTTTCCCCAATCCCGAATCCCGGCCTTCGAATCACACCGAACGCGTCGCCACCACCGGCGGCACGGCTGCCGCGCGCAGGGCCGGTCCCAGAACGGCCAGTTGTCCGATCAGCCACAAGGCGATCGCGCCCATCGGGAAGTACATGCCCGGCAGGCGCGGCAACTCGTAGCGGGTCATCAGGAACAGGTTGATGCCGTAGGCCAGCACCATGCCCAGCACGATGCCGATGGTGGCCAGCAGGAAGTTTTCGGTCTGGAAGTAGTTGAGGATGTTGCGACGGGTCGCACCCAGTGCGCGGCGCACGCCGATGGTGCGGCGGCGTTGCGCCACCCAGAAACTGGCCAGGCCGACGATGCCCAGCGCGGTGACGATCAGCAGCGCGGCGATGACGCCGACCAGGATGCCGGCCATCGCCCGATCGTTCTGGAAGAACGCGCCGCGGATGTCGTCCAGCGTGTCCTTTTGCAGGACGATGCGGTGCGGGTCAGCCTTGCGCAGCACCTTTGCCGCTTCCGAAAGCACCTGCTGGCGCTGGTCGGGGGCCGTGCGCAGCACGTAGCGCGACGCGCTGGCCGCGCTCAATCGCAGGGGGAAGATCATCGTCCACTGCGCCGCGTCGTCGCCCATGAACAGCGACGGCCGGATCAGCGACTGCACCACGCCGATCACGCGCACGGAGGTGTCGCCCAGGTAGATGTTCCTGCCCAGCGCGCTCTGCCCGGGCCACAGGCGCTCGCCCAGCGCCTGGGTGATCACCACCGAGCCGACCTTGTTCTGCAGCTCGGGGTTGCTGCGCATGTCGTCGTAGTCCAGGTATTCGTCGGCGGTGAAATCCCGCCCCGCCACCAGCCGGGCGCCGAAGCTGGCGATCAGGCCCTCGCCCATGTACATGGTGGCGTTGAGCGTGGGCAGCTTCTGCGCGGGATCGAGCTTGATGCTGGTGTTCGACGAGCTGTTGGTGAACGGCACCTGGTTGAGCAGGGCTGCCGCGGTCACGCCGGGAATCTGCCGCAGCAGCGCCAGGTCTTCCTGGGCGCGCGCCTTGCCATTGGCGGGCTTGCCGATGTTGGCGACCTGCACCTGCAGCAGTTCGTGCTCGGCCACGCCGCTGGCCATTTCGGTACGCTGCAGGCGCTGGCTGATCAGGAACACGGCGTTGCAGACGATCGCGCAGGTCAGCGCGATCTCCAGCACCAGCAGCAGCGCCGTGATCTTGTGCCGGCGCAGGGTCGAGAAGATGGGCAGGATGTCCATGTCAGTTGCTCTTCAGTTGCAGCGCGGGAGGAGTCAGGCAGGCGCGCCAGGCCGGCAGCAGGCCGGCCAGCAGGCTGGCCATGACGGCAGCGACGAAGGTGGCCAGCAGCATCGGCAGATCCAGGTGCGCCAGCGCGGCGTAATCCGAGGGCTGCCTGCGCACTAGCCACAGGCCGAGCAAGGCCAGCAGCAGGCCGCCGACGCCGCCGACCAGGCCCACCGCACCGGCTTCGACCAGCAACTGGGCAAACAGCGATCGGCGCGAGGCGCCGAGCGCACGACGAACGCCGAGCTCGCCCGCGCGGCGCAGGAACTTGGCCAGCATCAGGCCCACGGTGTTGACCAGGCACACCAGCAGGAAACCGAACGCCAGCCACACCTGCAGATGCACGTCGCTGGGCACCACCTTGTTGTAGTCCAGCCAGCCCATCACGTCGCGCAGGCGCACATTGGGCGGCCGCTGGAAATGACCCAGCGCCTTCTGCTCCCGCGAATAGTTCAGCAGGAATTCCCGATACGCGGCGGCCTCGGCCGGCGTGTCCAGCTGCACCCAGAATTGCAGCCAGGTGCAGGTGGCGGTTTTCATGTTCTCGCTCGATCCCTTGTCCCAGCAATCGGTGGAACCGTTGCGGGCGAACTTCAGGTCGGTGGCGGTGGCCAGCGGCACGAACACGCCTTCTTTGGCGGAGTAGCTGCCGGTGTTGAGATCGTAGAAATGCGGCGTCGGCCGCCAGCTGTCCAGCACGCCGACGATACGAAACGCCACGTCGTTCATGCGCAGGGTCTGGCCGGTGCTGTCCTTGCCGCCGAACAGCTTGTCGTTGAGTTCGCGGGTGAGCACGGCCACATGGGCGCTGGCCTCGTCGTCGGTCGCGTTCCAGCCCTGCCCGTAGAGAAACGGCACGTCGAACATCGGAAAGAAATCGGCCGTGTTATAGCGCGCATCCTCGAAGAACGGATCGATCGAGGATTGCGCCGGCTGGATCGGCACCGCGCCGCCGGTCATCAAGGCCTGGAAATGGGCGCGTCTGGCCTTCAGCAGGGCCATGCCGTCGATCCAGCTGACCTGCTCCGGCGGTTCGTCCTGCGGCTTGTAGCCGTCCATGTCCTGCGGATCGAGTTGCGGATAGAACAGCTGATGACTCTTGCCGGGCAAGGGATCGCCCGACAGCACGTGCAACACGGTCAGCATGGTCATGCTGGCGCCGATGCCCAGCGCCAGCGCCAGCACCATCAGTGCGGTAAGCGCCTTGTTGCGCTTGAGGCTGCGCAGGGCCAGGTCGAGGTAGTAGGTAAACACCTGCGGTGTCTCCTTCGAAGTGGGAATGGAGAATGGGGAATGGGAAAGGCCAAGGCGGGCGGCTTTTGCTCTACCGATTCCCTGTTCCCCATTCCCCCTTGTTGATCACACTGCCCGCGTCGCCACCACCGGCGGCACGTTGGACGCGCGGCGGGCCGGCACGAACACCGCGGCCTGGCCGATCGCCAGCATCGCCAGCACACCGGTCAGCACGTACAGCACCGGGATGCGGGTCATCTCGTAGTGGTTCATCAGCCACATGTTCAGACTCAGCGCCAGAAGCACGCCGATCACCACGCCGGTGCCGGCGATCAGCAGGTTCTCGATCTGGAAGTAGTGCAGGATGTCGATCTTGCGGGCTCCCAGCGCGCGCCGCACGCCGATCTGCCGATGGCGCTGGCCCACCCAGAAGCTGGTGAGACCGACGATGCCGGCGGCGGTGACGCACAGCAGGATCAGCGCGACCACACCCATCAGGATCGCCATGCCGCGATCGGCCTGGTAGGCCTTGTCGCGGATCTGGGCGAACGAGCGCACGCTGTCGTCATCCAGCACGCGCATGGGGTTGACCTTGTACAACGCCGGCGTCACCGCGCGCATCACCGCGTCCAGTTGGCCGGGTTTGGCACGTATCGCGTAACGCGAGAAGTTCGCGTCCAGACGGGTCGGCACCAGCGTCGCGTTCCACACGAAGCTGTTGGTCCAGGTGCCGGTACCGGGTACCTGCATGCGCTCGACCATGCCAACGACGGTGGTGGGTTTGGTCGACCCGTTGAGATAGATCACCTTGCCCAGCGCGTCGCCCTTCGGGAACAGTTTGTCGGCCAGTGCCTTGGTCAGTATCACCACTGACGGCTCGCTGTTGTCGCGGAAGCCCTGGTGCCCCACGTCGGCGGCGGTGAAGTTGCGCCCTGCCACCAGGCGCAGGCCCAGGGTGGAGAGTGCCTGATCGTCGCTGAAGTAGTAGGTGGTGCGGGTGCCATGGAAACTGCCCTGGTTGGTGTCCCCGGGCTTGTGGTCGACCGCGCCGTTCCACGACGAATTGAGCAACGGCAGCGAGTTGATCGGCGCCACCGAGGCCACGCCCGGCAGCGCGCGCAGGGCGGCCAGGTCGGTCAGTTGCAGGCTGTCGAGCTTTTCCACGCTGGCGGCGTCGTCGCCGCTCGGCGCGCCCACCCATTGCTGGCTGACCAGCATCAGGTTGCTCTCGTCCAGGCCGGTCGGCCGGTTCACCCGTTCGATGCGCTGGCCGATGATGAACACCGCGTTGCAGACGATCGCCAACGTCAGCGCGATCTGCAGTGCGATCAACACCACGCCGGCCTTGTGCTTGCGCAGTGCCGCGAGGATGGGATGCATGGTCATGGGCATAATCCTCAATTGCTCTTCAGTTGCCACGCGGGTTGCACGCGTGATGCACGGAACGTGGGGTAGAGCCCGGCCAGCAGGGTGGCCAGCACGGCGACCACCAGGGTGACGACGAGCAGGGACAGGTCCAGCCGCGCCAGATCGGAAATGCTCTTGGGCAACACCATGCCCACGCTGGCCACGCCGACACCGGTCAGCAGCAGGCCCAGCACGCCGCCGGTCAGGCCGACCACGCCAGCCTCGGTGAGGAACTGCAGATAGATCGCCTTGCGTGGCGCACCCAGCGCGCGACGCACGCCGATCTCGCCGCTGCGGCGCAGGAACTTGGCCAGCAGCAGGCCCACCGTATTCACCAGGCAGACCAGCAGCAGGCCCAGCGCCACCAGCAGCGACACCTTGGTGTCGCTGGGCACGACCTGCTCATGGTCGAGGAAAGCCGGCAGGTCGCGCAGCTTGTTGTTCGGTGCCCAGGTGAACCGGCCGGCCGTCTGCTGCGCACGCGCATAGCCGTCCAGATACTGGCGATAGGCGGTCACCGAGGCAGCGTCTTCCAGCTCGGCCATGTAGGCGATCCAGATGCAGCTGGATTGCTGCAGGCCGACGAAGCCCGACTCCTTCGGCGTTTCGCTGCAGTTGGTGTTGCCGTCGTTGGGGATGCCCACGGCGATGGCGCGCTCGAAGGGAATGAACACGTCCTCGACCTGCTCGCTGAAGCCGCCGGTGTTGACCACGTCGTAGAAGCGCGGCTGCGGATTCCAGTTGTCCAGCACGCCGGACACACGGTAGTCCTTGCCCTCGATGTTCACCGTCTTGCCCACGCTGTTGACCGCGCCGAACAGCTTTTCGTTGAGCTTGCTGCTGATCACCACCACCGCTGCGCGCTGCGCATCGTCCTGCGCATCCCAGCCGCTGCCGTACAGGAACGGCGCGTCGAGCATCGGGAAGAACTCGCTGTAGACGGCGTGGCCGCCCACGTTGAGCGGATGCTTGCCGGCCTGCGCCGGCACCACCGAAGGCGAGATCTGGTACATCGCCGACTGACGCTTGGCCCGGTGGTCGCGCATCAGCGCCATTGCGTCGGTGTAGTTCATCGCGTCCTGCGGCTCGTTGTCGTCGCCGCCGCGGTGCCCCTTCGGTCCCCAGGCGTCGATCTGCGGCACGAACAGCTGCGACGACTTCCACGGGATCGGGTCGCCCGACACGGCGCGGAACACCGACCAGGTGGTCATCGACGCGGCCACGCCGAAGCCGATCGCCAGCACCATCAGCGCGGTCAGGCCGGGACTTCGTTTCAGGCTGCGCAGGGCCAGTTCGAGGTAGTAGGCAAGCATTCCGTTCACTCCGAGGTTTGTCTTCTCCCCTGCCCTGCAGGGAGGAAATGAGAACTCACACGCTCCGTGTCGCCTCCACCGGCGACACGCGCGAAGCACGCAGCGCTGGTGCCAGCACCGCGCCCTGGCCCAACACCAGCAACGCCGCCACCCCGGCCACGACATAGGCCAGCGACAACCGCGCCATTTCGAACTGGGTCACCATCCACAGGTTGATGCCGATCGCCAGCACCGCACCCGCCAGCACGCCGCCGATCCCGATCAGCAGGTTTTCGGTGAGGAAGTAGCTTAGGATGTCGCCGCGGGTGGCGCCCAGCGCACGACGCACGCCGATCTGCTTGCGCCGCTGGCCGACCCAGAAGCTGGTCAGGCCCACGATGCCGGCGGCGGTGATCGCCAGCAGCACGACGCTGATGATGCCCATCAGGATCGCCATGCCCACGTCACGTTCGTAAGCCCGCTGGCGCACCTGGGCGAAGCTCATCACGCCATCCTCGTGGTCGATGATGCGCATGCGGCTCTGCGCGAACAACGCTTTCGGCGCGTCGCGCATCGCGGCGTCGAGCTGGCCGGGCTTCGCCCGCACCAGGTAGTAGGTGTAGTCATTCAACAGGCGCGCAGGGATCAGCACCGCGTTGTACGCATACGGCCCGGCCCAGCTGCCGGTCATGTGCGCCTGCAAGGTGTCGGTGATGCCGATGATGGTGGATGGCGCGTGGCCCATCGACACATAGATGGTCTTGCCCAGCGCCGATCCCTGCGGGAACAACCGCTGCGCCAGGTCCCTGCTGATGATCACCTGGGCGGAGTGCATCGCGTCGCGGGGTTTCTGCGCGGCGATTTCGCTGGCGGTGAAATTGCGCCCCGCGATCAGGCGCGTGCCCAGCGTCGCCAGGGTGTGGTCGTCGGAAAAAAAGATCGCCGAGTCGGTGGTCATCTTGACCTGGTCCGGCTGCAGCTTGATGAAATTGTCCCAGCCGGTGCCACGCAGCGGAAAGCTGTTGGTCGAGGCGGCGTCCTGCACGCTGCCGAGCTGGCGCAGGGCGATCAGATCAGCCTGCATCTGCGCGTCGATGCGCTGCGTGTCGGACTTGTCGGCCCAGTCGCTGCGGATCACGAACAGGTTGTTCTCGCTCACTCCGCTGGGACGCGACATCCGCGTGATGCGCTGCTGGATGATGAACAGCGCGTTGCAGACGATCGCCAGGGTCAGCGCGATCTGCAGCGCGATCAGCACGGTGCCGGCCTTGTGGTGGCGCATCGCGGCGAGGATGGGTTTGATCTGCATGATGGTCTGGCCCTCCTCAGTTGGATTTCAGCTGCCATGCCGGCTGCACCTGCGCGGCGCGCCAGGTGGGGTAGAACGCGGCCAGCACGGTGGCCGCGATCGCCACCAGCAGGGTCATCGCCACCAGCGAGAAATCCAGATGCGCAAGCCGGGCGATCTCCGGCTCGAACAGCAGGCCGACGCCGAACATGCCCAGTGCGGTGAGCAGCAAGCCGAGCACGCCACCGGCCAGACCCACGGCGCCGGCCTCGATCAGGAACTGGTGGTAGATCTCGCGCCGCGGCGCACCCAGCGCGCGGCGCACGCCGATCTCGGCGGCGCGGCGCATGAACTTGGCCAGCAGCAGGCCAATGGTGTTGACCAGGCAGATCGCGAAGAAGCCCAGTGCCACCATCAGCGAGATGCGGCTTTCCGGCGGCACCACCTGCTTGTAGTCGAGCCAGTCATTGACGTCGCGCAGGCGCACGTTCGGCGCCCAGTGGAAGCGGCCGGCGCGTTGCTGGTCGGCAGCATAGTGGGTCAGGAATTCGCGGTAGCTGTTCGCGGCGGCCGGATCGGCCAGTTCCACCCACACCGGGATCCACACGCATTCGCCGTGCAGCCAGGCTTCGCGGCCGACACCGAAATCCGTATTGCTGCCGCAATTGTTGCGCCCGGCGGTGTCCATCGCCACATCGATCGCCCGGGTGAACGGCAGGTACAACTGCACCGGATCGCCGAAGGCATTGCTGCTGAACAGGTCGTAGAAGCGCGGCTTCGGATCCCAGTGCGCGGTCACCCCGACGATGCGGTAGCTGTGCCGATCCATGGTGATCTCTCGGCCCACGCTGTTGGCGCCGTTGAAAAGCTGCTGGTTGAGCTCGTGGCTGATCACCGCCACGGCAGCGCGGCCATCGTCGTCGCCGGCATGCCAGGCGCCGCCGTACTCGAACGGCACGTCGAACATGTTGAAGAAGTCGGCGTTGGTGGCGTAGCCATCGGCGATGAACGGCAGACTCTGGTTGCCCTCGGGCAGCACCGACGGCGCCACGTTGTAGAACAGTGTCTGGTGCGTGGCCTTGCGCGCCGCGACCAGGGCGGTGGCGTCGGTATAGGTGAGTGCCTCGGGCGGCTCGCCGTTGTCGTTGTACTGCGGACCGCGGTTGTCGATCAGCACCGTGTACAGCTGCGAGGATTTGGCCGGGATCGGATCACCCGACACCGCGCGGAACACCGACCAGGTGATCATCGACGCGGCCACGCCAAAGCCCACCGCCATCACCATCAGCGCCGTGAGCATGGGGTTGCGCCGCAAACTGCGCAGGCCGAGTTGAAGGTAGTAAGCGAACATGTCGAGTTCCGGGATGGGGGGATGGGGAATCGGGAGTGGGAAAGCGGTGGCCTCGCGAGCATTTGCTCTCAACGATTCCCTATTCCCAACTCCCCATTTCCTGTCTCTCAGCCATGCGCCCCGTCGGCGGCCGCGTGCACGCTGTGGAAGCGCGGGTCCTCGGACAACTCGACCACCTGGCCGTCGATGATGTGCACGTTGCGCTGGGCACGGGCGGCCAGCTCCGGGTCGTGCGTGACCATCACGATGGTGGCGCCGTCGCGGTGGATTTCCTCGAGCAGTTCGAGCACGCCGCGGGCCATCTGGGTGTCCAGGTTGCCGGTCGGTTCGTCGGCCAGCAGCAGGCGCGGCGAGCCGGCCAGCGCACGGGCGATCGCCACGCGCTGCTGCTGGCCGCCGGAGAGTTCGGCCGGGTAGTGCTTGGCGCGCGAGGCGAGGCCGACGCGCTCCAGCGACTCCATGATCCGCTGCTTGCGCTCTGCCGCCTTCATGCCGCGATAGCGCAGCGGCACCTCGATGTTGTCGAACACGTTGAGGTCGGGGATCAGGTTGAACGCCTGGAAGATGAAGCCAATCTTCTCGTTGCGGATCTTCGAACGGGCGTTGTCGTTGAGGTTGCTCACCTCGATGCCGTCGAGGTGGTACGCGCCGCCGGTGAAGGTTTCCAGCAGGCCTGCGATGGTCAGGAAGGTGGTCTTGCCCGAGCCGGACGGACCGGTGACGGCGACAAACTCGCCCTCCTTCACGTCGATGTTGAAATCGCGCAGCGCATAGGTCTCCACCACTTCGGTGCGGTAGACCTTGGACAGGTGGGTCATCTTCAGCATGGTTACGTCCTTTGGTGGTGGTGTTGTTTTGCCCTCCCCTGCACGCAGGGGAGGGAGAAAGTCTTTAGTTGCTTATCGCGACCGTGGCCGCGCTCTTGAAGCTGTCGGTGCCGGAGATCACGATGCGGTCGCCTTCCTTCAGGCCTTCGAGGATCTCCACCTTGTCGATGCTGGAGGCACCGACGCGGATCGGGGTTTTCTTGGCGATGCCGTCGCGCACCAGGTAGGCGTAGCTGCCGCCGGATTCGTCGACGAAGGAGCCGCGCTGCACGGTCAGCACGTTGTCGCGCTTGTCCAGCAGCACGCGCACCGACAGGCGCTGGTTCTGGCGCAGCTGCTTCGGCGTCTCGCCCTCGAAGCGCAGGCGGGCGGCGACCTGGCCGTTGACCACTTCGGGCGAGATCGCGCTGACCAGGCCCTTCCAGGTGTGGCCGTTGCCGCTGATCTCGCCGGCCATGCCGATGCCGAGGTCGCGGGCGAAGCTTTCCGGCACCTGCATCTCCACCTGCAGCGCAGACAGGTCGATCACGCTAAGCAGCTGGGCATCCTTGGCCACGGTGGCGCGCTCGGCGATGAACAGCTGGCCGACCTGGCCGTCCACTGGCGACTTCACGTTGAGGTCGTCGACCTGACGCTGCAGGTCCTTCACCAGCAGCAGCTGGCGCTCGTGCGCAAGCTTCTTCGACTGGATGTCGAAGTTGAGGCTGGCGTTGTCCATGCCCAGGTCCGCCTGCGCATGCTGCAGGGTGATCTTCGCCTTCTGCAGCGCGTCCTTGGCGCGGTCCACGTCCATCCCCGGCACGGCACCCTTGGCAAAGGCCTTCTGGTTGCGGTCGAGATCGCGCTCGGCAGCCTGCTCGTCGATCCTGCCGTTGTCGAATGCCTTCTGCAGTTCGCCGCGCTTCTTGCGCGCGTCGATCTGCGCGCGCTGGTAATCCACTTCCATCGCGTCGGCGTTGCTCTGTTCCTGCGCCAGCTTGTTGGTCAGCTCGGGGCTGACGATGGTCGCCAGCACCTGGCCGATCTTCACCGTGTCGCCGGCGTGCACCTTCAGTGTGACCGCACCACCGGAAGTGGCGTACAGGGTCGGGCTGACCGCCGCGACCACCTTGCCTTCGGCGGCGATGTCGCGCACGAACGGGCCGCGTTCGACGGTGGCGAACGCCAGCCGCGAACTGCTCACCGACGCGGAGGCCGAGAACATCCGGCTGATCCCTGGCGCCAGCCAGGCCAGCAGGGCCAGCACCAGCACGCCGGCGCCCGCCAGGATCAGCCGGCGTTTGGGATGGGATTTGACCTGGACCAGTTTGTCCTGCGCAGAAGTGTCGCGAATCATCATGCCGTTCCTGACCGCGGACAGCGCGGTTGCAGGCAGGTCGATGCAATCCGCGTGCCACCATCGGCACGCAGAAATATTCGAACTTCTTCAATGACTTCCGCAACACCGCGCGGCCGTCTCCGGTGTCCGCGGACACTCGACGGACGGTCGGACGAACATGCGGGACCCGCGGCTTTCGCGAGCTAGTCGCTGCTGGCCAGTTGCAGCGGCACCGCCTCGGCCAGTGCGATCTGGCCGGCGACTTGCCTGCCCAGCGGCGAGATCGGCAGGCACGGTTGGGCGCCCAGCACGACGAGGCCGCCCAGCCTGCGGGCGTGGAAGCGCAGCACCTTCGCGTACACCGGACGCGGCTGGCGCAGTCGGCGCGAAGGTCGATTTCCCGGCGTCGCCCGACCGTGATCGAGCAATCGATCCCACGCCAGGTAGTCGGTGTCCGGCAACAGATGCAGGCGGGCACAACCGCGGTCTTCGCGATCCAGACATTCGATCCACTCGCGCGGACCTTCGCTGGTGATCGTGCCGGCGGCGGCCAGGCTGCGGGTCTGCAGCAGCGGCGCCAGCTGCATCATGTCGACCAGCAGGCCGCGGGGCCATTCGCGCAACAGCGTGCCGTCGGGCCGCATCGGCACGTAGAGCACGCTGCCCAGTTCGGGCAGGCGCTCGACCAGCTGCGCCGGCGTCGTGCGCAGGCAGCGCCAATGGATGGCCGGGGCCGGCCTGGCCCGCCGCAGATCCTGCAGCCGATGGACTGGCGGAACGAACATCGATCACCTCGGGCGGAATGGCCCGGCGGGCGCCGCAAGCGACGCGCTGGCTGAGGCTGGGGGAGATGTGCGCCGCCCACCCGGACGCGGACGACGCAGGGCTATTTGGTCAGGATCAGCTTGTCGTTGCGGGTGAGGCGCAGGTGGTACTCGCTGCCCTGATGCTGGATCACCAGCTCGCGCTCGCCTTCCAGCAGCGCGTGGCTGGAAACGCGTCGCGCAGCCACCGGCGACGTGGCGGGCAACGCCAGCACCGGCCGCTGGATCGACCGGGATGGCATGGAATGGCTCAGTGACAGGACGGACATGGGCAAATCCACGAAAGAAGAGTGACGGCTTTGATGATAATGATTCTCATTAGCCTGTCAACCGCCCTGCCCGCCCGCGTGCAGTCAGGCGGCTTCGACGATCGTCCTGATCCGCTGCGCCAGCGTTGCGTCCAGCTTCGGCAACACTTCCAGCGCGCCCAGATTCTGTTCCAGCTGCTCACGCCGGCTCGCGCCCAGCATCACCGTGGACACATGCGGATTGAGCAGGCACCAGGCGATCGAGAGTTGCGCCAGGCTGCCACCCAGCTCATCGGCGATCGGCTGCAGGGCGCGCACCTTGCGCAGCCGCTCGTCACCCTTGCCCAGCACGCTTTCGCGCAACCACGCGTAATCCGGCTGCGCCAGGCGCGAGTCCGCCGGCACGCCATCGTTGTACTTGCCGCTGAGCAGGCCCGAGCCCAGCGGCGACCAGATCGTGGTGCCCATGCCGTACGCCGCATACAGCGGCGCGTACTCCTGTTCCACCCGTTCGCGGTGCAGCAGGTTGTATTGCGGCTGCTCCATCACCGGAGCGTATAGATGGTTCTCGCGGGCGATCCGGTGCGCCTCGTGGATCGCCTCGGCCGGCCATTCGCTGGTGCCCCAGTACAGCACCTTGCCCTGGCGCACCAGCGTGTCCATCGCCATCACCGTCTCGGCGATCGGCGACTCCGGATCGGGGCGATGGCAGAAGTACAGATCCAGGTAATCCACGCGCAAGCGCTGCAGCGCCTGCGTGCAGGCTTCCATCACGTGCTTGCGCGACAGCCCGCGCTGGGTCGGCAGCGGCTTGTCCACCGCGCCGAAGAACACCTTGCTGGACACGCAGTAACTGTCGCGTGGAAAGCGCAGGTCAGCCAGCACGTCGCCCATCACCTGCTCGGCCACGCCGTTGTTGTAGGTCTCCGCGTTGTCGAAGAAATTCACCCCGCGATCGTGCGCCAGCGCCAGCAGCTCGCGCGCCTCCCCGCGCCCCACCTGCTTGCCGAAGGTGACCCAGGCGCCGAACGACAGCGCGGAAAGTTGCAGGCCGGACGTACCGAGGCGGCGGTATTGCATGGGAGGACTCCTGAACGGGGAACTGAAAGTCTACGCCCTGGGCACGTGACGGGCGGTTGCTCGCCGCGTGGCGACAACGATCCTTTCCACTCCGCCGCTGCGCGGCTATGCCCAAGGAGATCGAGGTGCGGCGGGCCGCGCATCACGGGCCTGAACCCGAACCCCGTTCGGGCTGAGCGTAGCGTCGCAGGTGCGCACGTGGAGAGCGACCAAGGATGGTCGCAGCTTTGGGGAGCGAGGAAGTCGAAGCCGCGCCTGCGGAATGACATTCGGCCTCGGAACGCCCTGCGGCGGCGCGGAAAGGGCGCCGCTTTCGTATGGAAACGTGGCCGCGGCCCCAGCGCCCGTCCTACAGGAAGCGGATGGCCAGCGCCAGCACAATGGCCGCAAACACGCCGGCGATCACGTCGTCGATCATCACGCCGAAGCCGCTTTTCACGCGGCGGTCCAGCCAGCGGATCGGCCAGGGCTTCCACACGTCGAACAGGCGGAACAGGACGAAGCCGACGGCGATCGTCCACCACGGCGCCGGCAGCACCAGCAGCGGCAGCAGCGCGATCCACTGGCCGATGAATTCGTCCCAGACCAGGCTGCGGTGATCGTCGACGCCGAGCGCGCGGCCGGCCGCGGTGCATGCCCATACGCCGAGCGCGAAACCTGCCAGCACGATCACCACGTAGATCGGCAACGACAGTTCGCGCAGCCACAACCACGGCAGCAGCGCGGCCAGCGAGCCGAACGTGCCTTGCGCCACCGGCGCCAGGCCCGAGCCGAAACCCGAGGCCAGCCAGCCGGCGGGCGTGGCCAGCAAGGCGCGACGTTGCTCGGTGCTCAAGGTTTTCTTTGCGCTCACGCGAAATGCTCCCAGCCGGGCCGATCCGTGTTCATCCACTCGCCATCGAGGCCGCGCACGCGCACGCCGGCGCCTTCGACGATGCGCCCGATCCGGGTCGCGCCACAGCCCAGCCGTGACAGGTCGGCCTGCACGTCGGCCACCCGCGCCGCCGGCACGGTGAAGCAGAGTTCGTAATCGTCGCCGCCGCCCAGCGCGCACTGCAGCGCAGCCGCTTCGTCGTACAGCGCCATCAATGCCGAGGATCGCGGCAGCAGTGCCGCGTCGATTTCCGCGGCTACGCCGCTGCTGTTGCAGATGTGACCGAGGTCGGCGACCAGGCCGTCGGAGACGTCGACGCAGGCGCTGGCCTGGCCGCGCAGGGCGACGCCGGCGGACAGGCGCGGTGTGGGCCGGTTGAGCCGTTCGATCAGGAAGGCACGCAGGCCGGCGCGGGTGTCGTCATCGGACAGCGGTTGCTGCAACGCCTGCAAACCCGCCGCGGCATCGCCCAGCGTGCCGGTCACCAGCACCGCGTCGCCGACGCGCGCGCCACCCCGGATCAATGCCTTGCCCGGCGGCACGAAGCCATGCACGGTTACGCTGATCGCCAGCGGACCGCGCGTCGTGTCGCCGCCGACCAAGGCGAGTCGATGCGGCCTGGCCAGTTTGCCGAAGCCTTCGGCAAAACCTTCGACGAAGTCGGCATCCGCCTTGGGCAGGGTCAGCCCCAGCAAGGCCCACGCCGGGCTGGCACCCATCGCGGCAAGGTCGGAAAGATTCACCGCCAGCGCCTTCCAGCCGATGTCGGCGGCAGCCGT
Organism: Rhodanobacter sp. Root179; assembly: GCF_001428465.1. Taxonomy (NCBI): domain Bacteria; kingdom Pseudomonadati; phylum Pseudomonadota; class Gammaproteobacteria; order Lysobacterales; family Rhodanobacteraceae; genus Rhodanobacter; species Rhodanobacter sp. Root179. The sequence goes on along the minus strand of NZ_LMHR01000075.1, from coordinate 40,868 downwards.
GCCGCGGGGGAAATGCACGCCCTCGACCAGGGTGTCCAGCGCGACCGCCAGATGCTGTCCGACCGGCGGCAGCAGCAGCGCGGCGTCGTCGCCGATGCCCAGCTGCACGTCGTCACGCGCCTGGGCGGTGAGTTCGCGGATGCGTTCGATCAGTCGGAATTCCATCGGCCGGCCCCGGTCGGTGGTCAGCGGCCGTGCTGCTTCTCGATCACGCGCAACTCGCCGGCCAGCTTGTCCAGCACGCCGTTGACGTAGCTGTGGCCGTGGTCGGCACCGAAGCGCTTGGTCACCTCGATCGCCTCGTTGATGACCACCCGGTATGGCACGTCGGGGCGGAACTTCAGTTCATACGCGGCCAGGCGCAGGGCCGCGCGCTCGATCGGATCGACCTGGGCCACCTCGCGGTCGATGTGCGGCCGCAGGACTTCGTCGAGCGCGTCGACGTTCTTCTCCACGCCGTGCAGCAGGTCCTCGAAATACTCCAGGTCGGCCACTTCCATGTCCTGCTCGTGGCGGAACTGGTCGATCACCGCATTCATGTGGCTGCCGCTGAGCTGCCACGCGTACAACGCCTGAAGCGCGCGGCGGCGGGCGCGCGAGCGCGCCTGCATGTCGATGCCCTGGTTCATCCGAGGTTCCCGTACAGGTTGACCATCTCCAGCGCGGCGATCGCGGCGTCGGCGCCCTTGTTGCCGGCCTTGGTGCCCGAGCGCTCGATCGCCTGCTCGATGCTGTCGGTGGTCAGCACGCCGAACGCCACCGGCACCCCGGAGCTGTACGCGGCCTGGGCCAGGCCCTTGGCGCATTCGCCGGCGACGTAGTCGAAGTGCGGAGTGGAACCGCGGATCACCGCGCCCAGCGCGATCACCGCCGCGTACTTGCCGGAGTTGGCCAGCTTGTGCGCGGCCAGCGCGATTTCCCACGCGCCCGGCACGCGGATCAGGTCGATCGCATCGTCCTTGACGCCGTGGCGCACCAGCGCATCACGGGCGCCGGCCACCAGTGGTTCCACCACGAAGCCGTTGAAACGGCCGGCGACGATGGCGAAACGGCCCTTGGGCGTGGCGAAATCGCCTTCGATGATCTTCATTGCAGATTTCCTTGGTTGGACGCGCGGCCCAGGCAGACCGGGCATTTTACGGGTTTGCCGAGGATCCTGCCCGTTTGGCTCCCTCCCCTGCTGCGCAGGGGGGTTGGGGTGGGGTCCGCTCTTGATCTGAATGTCAAAAGCCTTACCCCCTCCCAACCTCCCCCTGCATGCAGGGGGAGGAGCAAAGCGCTCAGACGCCGGGCGGCAGGTGCGGATAGCCGCCGAAGTTGAGCCGGGCCTTGCCGCCCGAGACGCGCAAGCGCGCCGCCGCGCCAAAGGGCAAGGTGAATTTGTCGGGCTCGTGGCCGGTCGGCAGGCCTCCGATCACGGCCACACCGCTGGCCCGGCGGATCTGTTCGAAACTTTCGGCCAGGCCGTAACCGTTGTCGTAGCCGCTGGGACGGCACTGGCTGAAGTCGCCCAGCACCAGCGCCCGTTGTCGCCCCAGCACCCCGGACAGGTGCAGCTGGTACAGCAGGCGTTCGATGCGGAACGGCGGCTCGCCGACATCCTCGACGAACAGGATGCCGCCGTCGATGTCCGGGAAATATGGCGTGCCGACCAGGCTGCACAGCACCGCCAGGTTGCCGCCCCACAGCGGGCCCTCCACGTCGAGTTCGGCGTCGGGCGCCGTGTTCCACTCGAGCTGCGCCGAGGGCGCACGCACGGTGTCCCAGAAATGCCGCCAGGTGAAATCGCTGGGCGTCGCCGCGCCGAAATCGGCGCCCAGCATCGGCCCGCTGAACGTGCACAGCCCGCTGCGCGCGTACAGCGCCAGCTGCACGGCGGTGAAATCGCTGTAGCCGACCAGCAAGGTGTTGCTGCCCTGCAGGCGCTCGCGCAGCGCCTCGTAATCCAGCCCCGCCAGCAAACGCGTGGCGCCGTAACCGCCGCGGATCGCCAGCGCGATGTCGGGCAGCACGTCCAGCGTCGCCAGCGCATTGAGGTCGGCCGCGCGCTCGGCGTCGCTGCCTGCGTAGCGTTGCTCGGTGCGATCGAGCACTTCCAGTCCGTCCACCGTGCAACCTGCAGCCTGCAGGCGTTCCACGCCACGCGTCATCGCGGCGCGATCGTGCGGGTAGCCGGAAGGGGCGATCAGGCGGATGCGGGTTGCGGACATGGGCATGGTCGATGACGGAAAGCTGGATTATGCGGTCGTGGCATGGGCATTGCGTGGCAATGCTCGGCGCTTTTCCTACACGTATTCGACGACTTCCAGGTCGAAGCCGGCCAGGCCGACCAGCTTGCGCGGCGTGCCCAGCACGCGCAGCCGGCGCACGCCGAGATCGCCCATGATCTGCGCGCCCAGGCCCAGCTGGCGCCACTCCTGCTGTTGCGCATCTTCCGGGGCCTGCGTGCTGGGCTGGCGCTGCAGCCTTGCCAGCAAGGCTTCTGGCGTGTCCTCGCCGGACAGCACCAGCAACACGCCGCGATCCTCGTCGGCGATCCGGCGCAGGGCCGAGGTCACGGTGAGGCCGAGGTCGTCGCGCTTGAGGTGCAGCACGTCGGACAAGGTGTTGCGCACGTGCACGCGCGACAGCACCGGCGCGCCGTCATCGACGGTGCCGCGCACCAGCGCGTAGTGCAGGCCGCGGCGGATCACGTCGCGATAGGCGACCAGCCGGAACATGCCGAACTCGGTCTCGACCATTTCGTCGTGCACGCGCTGCACGGTCTTCTCGGTTTCCAGGCGGTAGCGGATCAGGTCGGCGATCGAGCCGATCTTCAGTCCATGTTTGGCCGCAAAGACTTCCAGTTCCGGCCGACGCGCCATCGAGCCGTCCTCATGCAGGATCTCGATCAGCACCGCCGACGGCTCCAGCCCAGCCAGCGCGGCCAGGTCGCAACCGGCCTCGGTGTGGCCGGCCCGGGTCAGCACGCCGCCGGGTTGCGCGGTGAGCGGGAAGATGTGGCCGGGCTGGGCCAGGTCCTGCGGCTTCGCGTCGTTCTTCACGGCGACCTGGATGGTGCGCGCGCGGTCATGCGCCGAGATGCCGGTGGTGACGCCTTCGGCCGCCTCGATCGAGACGGTGAAGTTGGTGTGGTAGGACGAAGTGTTGTCGCTGACCATCGGCTTCAGGCCCAGCTGGCGCGTGCGCTGCTCGGTCAGGGTGACACAGACCAGGCCGCGCGCCTCGCGCACCATGAAGTTGATGTCTTCGGGCCGCACCATTTGCGCGGCCATGATCAGGTCGCCTTCGTTCTCGCGGTCTTCGTCGTCGAGGATCACCACCATGCGACCGGCACGGATGTCTTCGAGGATTTCGGGGATGGTGTTGAAGGGCATGGTGGGGGTCCGGGAAGGTTTGATTTGATCGCGATAAATGAAGGAGTGAGTGAAGAGGAGTGAGAGGTGAGAGAGAGCCGCGGCATCGAGATGCTTTCTCTCACTTCTCACTCCTCTCCACTCACTTCTCGTCTTCAGGCGAAGCCGTGCTGTTTGAGGAACGCCTCATCCAGCCGCGGCGCCTCGCCGCTGGCCAGCAGCCGCTCGACATAGCGCGCGATCACGTCCACCTCGATGTTCACCGCGTCACCGGCACGACGTGCGTGGAACGCGGTGTGCTCGACCGTGTGCGGGATCAGGTTGACGCCAAATCGTGACCCGGCGACTTCGTTGACGGTGAGGCTGGTGCCGTCGATGCAGACTGAACCCTTGGCCGCGATGTAGCGCGAGATCGTCGCCGGCACCTCGAACGTCCAGCGTTGCGAGCGGCCGTCCGGGGTGATCGACACCACCTTGCCCAGCCCGTCGACGTGGCCGGACACCAGGTGCCCGCCGAGGCGGTCGACCAGCCGCAAGGCCTTTTCCAGGTTCACCGGATCGCCGGCCTTCAGCTGGCCCAGCGAAGTCAGCGACAGGGTCTCGTTGGAGACGTCGGCGCTGAAGCCGCGCGGCTCCAGCGTGATCGCGGTGAGGCAGACGCCGGAGACGGCGATGGAATCGCCGAGCTGCACATCGACGAGGTCGAGGTCGGCGGTGTCGACATGCAGGCGCACGTCGCCGCCGCGCGGTTCGAGCCGCACGACGCGGCCCACGGTCTGGATGATGCCGGTGAACATCAGCGCACCTCCGGCGGGAGGGCGGTGGACTGCATGGACGCAATGGCTTTCATGAAACGTATCCCGCATGAAGTTAAGCGAGTACGCCACAAGGCATCAGGCCAGACGCGCACCGGCAAGGGCGCGCGTCTGGCCGTCTTCTCTTTATCCGGACTGTGAGGAAGCGGTCGCCCGCTTCCAACCGTCGGCTCCGGAGTCTGACCGGATCTGCTGACCTTCCGGCCTGGCCGGAAGCGCTCGCGGGCTCGTTCCGAGGAACCTACCGCCGGTGGGGAATTTCGCCCCGCCCTGAAGACGCTGTGCATGGTTGCCGGCCGAGGCCGACGGCGAATTCTAGCACCGCGGCGTGGCGCGACCGCATGTTACCGCGGCGAATGCAGTGTTCACCCGGGTGCCACAACACCTTGCTCAGGCTGGACGCAGCTGCAATCGCCAGTCCGCGCCCAGCAGTTGTTGCTGTCGCAGCGTGAGCTGCCAGCGCTGCGCCATGTCGGTGAGGGTGGGCAGTTGCAGCAGCGGCCGGGCGCTGTCGCCCAGCAGGATCGGCGCGACATACAACAGCAATTCGTCGACCAGGCCGGCGGCGAACAGCGCGCCGCACAGCGTGGGGCCGGCCTCGACATGCACCTCGTTGCAGCCGCGCCCGGCCAGCAGGCCGAGCACGGCGTGCAGGTCGATCATGTCGCCCCGTGTCGCCACGGCCATCCGCTCGATCCGGGCGAAACGCTCGTCCGCACAAGATGCCGCGGCGCCATGCAGGACGAGGGTCGGCGTCGCTCCGTCCAGCACGTGGCTGCCGGGCGGCGTGCGCAGCTGACGATCGAGCACCACGCGCAGCGGCGGGCTGAACTCTTCGTCCCCGTCCAGCCGCACGGTGAGTCGCGGATCGTCGGCCAGCACGGTGCCGCTGCCGCTGAGGATCGCCGAGCTGCGGGCGCGCCAGCGCTGCACGTCGGCACGCGCGGCCTCGCCGGTGATCCATTTCGATTCGCCGTTGGCCAGCGCCGTGCGCCCGTCCAGACTCATCGCCAGCTTCACCCGCACGAACGGACGGCCACGCTCGATCCGGCTGAAAAAGCCCGCATTCAATTCGCGGGCCGCCTCGCGCTGCAGGCCCGTCTCGACCATGATGCCGGCCGCGCGCAGCCGGTCGATGCCGCGGCCGTTGACCTGCGGGAACGGGTCCTCGCTGGCGATCACCACACGGCGCACGCCCGCGGCGACCAGCGCATCGGCGCAAGGCGGCGTGCGGCCGTGATGCGCGCAGGGTTCCAGCGTCACATAAGCGGTGGCGCCGCGCGCCGACCCGCCCGCTTCGCGCAGCGCGAAGACCTCCGCATGCGGCTCGCCGGCACGCTGGTGAAAACCCGTGCCGACCACGTCGTCGCCATGCGCGATGACGCAGCCGACCCGCGGATTCGGCTGGGTGGTGAACAGGCCATGCTCGGCCAGGCGCAGGGCGTGCGCCATGTGGGCGCGATCAACTGCCGAAAAGGAATCCGTCACTTGCCTTCGCGCTTGCCGCCACCGAGCAGGGGCAGCTGCAGATCGGCCAGTCCCGGCAGGTCGCGCTCGAGCCGCTCGATCTCCTCGCGGAAGGCCTGCACGTCCTCGAACTTGCGATAGACCGAGGCGAAGCGCACGTAGGCGACCTGGTCGAGGTTCTTCAGCTCGCGCATCACCAGCTCGCCGAGCTGGCGCGAGGGCACCTCGCGCTCGCCGCTGCGGCGCAGGTCGTTGATGATCGCGCGCACCGCGGCATCCACGTCGTGGCTGGCCACCGGCCGCTTCTGCAGCGCACGCTCGAAACTCACCCGCAGCTTGCGCTCGTCGAACGTCTCGCGCCGCTCGCCGCTCTTCACGATCGTCGGCAATTTCAGCTCGGCGGTCTCGTACGTATTGAAGCGCTCGCCGCACTGCGGGCACTCGCGCCGGCGACGCACGGTGCTGCCATCCTCGGTCAGTCGCGAATCGATCACGCGGGTGTCTTCGTGCTGGCAGAAGGGGCAGTGCATGGTCAGTAAGTGTCGGCCATCGTCTGCACGAAAGCACGCACGGCGGGCGGCAACCGTCCCTGCAAGGCGCCCCGCTCGTGCTGGAACAGGGTGGCGACGAAGAACGGATGGCCGTCCAGTTCGACCCCGCGTACATCGTCCGCATCGTCCACGGCACAGACCCGCAACGGACCGTCCGCAAGCGCCTCCCGCAAATCGGGACTCAAGCCGTAGCTGCAGTGATAGCCCTCGGTGATCTCATTGACGCCATAGGCCCGCGCCAGCCGGGAGCCCTCGACCAGGTGCACGGCATCGGTCACCTCGACCAGCGAGCACAGCAGCGGCACGATGACCTGGCGCCGGGCCTGCGGCGCCGTCTCGGCATGCTCGGCGTCGGCCCAGCCGAGTACGTTGCGCGCATATTCGATCATGGCGTGCTGGAAGCCGCCGCAGGTGCCCAGGAACGGAACGTGTCGCTCGCGCGCCACCCGGATCGCCGTGAGCGCGCCGTCCATGCTGCGGTACGGACTGGCCGGCACACACCACAGTCCATCGAACTCCGCCAGCGACGCGCCATCACCGACCTGTTCGGTCGGTACCCATATCGGTTCGACCGCCACGCCGCAGGCGGCCGCCGCCATGTCCAATGCCACCGGAATGGCGCGATGGGCGACCACTTCATCGTTGTGGTCACCGATCAACCCGACCTGAAGCGCGTGCATGCCGATGGCTCAGCCGTAGACCGGAAACTTCTTGCACTGCGCCGTCACCGCCTCACGCACGCGGGCGATCACCGCCTCGTCGTCCGGCGCGTCCAGCACGTCGCAGATCCACTGCGTCAGTTCGATCACGTCCCCTTCCATGTAGCCGCGGGTGGTGACGGCGGGCGAGCCGACGCGCAGGCCGGAGGTGACGAAGGGCTTGCGCGGATCGTTCGGCACGGCGTTCTTGTTGACCGTGATGTGCGCCTTGCCCAGCGCTTCCTCGGCCGCCTTGCCGGTGACTTCCTTGCCGATCATGTCGACCAGCATCAGGTGGTTTTCGGTGCCGCCGGAGACGATCTTGTAGCCGCGCTCGATGAAGGTCTTCGCCATCGCCTTGGCGTTCTTCACCACCTGGGCCTGGTAAGTCTTGAACGCCGGCTCCAGCGCTTCCTTGAACGCCACCGCCTTGGCCGCGATCACGTGCATCAGCGGGCCGCCCTGGATGCCGGGGAACACGATCGACTGCAGCTTCTTCTCGATCTCTTCGCCGGCGCCCTTGCTCACGATGATGCCGCCGCGCGGACCGCGCAGGGTCTTGTGGGTGGTCGAGGTGACCACGTGCGCGTGCGGCAGCGGGCTCGGGTACACGCCGGCGGCGACCAGGCCGGCGACGTGGGCCATGTCGACGAAGAACAGCGCGCCGACCGAATCGGCGATCTGGCGCATGCGCGCCCAGTCGACCACCTGCGAGTAGGCGCTGAAGCCGCCGACCAGCATCTTCGGCTGGTGCTCGGTGGCGAGGCGCTGCACTTCGTCGTAGTCGATCAGGCCATTTTCATCGACACCGTACTGCACCGCGTTGAACAGCTTGCCGCTGATGTTGACCTTGGCGCCATGGGTGAGATGGCCGCCATGGGCGAGCGACATGCCGAGAATCGTGTCGCCCGGCTGAAGCAGCGCCAGGTACACCGCCTGGTTCGCCTGCGAGCCGGAATGCGGCTGCACGTTGGCGTAGTCGCAGTCGAACAGCTGCTTCAGCCGGTCGATCGCCAGCTTCTCGGCCACGTCCACGTACTCGCAGCCGCCGTAGTAGCGCTTGCCCGGGTAACCCTCGGCGTACTTGTTGGTCAGCTTGGAACCCTGCGCTTCCATCACTCGCGGGCTGGCGTAGTTCTCCGAGGCGATCAGCTCGACATGATCCTCCTGGCGGCGGCCTTCATCGGCGATGGCCTTGGCCAGTTCGTCGTCGTAACCGGCAATCGTGCAGTCCTTGGGGAACATTCTGACCTCGTGAGTGGCGGGCGGGGAAGTTCGAAAGTGTAGCCCCGACGGGCGTTTCCGGCCACTGATGGCGTCCCGGCGCAGGCATGGTTTGAATAATTGACTGACAGATATTGAAATCTGTCAGTCAATTGTCTAACATCGGCACGCGTCGAACACAGCCCTCGGGCCGACCCGCCAACCGGCAACGGCCATCCCCTGCGCTCGCGGCGGCGCCCGACAGCCAGCCCGACACCGCTGGACACCCTCCCTCCCTTCTTCGAGGACATCACATGTACGCCATCATGGGCATCACCGGGCAGGTCGGCAGCGCCGCCGCGAAGTACCTGCTGGAGCGCGGCGAGCGCGTGCGCGCCATCGTGCGCAACAGGAGCAGGGCCGCGGCGTGGGCCGCCCGCGGCGTGGAGATCGCCGTCGCCGACTGGTCGGACGCGAAGGCGCTGACCGCGGCCTTCACCGGCGTCGAAGGCGTGTTCGTGATGCTGCCAGCCAACTTCACGCCCGATGCCGACTTCGCCGAACCGCGCGCCTTGATCGACACGCTGACCGCCGCCCTGCGCAAGGCACGGCCGCCGAAGATCGTGGCGCTATCCTCGATCGGCGCCCAGCAGGAACGCGACCTGGGCCTGATCACCCAGCTGCATCTGCTGGAACAGGCGCTGGACGCGCTGCCGATGCCGCGTGCCTACGTGCGTGCCGCCTGGTTCATGGAAAACCTGCGCTGGGATGTGCCGCTGGCGCAATTCGAGGGGCGGCTTGCCAGCCACCTGCAGCCGCTCGACCGCCCGATACCGATGGTCTCCACCGACGACGTCGGCCGCACCGTCGCCAGCACGCTGGAGGAAACCTGGTTCGGTCGCCGGGTGATCGAGGTGGAGGGTCCGCGACGCTACAGCCCGCTCGACATGGCGCAGTCGCTGGCCGCCGTGCTGGAGCACGACGTGGAAACGATCGCGATACCGCGCGAGCAATGGGCGGCGCGCTTCGTGGACGAGGGCATGCCGGCCGATCGCACCGCACCGCGCATCGCCATGCTGGACGGCTTCAACAGCGGCTGGATCGGCTTCGAGAAGCGCTCGACGGAGCACGTGTGCGGCCGCATCCCGCTGGGTTACGTGGCGGACGAACTCGTCTGCGCCACGCTCGATGTGCTTGAATCGGCGGCATGAACGACTCCGTCCTCACCCCCGAACGCATCCTCGCTGCCGCGGAGGATGTCCTGCGCCGCTACGGGCCCGGCAAGGCGACCGTGGTCGACGTGGCGCAGGCGCTCGGGGTCAGCCACGGCAGCGTGTACCGGCATTTCGCCAGCAAGGCGGCGCTGCGCGAGGCGGTCCTGCGCGGCTGGCTGGCGCGGTCGATGGCGCCGCTGCAGGCGATCGCCAACAGCCGCACGCCGGTGCCGGCGCGCCTGCGCCAGTGGTTCTCCACCCTGCGCCAGACCAAGCGTGACAACGTGCTGGGCGACCCCGAGCTGTTCGCCACCTACAGCGCGCTGGCGGCGGAAGCGGGCGAGACCATCGCCGAGCACAAGGGACGCATGCAGCAGCAGATCGCCTCGATCCTTGCCGCCGGCGTGACCAGTGGCGACTTCCGCCAGCTCGATCCCGCCGCCACCGCACGAGCCCTGTTCGATGCCACGGCGCGCTTCCACTACCCGGGGCTTTCCCACCTCTGGGGTCAACCCGGCGAGGACGCGGCGTTCGCCCAACTGCTCGACCTGCTGCTGGCCGGCCTGGCCCCGGCGCCCGCTCCGCCGCGACGGCGCAAATAGCCGGGTAGGCCTGAGCGGCGTCAGAGTGCCTTTTCGTCCTGGCGAAAAGGCACTCCATCCCCTCCTCGCTTATAATGCCCGGTTTGGTGAATTCCCTTTCCGCGCCCGCCTGTCGGCGGCGCGGTGCCCGCTTTCGGAGGTTGCATGAGCTCGCAGTACATCTACACCATGAACGGTGTCAGCAAGATCGTTCCGCCGAAACGGCAGATCATCAAGGACATCTCGCTCAGCTTCTTCCCCGGCGCCAAGATCGGCCTGCTCGGCGTCAACGGCGCGGGCAAGTCCACCGTGCTGAAGATCATGGCCGGCGTGGATACCGACTTCCAGGGCGAAGCGCGCGCGCAGCCGGGCACCAAGATCGGCTACCTGGCGCAGGAGCCGGACCTGAATCCCGAGAAGACCGTGCGTGAAGTGGTCGAGGAAGGCGTCTCCGTGATCCTCGACGCGCAGAAGCGACTGGAAGAGGTCTACGCCGCCTACGCCGAAGACGGCGCGGATTTCGACAAGCTGGCCAAGGAACAGGAACAGCTGGAAAACCTGCTGGCCGCCAACGACGCGCATGCGCTGGAACGCCAGCTCGAAGTGGCCGCCGATGCGCTGCGCCTGCCCGCTTGGGACGCCGTCATCGGCCCGCTGTCCGGCGGCGAAAAGCGCCGCGTGGCGCTGTGCCGCCTGCTGCTGTCCAAGCCGGACATGCTGCTGCTCGACGAACCGACCAACCATCTGGACGCCGAGTCGGTCGACTGGCTGGAAAAATTCCTGCACGACTACCCGGGCACCGTCGTGGCGGTCACCCATGACCGCTACTTCCTCGACAACGCCGCCGAGTGGATCCTCGAACTCGACCGCGGCCGCGGCATTCCGTGGAAGGGCAACTACACCGAGTGGCTGGAGCAGAAGGACGCCCGCCTGAAGCAGGAAGCGAACCAGGAGAAGTCGCGCCAGAAGGCGATCGCGAAGGAGCTGGAATGGGTGCGTTCGGCCGCCAAGGGCCGCCAGTCCAAGGGCAAGGCTCGCCTGGCCCGCTTCGAGGAACTGAACTCGGTCGACTACCAGCGCCGCAACGAAACCAATGAAATCTTCATCCCGCCGGGCGAGCGCCTGGGTCAGGAAGTGATCGAGTTCAAGAACGTGACCAAGTCGTTCGGCGACCGCGTGCTGATCGAGGACCTGTCGTTCAAGGTGCCGCCGGGTGCGATCATCGGCGTGATCGGTCCCAACGGCGCCGGCAAGTCCACCCTGATGAAGATGATCATGGGCAAGGAAACGCCGGACACCGGCGAGGTGAAGCTGGGCCACACCACCAAGCTGGCCTACGTCGACCAGTCGCGCGACGCGCTCGATCCGAAGAACAACGTGTGGCAGGAAGTCTCCGGCGGTTCGGACATCCTCACCATCGGCAACTTCGAGATCCAGTCGCGCGCCTACATCGGCCGCTTCAACTTCAAGGGCACCGACCAGCAGAAGATCGTCGGCAGCCTGTCCGGCGGCGAACGCGGCCGCCTGCACATGGCCAAGACCCTGCTGCAGGGCGGCAACGTGCTGCTGCTCGACGAACCGTCCAACGACCTGGACGTGGAAACCCTGCGCGCACTGGAAGACGCGTTGCTGGAATTCCCCGGCAGCGCGATCGTGATCTCGCATGACCGCTGGTTCCTTGACCGCATCGCCACCCATATCATCGCGTTCGAGGGCGACTCGCACGTCGAGTTCTTCCCCGGCAACTACAACGAGTACGAAGCCGACAAGAAGCGCCGGCTCGGTGACGAAGGCGCGCGACCGCACCGGGTGAAGTACAAGAAGCTGGCCTGATCGCCTGCCTGAACTGGCGGCACCCTCGCCCGCCTGACGGAAAATCGCGAACCCGCCGGATGTCGAACGGCGGGAAGATCGTTTGAAACCCTGCTGGCGCCCTGACCGGGTCGGGCGCTATCGCGCCCGTCGGTTCAGCCGTGGCGGCAGGCGGGCGAAGGGGCCGGGACCTGCCGCACGCGAGTCTCAGGGTTGCCCATTGGCGCGTATCGTCTCCGCGTTGATCGCACGCACCTTGGCAGCGTCCACCTTCTCGACCTTGCGGTCGTAGGTGAACAAGCCGTTGTGCTCGCCTTCGACGTCGGTGATCTGCGTATAGACGCTGCCGGACACACCGATGGCTGGACCCTTGTCGCGCAGCACGGCGGTATTGGCGACGTAGCCGGCGGTCAGCGCCGCGCTGTCTTTCACATCGCCGTACGGGTTGATGGCCGTGTTGGGCCAGACATGACCGGGAACGCCCAGGGTCAGGCCACCATGCTCACCGTCCATGGAGGCGCGCGTCGCGTCCGGGCTGGGCAGGCCGGGGCCCTGGTAGTCATGCACGTCGTAGACGTCGCCGGCGTGCGGATCTCCCTTGGTGTCGCAGCAATTGGCACCGCTACGCGCATCGACCAGACGCGAGGAGTCGAGCTGCCTGATTTGCGCTGCCAGTTCGGCCGCGGCCGGGATGCTCCACTGGCCCCAGCCCTCGTTGAACGGGATCCAGCCGATGATTGAGGTTTCGCCCTTGAGTTGCTCGATGATCGCCGAGACGTCGGCTCGGAAACCGGCCTTGTCGGCATCGCTGAGTTTGTCGTTGCTCCCGGTCGGCAGTGCCGGCAGGTCCTGCCACACCATGATGCCGATGCGATCGGCCCAGTAGTACCAGCGCGCCGGCTCCACCTTGATGTGCTTGCGGATGGTGTTGAAGCCCAGGTCTTTGGTCTTCCGGATGTCGAACCTGAGCGCCGCGTCGGTGGGCGCGGTGTAGATGCCGTCCGGCCAGTAGCCCTGGTCCAGCGTGGCCAGCAGGAAGGTCGGCTTGCCGTTCAGCACGATGCGGTTGCGCCCACCCACCTTCTCCACGGCAATCGTGCGCAGGCCGGCATAGCTGGTCACTTCATCGCGTTGGTCGCCCTGCGCGAGGGTGGCCTTGAAGATGTACAGGAAGGGATTCGCCGGGCTCCACAGGCGCGGATGACGGATGGCCAGGCGCAGCGGCTTGCCGGCCGGTCCGCTCGCCTCGCCCACCGCCTTGCCATCCGCGTAGGCGACGACATGCAGCGTGGCGTCCCCGCTACCGCCTTGCAGCTTCGCAGTCACCGTGAAGCCATCCAGGCTGCGCGCCGGCGTGAAGGTCAGTTGCGCCAGGCTGGTCGCCGGCACCGGTTCCAGCCACACCGACTGCCAGATGCCCGAGGCCGCGGTGTAGAAGATGCCTTCGGGTTTCAGCCGCTGCTTGCCGACCATCACATTGGCGCCGTCCACCGGCGCATGCACCGCGACGACGATCTCCTGCGGGCCTTGCGGGCGAAGCGCCTGCGTGATGTCCGCGCCGAAGGACGTATAGCCGCCCGTATGCCGGACCACCTGCTTGCCGTTGACATACACCGTGGCGTCCTGGGCCACCGCGCCGAAGTTCAGCCGCACATGCTGGCCGTGCGCCGTGAAGTCCGCCGGGACGTCCACCAGTCGCCGGTAGAACATGAAGTCCGCATGCATCTGCACGCCCGAGAGCACCGATTCGATCGGATACGGCACCAGCACCGAGTCCTTAAGCGCCTGGCCGAACGGCGGCGCCGTGCGACCGTCAACCGCCGCGTACTGCCACAGGCCGTTCAGGCTCATCCACCGGGGATGTTCCAGTGACGGGCGCGCCAGCTGCGGCCGCGGATAGTCGGGCAACGCGTTGCCGGGCGACACTTCGGCCGTCCACGGTGTCGCCAGCGGCGCCACCTTGCCGCTCCACGTGGCAGGCTTGTCCGCCGCCATCGCCATCGACGCAAAACCCATGGCCACGGTCATGCCGATCCAGGCGCGCGCACGCCATGTCTTGATGCTCCACGTCATCTGCTATTCCTCGTGAGTCTCGCCCCGCGCCATCATGGAAGGCGGCGCATCGTGCGGGCCGGCGCCCCAGGCCTTGTTCGGCTCGGGACCCATCGTGAGCACCAGGGTGGCGCCGTTGGCGATGTCCGCATGGCTGAACCAGGGCCTGGTCCACGGCTTGCCGTTGAGCGTCGCGGACTGGATGTAGATGTTCTTCGCCGAATTGTTGCGCGCGTCGATCTCGAGCACCTTGCCGTTGCCCATGCGCAGGCGGACCCGGTCGAAGATCGGGCTGCCGAGGATGTAGTCGGGGCTGGAGGGATCGACCGGATAGAAGCCCATCGCGCTGAGCACGTACCAGGATGAGGTGGAGCCCTGGTCGTCCATGCCGGGGTAGCCGTAGCCGGTGGCATCGCTGCCATACAAGTCGGCGAGGATGCGGCGCGTCAGCGCCTGCGTCTTCCAGGGCTGGCCGCTCCAGGCATAGAGATAGGCCGCCTGCTGGTCCGGCTGGTTGCCCTGCACGTACTGGCCGATCACGCCCGTGCAGTCGCGGCAGATGCCCTTGGGCTGGTAAGGCGTGGAGAAGAAGGCATCGAGCTTGGCATTGAACGCGTCGCGTCCGCCGAGCAGGTCGATCAAACCCTGCACGTCATGCGGCACCAGCCACAGCGTGGACCACCCCGACGCTTCCTTCATCATGAAGTTGTAGTACGGCTCGGCCGGATCGAACGGCGAGATCCACTTGCCGTCGGCGGTCCTGCCGCGCATGAAGCCGACCGACGGATCGAATACGTTGCGGTAGTTCGAAGCGCGGCGCTCGAACATCGCCGCATCCTCCGTCTTGCCGAGCCGTCGAGCGAAATCCGCCAGTGCATGGTCATCCCACGCGTATTCAAGCGTGGTGGCGACGCCCGCCTTGCCACCGGCGTAAGGCGGGCTGGGGTTTCCGTCCGGCACGACGTCGGAGATCCAGCCCTGCTTTGCATACTCGGCCAGGTAGCCACGCGGCCCCTTCGGATCGGTGGCGTTCTTGCGCAGGTACTCGTAGGCGCCGGCGTAATCGAAATCGATGCCGCGCTGCCACGCACCGTCGTAGAGGAACACCGCGTGGTCGCCATGGAACGAGGTGTTCATGTAGCCGCGCTCGCGGGCGCGGTCCAGCTCGGAACGCATGATGTCTTTCACGACATTCGGCTGGAGCAACATCAGCAGCACGATCTGGTTGCGTCCCGTATCCCAGAACGGCACCGGCCCGTAGTGATCGTAGTCCGCGACCTGGTCATGGCCGTCGGCGTCCGTATAGTGCTCACCCTTGCGGGCGATCATGCGCGGGCTGGCAAAGGAGTGGTAGAGCGTGGAATAGAAAAGCGTGCGCTGCTTCGGCGTGCCCCCGGTCACCTCGACGCGATCGAACAGTTGCGCCCACGCCGCACGCGCCCTGGCGTGCACGCGGTCGAAGTCCGCGTCGCTGTCCTGTGCCCTCAGCCGCTGCTCGGCTTCTTCGGCGCTATGGCCGTGGGCGATGCGCACCACCACCTGCTCGCCTGCCCTGGTGTCGAAGGTGAGATAGGCGCCCGCATAATCACCCGAGATCTTGCGGCGGCCAGCCTGCACGTCTTCCCTGCCCAACCCTTCGTCCTTGTCGGTGATCTCGGCGCGGAAGGTGCCAAAGCGGGTGAAGGGCCGCGAGAACTCGGCCACGAAGAACGGGCCATCCGCGTCCCTGTCCCGGCGCCCGGCGGTGGCGACACCGCGCAGGGTGTGGTCACCGACCACCTCGACGTCGCCGCCTCCGCGCCGCAGGTTCACCACGACATTCGAGCGGTGGCTCTCGGGGAACGTGAAGCGCATCAGGCTGGTCCACTGCGTCGCCGTGAGTTCGGCGCGTGTGTGGAACGTCGCGAGGTCGACCGCGTAGTAACCGGGTGATGCCTTCTCGGTCGCCTTGTCGTAGTACGACGTCGCGTAGTCCGGCGGCACGGTCCAGTCGCCCACCACCGGCATGACCATGGGTTCACCGCGCGCGCCATAGGTCGAACCGCCGCCGGTGAAGCCGACCATCGCCGGGCGGCGGTAGTCATAGGCCACGGGCACGCCCGTGGCGAAGCCGAGATCGGCATTGATGTTGACCGGGGCCGCTTCCGTCGCGCTTTCCGGCAGGCTCGCGCCCGGCGTGGTCATGCCCGTGTAAAGCGGCTCGCCTGGCGGAGGCGCGTTTCCGATCAACACCTGCCGGTCCAATGGTGCGGTGCCGACCAGCGGATTGGCTTCATCGACAGACGGTTTTTCCTGCGCAGACCTGCCGCCATGGACTGGATGGTTTGCGGCGATGCATGGGACCGCGAAGGTCGCCAGCATCACGGCCAGGATGGTGCGCCCGTTGCGGAACGGTGCGCGGGAACGTGCGAGAGAGGGAAACATGGGGCTTCCAGAACGAGGGGCGGTCTTGGGGCCGGGCGACAAGGCCCGGCCCCACGCATACTTCCTGCTTAACCGCCATCGCCGAATTTGTACGTCAGGCCCACGTAATACTGGCGGCCGGCGTACTCCAGCGAGTTCAACCGTGCCCGGGTGTCCGAGCCCAGGTACGAATGGGGCGTCGACTTGGTCAGGTTGATGATCGACGCGGTCACCATCAGGTGCTTGTTGAACTCGTAGTCGCCGTTCAGATCGATCTGGTGGTACGGCTGCGAGTAGATGGGCAGCCCCGCGGCCAGGCCCTGCATGGTGCGGCCGGTCCAGTTGTCGCTGGCACGCAACAACAGCCCATGCTTTTCATAGAACAGCGACACGTTGGCGGCGTATTTGGCACTGCCGATCAGCTCCGACTTGCCGACCTGGGTATCGCCCAGCGAAACGGGGGTTTCGTTGGTCTTGTTGAGCGTGTAGTTGGCGATGTAGCCAAAGCCCGAGTCGAAGGTGTGTTGCGTATAGAGCTCGATGCCCTTGGACGTGCCCGATCGGCCGTTGGCATTGGTGCTGTACTGCAGGAAATTCTCCTGCGTGCCGCCGACGTCCACCGTGATGTTGTTGACGGTGACCGGCACGACGAAATTCTTCACCTTCTTCTGGAACAGGTCGATGCCGACGACCGAGTGCGGCGCGTAATACCACTCGCCCGCCAGATCGAACTGGGTGGCCGTGAACGGCTTCAGGTCCGCATTCGCGCCGCTGCCGTACCAGCCCGGCGGCGGGGCGCCGAACTGCTTGCGGTCGTTGTAATAGTCCACGGTGTTGTTGGTCAGGCTGCCGAGCTGGGCCAGGTCGGTGTAGTTGGCGCGGGCCATCGCCTGCGAGCCGGCGGCACGCAGCACGAAGTCATCGGCGAAGGTCCATGCGATGTTGAAGCTCGGCAGCAGCTTGTTGTAGCGCTTGCGGGTAGAGGCGTTGGTGTAGGCCTCGACGACCGCCTGCTCGCGCGGAAGGTACTGGAAGTCGCCGGGCGCGCAGGCGCCGCCGCCGGCATTCACGCCGGAGGCCGGGCAGATCAGGATGTTGCCCGCCGCGTCGTGGTAATACACCGCGTTGTTGGTGGTGACCTCGTCGGCAACGGTGAGGTTCTGCTCCGTGCTGACGAAACGCAGGCCCACGTTGCCGCGCAGCGTGCCGGTGTCGAAGTTCGCCTGGACATAGGCCGCGGAGATCTTTTCCTGGATCGACGACTTGTTCTGGGGCTTGTTGTAGATCACCCGATCGTAGGTCGAATTGAGGTAGTTGTAGTAGGCGGGGAAATTGATCGCCGGGAAGGTGTTGTCGTTGTAGGCCTCGTTGTTGCCGTCGAGTGGGTTCGGCAGGAGGAAGCTGGCCGGCAGCTGGCCGGCATTGGGATCGCAGGTCTGGAACTGCTCCGTGGTGCCCTTGCAGTACCAGCGGACCTCGTTGCTCTGTTGTTCGGCGTGGTTGTCGCGATACTTGACGCCGAATTGCAGCGATTGCATCCAGCTGGAACCGAGAGCCAGCGTGAAGTCCGCCTGGGCGAAATTCTGCGAGGTGTCGGTGTTGACCATGTTGGAGCCGGTCGAGCCGAGATCCACCTGTCCCGCACCCGCCAGCATGTTCTGCAGCACCTCCGGCGAGGCGGTGATGGTCGGCTTGCCGTCCAGCGTCCACGCGGCACCGTTGCTGCCGTCCACCCACTGGCCGTTGACGAAGTTGCGCGGCTTGGCCGCCATGCCCAGCTCGATCGACGGGCCGCCCGTCGCCCAGGTGCGGCCGATGTTGAACGTGCCGCTGAGGGCGCCGCCGTTGTCCCACTCGCCTTCGAGGTTGAGTGTCTGCGAGGTGGCCTTCTCGACGGAATAGTTGCCGTTGAGCCACGGGATCTCGGTCGAGCAGACATCCACCGGCTGGCGCACCGCACCGGTGCTGGGGTTGGTCAGCGCGTTGCAGCCCTGGCCCGCGGGCGGAAGCACGTAATTCGCACCGGTGACGATGGTGTGCGACGGATCGAACGTCAGGCCATTGGCCGCAAGCAGCCGGCCCTGCTGGTCCGTGAAGTTGCTGTTGCTGGGCAGGCCCCACTCGGGAATCTCGAGCGTGTTGGTGATCTGGGTCTGCTGGCGCTGGAAGCGGAAGTAGTTGCCCGTCAGCAGGAAATGATCGCCGGGCTTGAACTGCATGGTGGCCTGGATGCCCTTGGTCTTCAGGTCCAGCTGATTCCGGCTGGTGCTGAACTGCTGCGGCATCCAGTAACCGTTGTAGCCGTTGCCGGCCTGGTCGACCACGCCGCCGCCGGACCACAGATCGATGTTCGGTGCCACATCGGCGCCGTACGGATTGCCATGCACGTCCGTGGGCGGCGCGGTACACGAGGCGTGGTCGGTGCAGTCGTTGCTCCACCAGTGCCAGCTCGACGCGTTGGCCGTGTAGTCGACATCGCGGCGCTTATGGTACGTGCCGGCGACCAGGACGCCGAAGGTCTCGTCCTTGTTCTTCCAGGACCACAGCGCCGACACCTGGGGAGTGATCCTGCTGCTGTTGTCGGAGCCCGCCCCGTTGAGGGACACGAAACCGTCGTTCGCCTTCATCTCCAGCGGGCGGCGCGTGCGCAGGTCCACGTTGCCGCCGATGCCGCCTTCGTCCAGGCGTGCCTCCAGGCTCTTGTAGAGCTTGATGTCCGAGAACATGTTGGACGGCATCAGCGTGTAGTTGAACGAGCGCGTGAGGCCGGCGGAGGTATCGGCCGAGGCTACGTAGTTGCCGTTCAATTCCGTCAGTGTCAGTTCGGGCGAAAGGCCGCGGATGCTGACCGTCTTGCCTTCGCCGGATTCACGGCTGATGACCACGCCCGGCACGTGCGCAAGGGCATCGGCGATGTTCTTGGCGGGGAACTGCGCGATGTTCTGCGCGTTGATCACCTCGACGATGGAATTCGCGTCGCGTTTTTCCAGCATGTTCTGGTCGATCGACTGCGTGTAGCTGGTAACGACGACCGCTTGCAGATTGGTGGGGTTTGTTTTCTCCGCGGCCTTTTTCTTGCCTGACCTGGTTGCCTTTGCGTTGTCTGCAGCTTGCCCGGACGGCGGTGTCGCTGGCGCGCTTCCCGCCGGCGGCGATACCTGTGCAGCATCGGCAACCCCGGACAGCCCCAGGGACCCGCCAAACGACAAGGTCACCAGAGCGAGCGCGGCATACAACGGCTTGCGGTTAGAGACGTGAGGCAGATGAGTCATTTCTTGATCCCCATTTGATGTGCGTCCTTCTGGAGTCAGCGGTGATTCCCCCCGGTTGATCACGTGCTGCCGGATGCGTGATTTGCAGTTGTGTTCTTTCCATCCCTGTCGAAATTAGATCGATCTAAATTTTGACCATCAAAACGGGTTGTCGACTTGACGGTGGCCTGCGCTTTCAAGGTCTTGGACGCACTTTCGAGAGTGCCCGGATCGTGTGCCGCCAAAGCGGCACGTCGCTGTTTGCCTGGAACAGGGACGGCTCGGCACGATTGTCCGCCGCTGCTCCTCCCTGCCTTGATCCGATCAATTCGTCCGGATCATTCGCACCGCGACATGACCTGGAATCACTTGATTTGGATCGATCTAAGTCCCTTGCGACAAATTAGTGCGCCGAAGACGCGAGATGTCACGCTGCGGCGCAAAAAAAGCCATGAGCAAGCCCGGGTAGGCGGCATCTCGAGGAGACGGCCACCACAAGTCGCTCGGGCATCGGTTTCGCACAGGATGAGCGCTCCGGCGCCTGTTCTGCCCGGCACCCGGATGGGGGCTAACCCCTTTCACGCCTGCGCAACGCCAGCCAGGGCAACGCCGTACACATGCACGCCACCGCCCGGCGCGAAGCGATGTCCATGATTTGCGCGAGGCGTCGACGCGACAGGGAACGCGAGGCGACGCACGTGACCGAATGCGCTTCGCTAAACTACACGACCACTTTTCACCGGAGATCCACGCCATGCGCTTCCAAGACACCCTGCGGCGGCGTTGGGACGAACATGGCACCCTGGTCTGCGTGGGCATCGATCCGGAACCGACGAAATTTCCCGCACACCTGCGCGACACGCCTGACGCAGTGTTCGAATTTTGCCGGAGCATCGTCGACGCCACCGCCGACCTGGTCTGCGCGTTCAAGCCGCAGATCGCGCACTTCGCCGCGCTGCGCGCCGAGGACACGCTGGAACGGCTGATCGCGCATATCCACGCAAAGCATCCCGGCGTGCCGGTGATCCTCGACGCCAAGCGCGGCGACATCGGCAGCACCGCGCAGCATTACGTCAGCGAAGCCTTCGAGCGCTTCGGTGCCGACGCGGTGACCTTGAACCCATACATGGGTCGCGATTCGATCCAGCCGTTTCTCGATCGCGCCGACAAGGGCGTGATCCTGCTCTGCCGCACGTCCAATCCGGGCGGCGCGGATTTCCAGGCGCTAGATTGCAGTGGGCTACCGCTCTATCTGCGTGTGGCCGAGACCATCGCCCGCGACTGGAACGCGAACGGCAACTGCGCCCTGGTCACCGGCGCCACCTGGCCGGAAGAACTGGGCAAGGTGCGTGCGGCGGTCGGCGACATGCCACTGCTGGTACCGGGCATCGGCGCCCAGGGCGGCGATGTGGAAGCGGTGCTGCGCCATGGCCGCACGGGCGATGGCGCGGGTCTGATGATCAGCTCGTCGCGGGCGATCCTGTATGCGGGAGATGGCGAGGACTTCGCGCTCGCCGCGCGTGCCGCCGCCAGCGAACTGCGCGACACCATCAATCGTCATCGGCACGATTGAATGAGGCATGCGCCGGCGCGTCGCCGGCGCATGCGTCACACCGCGGCGGACTTCGCCGCGTGCTGCATCTTCGTCTTCAGGTCGAGCGCGTCCGCCGCATCGAGCAACGCACGCGCAAAGCTGCGCACCTCGGCCGGCCGCAAGGCATACCAGTTGCCACTCTTGCCCACCTCGGCCAGATTGCGTCCCGCGCGCGACACGCAATGCGGCCGGAAGATAACCATGCCGGTCAGCGACTCCGAACTGATGTCCGCAGACACGATCTGCATGTGCGTTTCATCTTCTTTTTTCACCAGAATTCTCCCGGGCGGGATTCCGCCCCCGACCCACTCTACGCCATCGCATCTTCCTGCGATGTTTTCCGATGGCGCCCGACGTTCGCGAGCGCTGTAGTCTTGGCATCTGCCGATGACCGGCCACCTGTCGCCACATCGCGCAGCCCCTTACCCACAAGGAACACAACGCATGTCTGACCAGAACGACATCCGCATGGAAGACTGGAATCGCCTGCAACATGAAGTGGCCCGTTTGCGTGTACTGGTGATCGTCGCCCTGCTGGCGGTGATTGCCCTGGCCGCCATGTCCCTGCTGCGCAAACCGGAGGCGCCGGCCAAGCCCGACGCGATCATCCGCACGCAGGGCCTGGTGATCACCGATGCCCAGGGCCACGATCGCATCCTGATCGGCGCACCGGTGCCGGCCAGCAAGGACCGCACCCGCAAGGACGATGCTTCGGACGGCATCATCTTCCTCGGCAAGACCGGCGCCGACCGTCTCGCGGTCGGGCAAACCCCGACCCTGCATATCGATGGCAAGACCTACAAGCGCCGGGGCGACGACAACAACTACGGCATGACGCTTTACGACACCAAGGGCAGCGAGCGCGGCGGCATGGCTTCGATGGGCACCGGACGCGTCGGCATCGCGCTCGATCGGGCCACGCCCCCGTACGAGGCCATCGGCCTGATGGTGGACGACCAGGACAATTTCGCCGGGATGTACATCAACTACGGCGACCCCAAGGCCCGGGGACCGGCCTTTGAAATGGGTACCGATGCCAAAACCGCCCATGTCCAGTTCAACGGCACGGATGGACTTGCGCGCGCACAACTGAACCTCGATGACGCCAACAAGCCGGCGTGGCAGTTCGATGATGCCGCATCGGCGAAGGCCGCCGCGGAGAAGGAACAGGCCGCGCAGGCCAAAAAGCACTGAGCAACGCGACAGGCGGGCCATGGACGGCTCGCAGATTCGCCACCCGAGCTTCGCGCGTCATCGCCGCAAGCTCAGCGCATGTGCACCCAGTACACCCGGGTGCCGTTTTCGGCATCTTCGGCGCGACGCCCGGCGCGGCCTTCGACCATGACACCCCAACGCGAGCGCATGCGGCCGGCCTGCAGGTAGTCGATCCGGACATTCTCCGCCGGAGCAATGGCGAAGTTCGCCGCGATCACCAGCACGCCATCGCCTTCGTACATCACCGACGCGGGACGGCCAACCGCCGCCCCCCAGCCCACGTGCAGTTCGCACGGAACGGGCTCGAACACGCCCCGATGATCCAGACCCCATCCCGCCGTCCTGTCGAGCAGGGGCTTCAGATCGGGATGATCCCAATCGACTATGTGGCGTGACGGTGGTGGCTTGGCATGGTTCATGTTGCCGATGTTCCAGAGCTCTCTTTCTTCCGGCCGGACGTCCTGCAGCTCGCCCGGGAGCGTTCTTCGTGCCATGCAGCGTCGGGTCGGGCGCAACCTGTCCGCGGCGGCAAGCGCTGCACTTCCCGAAGCTACAGGGGGCGTGGTCAAGATGGCGTCCACACCCGCGCACACCTGAACAGCCACGGGCGCGCTGCGGCAAGGAACGCGTTTCCCGCCGCGACCACGCCGCATGACGCCAGCCTGGCGCGGCCCGCATCATGAAGTTCACATGCCGGCGTCCGACAAGCGCTCAGAACTTGTGAAGAAAACCACTTCCTGTGGTTTTCTTCTGTCGTACGTCCGGTACATGCCCGGACGTGCTCACGCGGATCAGTCACTTGCGTGACTGATCCGCGCCCGGCCAGTCCTGGCCGGGCTCCGAGGTTGAAAAAATCACAACCTCTCAGTCGACCGCCATCGCCACCGGTGCGCCTGCAGCCGCGCGCGGGTGCAGCAGCCGTGCACGGAACCAGCGTTCACACGGCAGCGACAGCCAGCGCTCCACCGCCTTGCCAAGCAGCCAGCATGACGGCAACGCCAGCAGGTACCACAGGCACCCCCAACGCGGATCGTCGCCAGTCAACCGGAAAATCCGCACCACGGCGAACACCACGAACATGTGGCTCAGATAGATCTCGTAGCTGAGCCGCCCCCACGAACGCAGCCAGTCCAGCCTGCGCCACGGTTGCCACGGGCCGCGCCGCTGGCGCTGCTCGCAGGCCAGCAGCAGGCACAGCGCCGAAGCCGCCAGCAGCAACAGATAACCGTCGCGAAACAGCTGCCACATCGCGGCCCCGTAAATCGTTGCCGCGATCAGGCCGATCGCGCCTAGCCAGCCCAGCAACCCGCTGGTGCGCCGTGGCGGCAAGCGCCAATGCGCTGCCAGCAGCGCACCCAGCACACCGATGGCGATCGCCGACATGCCGGGCAGGTACGCCTTCTCCTGCCAGATCTCGTTGCCGCGCAAGGCGGCATGCGTCCACGGCATCGACAGCGCCAGTACGCTCAGCAACAGCACCAGCACCCCACGCCGGCGCGTCGCCAGGCAGACCAGCGGGAAGCCGATGTAGAACACTTCCTCGATCGACAACGACCACAGCACGTCCCAGTTGCCGGGCAGGTAACCGGTCCGGCCTTCATACCAGTTCAGGTGCAGACCGAGCGCGGCGAAGATCGCCCGCGGCAGCGACTGGCCCTCGCGATGGATCACGTAATCCTGCACGCCCAGCAGGTGCAGTACGCTGAGCACCACGATCAGCGCCAGCAGGCAGGGCACGATGCGGGCGAAGCGCCGCGTGTAGAACGCGCGCAGGTCGATCCGCTCCAGGCTGCCCCAGCGGCGCAGCGCATTGCCCGCGATCAGGAAGCCGGAAATCACGAAGAACACGAACACAGCCTCGTAGCCGTTGTAGTTCAGGCGGCTCAGCAACCATGCCGGCAGCACGTCGGCCAGCGCACTCTGCTTCAACGGGATGCGCAAGCCAAGGTGGTTGAGCACCACCAGCACGATCGCCAGCCCGCGCAACAGGTCGATGCCGGGGTTGCGGGCGCCGGTCGCCGCGAAGGCGTTTCCGGAAGAGGCTGGCACGGTCTGCATGGATGAAGCCGCATCGAGACGATGCCGCATCATCGACGAGCGCCGAGGCCTCGGCAACTGCACCTCAGTCGATGACGCGTATCCCTTTCCAGAAGGCGACGCGCCCCGCGATCTGCGCGGCGGCTTCCTTCGGGTGCGGGTAGTACCATGCGGCCTGCGCATTGACCGCGTCACCGACGATCACGTCGTAGTAGCTGGCCGTGCCCTTCCAGGGGCAGACGCTGTGATGATCGCTCTCGCGAAAGTATTCATGCTGCAACGACGCAGCGGGAAAGTAGTGATTGCCTTCGACCACGACGGTATCGTCGGTTTCGGCCAGCACGGCGTCGTTCCAGATGGCTCTCATCAGTCGTCTCCCAGCTCCTGCCCGGGGAACAGCACGTCGGTGTAGCCGAAGCGGCTGAAGTCGGTGATGCGCGACGGATACAACCGGCCGATCAGGTGGTCGCATTCGTGCTGCACCACGCGGGCGTGGAAGCCTTCGGCGCGGCGGTCGATGCGTTCGCCCTGGGGGTCGATGCCCTGGTAACGGATCAGGCTGTAGCGGTTCACCGCGCCACGCAGGCCCGGCACGGACAGGCAGCCTTCCCAGCCCTCCTCCATGTCCTGCGACAACGGCGTGATCACCGGATTGAGCAGGATCGTGCGCGGCACCGCCGGCGCCTCGGGGTAGCGTTCGTTGTTGTCGAAACCGAAGATCACCAGCTGCAGGTCGACACCGATCTGCGGCGCGGCCAGCCCCACACCGTCGGCGGCATGCATGGTGTCGAACATGTCGACGATCAGCGCATCGAGTTCGGCCGTGCCGATCATCGCGGCGGGTACGATCGGCGCGACGCGCAGCAGGCGCGGATCGCCCATTTTCAGGATTTCGCGAATCATGGGAGCCTCGCCTTGAACGCTGTTACTGGATGATTTGTGGTCGATGCGATGTCGATGCAAGCGGCGATGCCGATGCTTCAATAGCAAAAAGCCAGGCAAAGCCCGTACCGATTTGCTGAAGCCGCAAGCGGCTTCAGCCGCCGAAGACCTTCTTCAGCAGGTCGGTGGTGCGCGCGCCGGGGTTGTGCCGTATCGACTGTTCCTGTTCGCCGATGGTGGTGAACAGGCCGTCCAGGGTTTTCGTCGTGACGTAATCGTCCAGGTTCAGTGCATTGCCACCCTTGTTCGACTTGCCGCCACCGAGCGAACCGAGCAGCCCGCCCAGCTCGCCACCTGTGCCACCGGAGGTGAACGACTTGTACTTCTGGGTGACGCCGACGCTGTCGGTGGCGTTGGCCACGATCGGGTGGATGCGCGCGGTCAGCGCGTCGCCGGCGACGCGACGGAAGAAGTCGGTGGCCGCGTGGTCGCCGCCGGTGAGGATGCCGCGCGCGTCGCTCAGCGTCATCTTGCGGATCGCGTCGCCGAAGATCTGCGCCACCTGCGGTACCGCCTTCTCCGCCGCGCGGTTCATGCTCAGCTCGAACGCGTCGACCTTGGCGCCCTGCCCCAGCTGCCGGGCCAGCTTGCCGGCTTGTTCGAGCTTGCCCGGCAACGGGATGCGCACCTTGTTGTTGTTCCAGAAGCCACCGTCGCGGCCCAGGCTGTTGATCGCATTGGTGGTGCCCTTGGCCAGCGCTTCCTTGAGGCCGGCGGCGATGTCGCTGCTCGGCAGGTTGCTGCCCAGCTGCGACGAGTTCGAGGTGTGCGTCGACTGCTTGACCTTGTTCAGAAGGTCCTTGAACTGGCCGGATCCCATCGCCGTCAGCGGCACCACCGCTGCGGCGAGAGCCAGTCCGAGCACGCCGTGGCGAATGGCGATACGCATGACGAATTCCTTTGTGGTCGGCAGGACGGCCAGTGTAGCCCTGCCGTGCCGCCATGGCGTGACCGGCTTCGCCGCGCCATTCGACCAATGGCTAATGCCGCTTTGCGGGTTTTGGGATTGACCCCGCCGCCCGACGGGCAGACCCTTGGACGACCACCGAGGAGAGCCCAGCCATGCAAGCCACCGTCATGCCCAAGCCCAGCCCGGCCAGCAAGATATTGTGGGTCGCTATCGCCATCGTGGGTGCGTTCTGCCTGGGCGTGGTGGCGCTGCGACGAGGCGAGCCGATCAACGCGATCTGGCTGGTCGCCGCATCGATCGCGATCTTCGTGATCGGTTACCGCTTCTACGGCAAGTTCGTCGAGCACTCGGTGCTGAAGCTGGACCCGACCCGCGCGCCGCCCTCGGTGCTGCGCAATGACGGCCTCGATTACGTGCCCACCGACAAATGGGTGGTGTTTGGCCACCACTTCGCCGCCATCGCCGGCGCCGGTCCACTGGTGGGTCCGGTGCTGGCGGCGCAGATGGGTTACCTGCCCGGCACCTTGTGGATCCTGTTCGGCGTGGTGTTTGCCGGCGCGGTGCAGGACTTCATGATCCTCGGCCTGTCGCTGCGCCGCGATGCCCGCTCGCTGGGCCACATGTTGCGCGAGGAACTGGGCCCGGTACCCGGCCTGGTGGCGATGATCGGCGTGCTGGTGCTGATGATGATCGTGCTGGCGGTGCTGGCCCTGGTGGTGGTCAAGGCGCTCACGCACAGCCCGTGGGGCACCTTCACCGTGGCCGCCACCATTCCGATCGCGTTGCTGATGGGCGTCTATCTGCGCTGGTTCCGGCCGGGAAGGATTCTCGAAGTGTCGATCATCGGCCTGCTGTTGCTGCTGGCGTCGATCTGGGCCGGCCGCTTCGTGGCCGAGTCGGCCACGCTGGCGCCGCTGTTCGACTTCGACGCCAAGGCGCTGGCCTGGTGGCTGATCGGCTACGGCTTCTGCGCCTCGGTGCTGCCCGTGTGGCTGCTGCTGGCGCCGCGCGATTACCTGTCCACCTTCCTCAAGATCGGTACCATCGCGCTGCTGGCGCTGGCGATCTTTCTGTCCGCGCCGATGCTGCAGATGCCGGCGGTGACGCGCTTCATCGACGGCAGCGGCCCGGTGTTCGCCGGCAACCTGTTCCCGTTCCTGTTCATCACGATTGCCTGCGGCGCGGTATCGGGCTGGCACTCGATCATCGCCTCGGGCACCACGCCCAAGCTGCTGGCCAACGAAAGCCAGGCGCGCATGGTCGGCTACGGCGGCATGCTGATGGAGGCGCTCGTGGCGATCATGGCGCTGGTCGCCGCCGCCTCGCTGCACCCGGGCGTGTACTTCGCGATGAACGCGCCAGGCGCGATCATCGGCACCACCGTGCAGGACGCCGCCACCACGATCAGCCAGTGGGGCTTCGTGGTGACCCCGGACGAATTGATCCAGACGGCAAAGAACATCGGCGAGAACAGCATCCTCAGCCGCGCCGGCGGCGCACCCACGCTGGCCGTGGGCATGGCCCAGCTGCTGCACAACATCATCCCCGGCGGCGGCATGATGGCGTTCTGGTACCACTACGCGATCCTGTTCGAGGCGCTGTTCATCCTCACCACGGTGGACGCCGGTACTCGCGTGGGCCGCTTCATGATCCAGGAGATCGCCGGCCTGATCCACAAGCCGCTGCAGGAAACCGACTCGTGGACCGGCAACCTGCTGGCCACCGCGATCTGCGTGTTCATCTGGGGCTACTTCCTGTACCAGGGTGCGGTCGATCCGCTCGGCGGCATCAACACCTTGTGGCCGCTGTTCGGCATCGCCAACCAGATGCTGGCCGCGATCGCGCTGATGCTGGCCACCGTGGTGGTGGTGAAACTGAAGCGCGAGCGCTACGTGTGGGTGCCGGGCATCCCCGCGATCTGGCTGATCATCTGCACGCTCACCGCGGGCTGGCAGAAACTCAGCGGCCCGATCAGCTTCACCGCCGCCGCCAACAAGTATTCGGCCGCGATGCAGCAGGGCCAGTTGCTGGCTCCGGCGAAGAGCCCGGCCGAGATGCAGCAGATCGTCACCAACAACTACGTGGACATGGCGCTGACCGGCCTGTTCATGCTGCTGATCGTGGCGATGGTGGCGTTCTGCCTGCGCGCGCTGGTCAGGGGCTGGAAGGCGAATCACCCGACCGCGCACGAGGAACCGTACGTGGCGCTGACCAGCGTGGCCAGCTGAGATGAATGCGACCTTCCGGTCCGTGCGCAAGTGGGCGGTGCAGACCGCCCGCCTGTGCTGCGGCGTGCCCGACTACGACGTCTACGTGAAGCATCTGCGCGAGCATCATCCCGAGCGCAAGGTGCCCAGCTACGGCGAGTTCTTCCGCGAACGGCAGGAAGCCCGCTACAAGGGCGGCGGCGGGCGCTGCTGCTGATTCCGCCGCAATCCTGAGGCTCTCCCGGTGATCGCCGTGCCAAAGCGCACTGGCGATCCCGGCCCAGGCGAGGACAATGGGCGGATTGCCTGTACCGCCTGGCCTCCATGTTCCCACGCAAGCATCCCGCGCCTTCCGCCACGCCGTCACAGCATCACGCCGGCCTGCGCATCATCGCCATCTACGAGATGGTCAAGACCGTCTGCCTGCTGCTGGTGGCGATGGCCGCCTTCCACTTCTACCACGAGCAGAATTTCGACCGGCTGGTGCACTGGCTGGAGCATCTTTCGCTGGCCGACAGCAATGGCCTGCGCTGGAAGCTGGTGGAGGTGCTGCAGGATTTCGGCCCCAGCAGGTTCGTGGCGGTCGGCGCGGTGGCGCTGGGCTACGCGGTGCTGTTCGCGATCGAGGGCGTGGGCCTGTGGCTGGGCAAGCACTGGGCCGAATGGTTCACCGTGATCGCCACCGGCTCGCTGATTCCGCTGGAACTGTACGAGACGCTGTACCA
This sequence comes from Rhodanobacter sp. Root179, assembly GCF_001428465.1. Taxonomy (NCBI): domain Bacteria; kingdom Pseudomonadati; phylum Pseudomonadota; class Gammaproteobacteria; order Lysobacterales; family Rhodanobacteraceae; genus Rhodanobacter; species Rhodanobacter sp. Root179. The sequence goes on along the minus strand of NZ_LMHR01000075.1, from coordinate 11,835 downwards.
CTTCGGCTGGCTGAAGCTGGCCACCCTGCTCGGCAACGTGGTGATCATCATCTACCTGGTGCGCATCGCGCTGCAGCCGCGCACGCCGAAAGCGCGCGCCTAGACTTCGTGATGGACCGCCTCGGCTGGCAGCGCCTCGCCCTGCCGCCGCGGCATCAGTTCCACCAAGTACATCGCGGCCAGGATCAGCCCGCCGCCGACGGCCATGCGCCAGCTGAGCGCGTCGACACCCAGCAACACCGCGAACGCGGCGGCGAACACCGGCTCGGTGGTCATCACGATCGCGGCGCGGGCAGCCGGCAGGTGCGACTGCGCCCAGGTCTGCATCAGCATCGCGCCGGCGCCGGCGATCAACGCCATGTACAGGATGGCCAGCCACGCGCTGCGATCGGGTGGCAGCACCGGCCCATGCGGCACGGTGGCGAGCAGGCAGACCACCGCGATCGCGACCATCTGCACCGCTGACAGGCCGAACGCCTCGCCCGGTCGCGACCACTGGCCGAGCAGCACGATGTGCAGCGCGTACAGCGCGGCCGAGGCCAGGGTCAGCCACACGCCGAGATCCACCGACACCCCGTTCAACGACAGCAGGCCAAGTCCCAGCGTGGACAGCGCCACCGCCAGCCACACGATGCCGGCCATGCGCTGGCCCAGCAGCAGCATCGCCAGGACCGGCGTGAACACCACATACATGCCGGTGGCGAAACCGCTGACGCTGGGCGCGATCAGCGACAGGCCCCAGGTCTGCAGCAGCTGGCCGCAACCGTAGACCAGGCCCAGCAGCAGGCCGCGCAGCACCTGGCGTCGACCCAGCCGCCACACCGGCCGGGCGAACAACACCAGCATCGCCGCCGCGGCGATGGCGAAACGCACGGCGAGGAAGTCCGCCACCGGCATGCGCCCGACCACGTCCTTGATCAGCACGAAGGTCGAGCCCCACACGGCGGTCATCGCGATGAGGCCGAGCGTGGCCAGCGTGGTGAGGCGGCGGTGGATGACGGACATCGGGAAGGCGGCCGGGCAGTGAGGCGGGCAAGTTAGCGCAACCGGCGCGCGGTGTCGCGGCCTACTCGTTGTCGACCGGCGGCGGCCGGCGGCGGGCCTTCAGCAGCAGCAACCGCCACAGCTGCCCGGGAATCTGCAGCAGGAAGTGGGTCCAGATGCCCAGCCACACGGTCACCGATACCAGCCGGTTGTCGGCCGCCGGGTCGTGCTTACGGAACCACTGCCACATGCCCCGATGCTTGTGCCGGCTGACGAACACTGGGCGGTGCCGGCTGGAGCTGCCCTTGCCGTGGTGTATCCGGATGTCGCCGGCCAGCAGCACCTGGTAGCCGATGTCGCGCACGCGCCGGCACAGGTCCAGGTCCTCGCAGTGCAGGAAGTAGTCTTCGTCGAAACCGCCCATCCGGCGGAACAGCGCGCGCGGCATCAGCATCAGCGCGCCGGACACCGCTTCGGCCTCGATCAGCCGGGGCGGGATCTCCTCGTCCACGTTGACCTTCTCGCCGGCCCGGTTGAGCAGGCTGTTGAGCGAGCGCTGCAGCAGCGGATCACGCCGCCAGGACGCCGGATCGGCGCGACCCTCGGCATCACAGACCACCGCGCCGATCAATCCCACCTTCGGCTTGCCGGCCAGCAGGCCGACCAGTCGCTGCAGGTCGCCGTCGCGCAGCATGCAGTCGGGATTGAGCACCAGCAGCGCATCGCCCTGCGCCTGTTGCGAGGCGAGGTTCACCGCGGGGCCGAAGCCGAGGTTGCGGTGGTTGTAGATCACCTTGAGCCGGTTGTCGTGCGCATGCGCGCGCTCGATCGCCTCGGGCACGCCGTCGTGCGAGTCGTTGTCGATCAGCAGCAGCTCCAGCGCCTGCGAACTGGCCAGAATGCTGCGCACGCATTCGCGCAGGGCCGGACCGCTGTCGGCGGATACCACGACCACGCTGAGCGGCAGCGTGAACGGCGAGCGATGGAATGCAGGGGTATCCATTCGGCAAGTATGCGCGGTGACGCGTGAACGTAAAACCTCGAAGCGTCGACATCGCACGACTCCGACCTCAGCCTTCGTTGTCGTCCCTGCCGAGCACGGCGGGCAAGGCCAGCGGCATCGCGTCGTCGCCACGGCTCAGCCAGGGCTGCTCGCCGTCCCAGCCAGCCAGTTGCCAGCGCCGCAACCGGTATCGCCGATCGCGCTGGCGATCCCACAACAGCAGCGAGCGTTCGTCGCGCAGGCGCGCCACCAGCCAGCGACCGGACACGCTGAAGGCGATCGCGTCGCCCACGTCATCGATGCACTCGCCGGTGGCGAGCCGGCAGTAGCCATCGCTGCACACCACGTTGCCGCCCAGCGGATCGGGCGGACGATCGACGACGGCCTGCCAGCGCACCGGCTGCAACTCGATGATCCGCGCCGGCGGTCCGCTGGGCGCCAGCGCCAGTTCCGGCCATTCGGGCGATGGCAGCGCCGGCGGTGCACGCCGCAGCTCGCGATCGAGCCAGGCCTCAAGGCCCGCCAGCAGGGTGTAGCCGGCCAGCGCGCCGAGCAGGGCCGCGCCCCAGGCCAGCACGTCGCCACCCAGGCTGCGCTGCAGCGCGAACAACATGCCGGGCAATCCCCAGCGCAGCGCGCGACGGATCATCGCGGCGTGCGTACCGGTCAGGCGATGTTGCAGCAACACCGTCGAGGCGGCGAGCGACAGCAGCAACGGCAGGCCCAGCCACCACGGCAACACCGCCAGCAACGCCATCCATGCCGCGACCGACAGCAACGCACGCGACGCGGGCCAGCGGCGCCGGGCCATCGCTCAGCGCCTCGTCAACCGCAGGAGCTTCAGCCGCACCACACGCGCGCGTTGCGGAACATGCGCATCCACGGGGAATCCTCGCCCCAGCCGTCCGGATGCCAGCTCAGCTGTGCCGTGCGGAACACGCGCTCGGGGTGCGGCATCATGATCGTCACGCGGCCATCGGCGGCGGTGAAGCCGGCCAGGCCACCGGGCGAACCGTTGGTGTTGAGCGGGAAGCTCTCGGTCGGCTTGCCGCGGTTGTCGACGAAGCGCACCGCGCCGTTCGACTTGGACGGACTGCAGGCGTGCGGGAAACTGACCCGGCCTTCGCCGTGCGCCACCGCCACCGGAATCCGCGAACCGGCCATGCCCTTGAAGAACAGGCTCGGCGTGTCGAGGATCTCCAGCGTGACCAGGCGCGACTCGTACTGTTCCGACGCGTTGCGCAGGAACTTCGGCCAGTGCTGGGCGCCGGGGATGATCTCCTTCAGCTGCGACAGCATCTGGCAACCGTTGCACACGCCCAGCGCGAACTTGGTCGGGTCGGCGAAGAACGCGCTGAACTGCTCGCGCAGCATCTCGTTGTAGAGGATCGAGGTGGCCCAGCCGCGACCGGCACCGAGCACGTCGCCGTAGGAGAAACCGCCGCAGGCCGCGAAGCCGCGGAAGTCCGCCAGCTTCACCCGCCCGCTGGCCAGGTCGGACATGTGCACGTCGACCGCGTCGAAGCCGGCGCGGGTGAAGGCCGCCGACATTTCCACCTGGCCGTTGACGCCCTGCTCGCGCAGGATCGCGATGCGCGGACGCTCGCCGCTGGCGATGAACGGCGCTGCCACGTTCTGCGCCGGATCGAAGCCGAGCTTCGGGCTGATGCCCGGATCGGCATCGTCCATCCGCCATTCCAGCTCGGCGTCCGCGCTTTGCGGGTTGTCGCGCTGGCGCTGCATCGCGTGGCTGGTCTCGTTCCACGCCTTGAACAGCGTGCTCCAGTTCCACTTGAACAAGGTGTCGCCGCCGAGGAACAGCTTGATGCCCAGCTTTTCCTTGGGCCGCCCGATGCGGTAGCTGATGCCGGCCAGGCCGTACTTCACCAGCAGCGCCTCGAACGCCTCGCGGTTGGCCTCGGCGACCTGCACCACCGCGCCGAGCTCCTCGTTGAACAGCGCGCGCAGGGTCGCCTCGGCCCAGCCGTCCAGATGGATTTCCAGGCCGCAGTGGCCGGCGAAGGCCATCTCCATCAGAGTGGTGATGACGCCGCCGTCGGAACGGTCGTGATAGGCCAGCAGAATGCCGGCGGCGTTCGCTTCCTGGATCAGCTCGAACAGTGCCTTGAGGCGTTTCGGATCATCCAGGTCCGGCGGCACGCCACCGGAACGGTTGAACACCTGGGTCAGGCAGGAACCGCCGAGGCGATCGCGGCCCGCGCCCAGATCGATCAGCCACAACTCTGAATGGCCGCGATCCAGCCGCAGTTGCGGCGTGAGCGTGCGGCGCACGTCGGTGACGCGGGCGAAGCCGGTGATCACCAGCGACACCGGCGACACCGTGCGCTGGTCGGTCTGGCCGTCGTGCCACACGGTCTGCATCGACAGCGAGTCCTTGCCCACCGGGATCGAGATGTCCAGCGCCGGGCACAGTTCCATGCCCACTGCCTTGACCGCGTCGAACAGCGCGGCGTCTTCGCCCGGATGATTCACCGCGGCCATCCAGTTCGCCGACAGGCGAATGTCGCCGAGGTTGGCGATCGACGCGGCGGCGAGGTTGGTGATCGCCTCGCCCACCGCCAGCCGCGCCGCATCGGCGCTGTTCAGCACGGCCACCGGCGCGCGTTCGGCCATCGCCATCGCCTCGCCGGCGTAGCCGTCGAAGTCGGCCATGGTCACCGCGCAATCGGCCACCGGCACCTGCCACGGGCCGACCATCGGATCACGATGATTGAGGCCGCCGACGGTGCGGTCGCCGATGTTGATCAGGAAGCTCTTGCTGCCCACGGTGGGCAGGCGCAACACGCGCAGCAGGGCCTCGTCCATGCCCACGCCGGACAGGTCCGGCACCAGGTCGACGCGTGGCTTGACCCGCTTCGCATCGCGATGCATCCGCGGCGGCTTGCCGAACAACACGTCCATCGGCAGATCGATCACGGTCAGCTCGCGCCGCGGATCGGTCAGCACCAGCTGGCGCTCGGCAGTGGCGTCACCGACGACGGCGTACGGGCAGCGTTCGCGCTGGCACATGGCCTCGAATTCCGCGAGGTTTTCCGGCGCGATGGCGAGCACGTAGCGTTCCTGCGACTCGTTGCTCCACACCTGCATCGGCGACAGCGAGGGGTCGTCGCAGGGGATCTTCGACAGGTCGATCACGCCGCCGACGCTGGCGTCGTTGAGCAGCTCGGGGATCGCGTTGGAGAGGCCGCCGGCGCCGACGTCGTGCACGCTGACGATCGGATTGGCGTCGCCGCGGGCGCAGCAGGCGTCGATCACTTCCTGGCAGCGCCGCTCCATCTCGGCGTTGTCGCGCTGCACCGAGGCGAAGTCCAGCTCCGCGCTCGACGCGCCGCCGGCCACCGACGAGGCCGCGCCACCGCCCAGGCCGATCAGCATCGCCGGGCCGCCCAGCACGATCACCTTGTTGCCCGGCTGCACCGGGCGCTTCAGCACGTGGCCCGCGCGCAGATTGGCCAGGCCGCCGGCCAGCATGATCGGCTTGTCGTAGCCGCGGCGGAAGCCGGGCTGGCCGGGCAGCTCGGCTTCATAGCTGCGGAAATAGCCACCCAGACAGGGACGGCCAAACTCGTTGTTGAACGCGGCCGCGCCCAGCGGGCCGTCGCGCATGATCTCGAACGCGCTGGCCATGCGCGGCGGCAGCGGCCGCTGCACTTCCCACGGCTGCGGATGGCCGGGAATGCGCAGGTCGGAGACCGAAAAGCCGGTGAGGCCGGCCTTCGGCTTGCCGCCGCGACCGGTCGCGCCCTCGTCGCGGATCTCGCCACCGGCGCCGGTGGCGGCACCGGGCCACGGCGCGATCGCGGTGGGATGGTTGTGCGTTTCCACCTTGATCGCGAAGTCGATGCGTTCCTCGTGGCCGCGCCACACGCGATCGGCCGGATCGGCGAAGAAGCGGCGGCCGGTGCTGCCCTCGATCACCGCCGCATTGTCCGAATAGGCGGACAGCGTATGCGCGGGCGACTGCTGGTGGGTGTGCTTGATCATGCCGAACAGGCTCTTGTCCTGTTCCTCGCCATCCACCGTCCAGCTGGCGTTGAACACCTTGTGCCGGCAATGCTCGGAGTTGGCCTGGGCGAACATGAAGAGTTCGGCGTCGGTGGGATCGCGGCCCAGCTCGGCGTAGCGATCGACCAGGTACTCGATCTCGTCGTCGGCCAGCGCCAGGCCCAGCCGCCGGTTCGCCTCGGCCAGGGCGGCCTGCGGATCGGCACCGAGCGTGACGTGCACCAGGTCGCCCGGCGTCCCGGCCAGGAACAGGCCCTGCGCGTCGTCGATGCGGGCCAGCACCGACTGCGTCATCGCGTCATGCAGCACCGCCAGGATCGCGGCGTGATCCGGCGCGTCCTCTGGTGGCAGCCCGGCGACCAGCCAGGCCTGCCCCCGTTCCACGCGACGCACATCGAAACCGGCGCCATGCAGGATGTCGGTGGCCTTGCTCGACCACGGCGAAATCGTGCCCAGCCGCGGCACCACCCACAGCGTGGCCGGCTCCGGCGCGGCGTCCTTCGCCTCCAGCACGGCCAGCAGCCGCTGGCGCAGCTCGCCGGCGGGCGCGGTGTCGGCATCGATGAAATGGACGAACCACGACGCCTGCACGCGCACGCCATGATGCAGGGCATCAAGGTGGGCATTGAGGCGTTCGAGGCGGAACGGCGAGAGGGCGTTCTGCCCGTCGAGTGCGATCATGCGGGGAACGAAGCTATGCGAGGGAATTGCCCATTCTAGCTCAAGCCGTCTTCGGCTACGCCGAAGACACCCCTTCCAGCTCAAGCCGTCTTCGGCTACGCCGAAGACACATTCGCCCCTCCCCCTGCTCGCAGGGGGAGGTTGGGAGGGGGTAGCCCCGGCTACCCAAGCCGTCCCAGCAAAGCCGCGCCCCTGGCTTTTGCCCTCCCTCCCTTCGCGCAGGGGGAGATTAGGAGGGTCGCTTGATCCTGCCGCAAAGAGCACCCCACCCCAGCCCTCCCCTGCTGCGCAGGGGAGGGAGCAAGGCAGGGCATCAAACATTCGCCCCTCCCCCGCCTTGCGGAGGAGGGAGCGAGGCGAGTATCAGCCGCCCTGCTTCAACGCCTGCAGCAGCTGTTCGGGCGTCACGTAGCCGCCCAGGGTGCGGCCGTCCGGGCCGTAGATCGCCGGGGTGCCGTTGACACCCAGCCTCACGCCCAGGTTGAACTGGTCCTTGACCGGGTTGACGCAGGTCGTCGGCGCGGGCGGGCGCCCCTGCTTGGCCGCGGTGAACGCGGCCTTGCGATCCCTGGCGCACCACACCGACACCATTTCGGTATAGGTCGGCGTGGGGCCACCGGCCGTGGTCACCAGGCCTTCGCGCGGCCAGGCCAGGTATTCCACCGCGATGCCTTCCTTGTTGAAGTCCGCGATGTGTTCATGCAGCGCACGGCAGAAGCCGCAATTGACGTCGGTGAACACGGAGATCGTGTACTTCGGGTTGGCCGGCGCATAGACGATGCGCTCGGACTCCGGCACCTTGGCCAGCTCGGCCTTGCGGAAGCGCGCCCAGGCGTCATCGCTGGCATTCTGCTTGCGGCCCAGGTCGATCAGGTCGCCGTGCATCATGTACTTGCCGTCGGCGCTGATGTAGAGCATCTGACCCGAGGCGATCACCTGGTAGAAACCCGGCATCGGCGCCGGCTCGATCACGTCCACGTTGATGTTCGGCGCCAGACTGCGGATCGCCTTCTGCACCATCTCGCGCACGGCCGGCGTCACCGCGGCGGTGGCGGCCGCCGCCGGCTCGTTCTGCACGGCGCAGGCACTCAGCGAAAGACCACCCAGGCACAGCGCCAACACAAGATTCTTCAGCATCACCAGCCTCGTTCATCGATCCGTCGCGGGGATCGACGGTATCGCCCATTCTCGCACAGGCCGAGGGCTCGTCCGGGGATGTGCGACGGAATGCCAGGGCCGGGGTTGAGCCGGGATTTTCCCGGCAGCCAGCCACGCCGGCGCGCCGCCATTGCACCCTACCGACCAGGGCCTCTCACCCACCCCGCCATCACCCCCGCGGGTGATGCTGCGCATGCAGCCGCTTCAACCCCTCCTTCGCCACCAGTGTGTAGATCTGGGTGGTGCTGAGCGAGCTGTGGCCCAGCAGCATCTGCAGGGCGCGCAGGTCGGCGCCGTGGTTGAGCAGGTGGGTGGCGAAGGAGTGGCGCAGCACGTGGGGCGAGATGCGTTTCGGGTTGATGCCGATGCGCAGCGCGTAGCGCTTCACCAGGGTCCAGAACATCTGCCGGGTCATGCCCTCGCCGCGCTGGCTGAGGAACAGCGCCGCGGGCTGTCGCCCCTTCGCCAGTGCCGGACGGACATCGGCCAGGTACTTGCCGATGTGTGCCAGCGCCTCTTCGCCGACCGGCACCAGGCGGTCCTTGCCGCCCTTGCCGGTCACCCGCAGCACGCCCTGGCGCGGGTTCAGCGCGGCCAGCGGCAATTCGACCAGCTCGGATACGCGCAGGCCGGAGGCGTACATCAGTTCCAGCATCGCGCGATCGCGCAGGCCCAGCATGGTGGAGCTGTCCGGCGCCTGCAGCAGGCCGTCGATCTCGCGCTCGGCCAGCGCCTTGGGCAGGCTGCGCGGCAGTTTCGGACGTTCGATCAGCAAGGTGGGATCGGCGAAGCCAGGCTCGTTGCGGACCCGGAACGCGTAGTAGCGGCGGAACGCCGACTGCCGCCGCGCCAGCGATCGCACCGCCACCGCCTGGCTGCCGTGATAGGCGGAAATGTCCTCGCGTCGCGCCGTGGCCAGCTCGCGACCGTGGCTGGCCAGCCATGCGGCCAGCGATTCCAGGTCGCGCCGATACGCTTCCAGCGTGCGATCGGCCAGGCCGTCCTCCGACCACACCCGCTCGACGAACGCAGCGATGCTGCGGCGGTCGGCTTCGGCGATACTGTCGCGGATCATTTCCTTCTCCATGCGCACGATGCTGGCCATTGCGCGCGCCCGACGCAAGCGACCGGACACGATGCCCGCAGATTCCACCGCCACCCCCGCTCCCTGCCCGCTGTGGCGCCGCCTGCTGGCGCTGGTCTACGACCTGCTGATCGTGGTGGCGATCGTGATGGTGGTGGGCCTGCTGTGCCAGCTCGCCACCGGCGGCAAGCTGATCACCACCGGCGCGAGAACCGTGGTGCCGCTCTGGTACCAGTGCCTGCAGGGCCTGGTGGTGGCGGCGTACTTCATCAGCTCGTGGCGGCGCGGCGGGCAGACCGTGGGCATGCGCCCGTGGCGCATCCGGGTGACCCGCGACGATGGCGGCACGGTGACCCTGCAGCAGGCGGTGATCCGCCTGCTGGTGGCCGGCGCGCCGATGGTGCTGCTGCTGCTGGCGCCCGCGTTCGGCCTGCGCACCACGCTGTGGACGCTGCTGGTGGTGTGGGCAGGCTGGTTTGCCGTGGCGCTGTTCGATCGCCGCCGGCGCGCCGTGCACGATTTTGCGGCCGGCACCGAAGTGCGTCGGCTCGATTGAGGCAGCAGCGTCCGGCTTCACGCCTTGCTCAGCCCGGGAAAGGTTCAATCCGCCGATGACCCGAAGCCAAGCCGACACCAGCCGCAGCGATGCCGACCTGGTCCGCATCAACCGCGGCTTCTACGAATCGCTGTGGTCCGCGGCCAGGCTGATCGGGCCGGAACGTTTCAATACCTGGCCGCTGTCGCGCGAGCTGGCCGACGCCGCGCCGCGCCGGCTGGAAGTGGCGCCGGGCCTGCGCCCGCGACTGCCGCTGGCCGGCACCTGTTTCGTCGATCTCAGCCACGCCGCGCTGCGCCGGCTGCGCGCCGGCGGCGGCAACGCCATCCACGGGATGATCGGCCAGCTGCCCTGCGCCGACGCCAGTTTCGACCTGATCTGCGCGCTCGACATCCTCGAACACGTCGCCGATGACGACGGCGCGCTGGCCGAACTGGCCCGCGTCGCCGCACCGGGCGCCAGCGTGCTGCTGTCGGTGCCGCTGCATCCGCAGGCGTGGACCGCCTTCGACGAGTTCGTGGGCCATTACCGGCGCTACGAACCGACGGAAATCCTGGTCCGGCTGGCTACCCACGGTTTCGTCCTGGAACAAAGCGCGGTCTACGGCATGCAACCAGGCTCCTCACGCCTGCTGGCGCTGGGCCAGTGGTACCTCACGCACCAGCGCGAACGCGCGATGTGGTGGTACAACCGGGTCTTCATGCCGATCGGGCTGCGCTTCCAGAAACCGCTGCGATGGCACGCGGGACTGGGCGATACCGATGGCGTCGACGAGGTGCTGCTGCGCTGCACGTATCGGCCAGCGGCAGCGCCAAGCCACTGATTGGATTGGGAGCCGCCGCTGCGGCATCGCAACACGCACCGCCAAAACGGCGCTAAGATGGCGGCTTTCGTTCCGGCAATCCCCCTTCGATGCTCTATCAGATCCACGAATGGCAACGCGCGTTCCTCGGCCCGCTGAGCCACTTCGCGCAGGCCAGCGCGAACATGCTCAACGACACCAGCAGCCCGTTCGCCCAGGTGCCGGGCGCGCAGCGGCTGGCCGCCGGTTACGAGCTGATGCACCGGCTGGGCAAGGATTACGAGAAGCCGGAGTTCGGCATCCACAGCGTCACCGCGCATGACCACGAGATCGCGGTGATCGAGCGGGTCGCGCTGGCCAAGCCGTTCTGCCAGCTCAAGCGCTTCAAGCGTTTCAGCGACGATCCGTCGACCATCGAGAAGATGAAGAACGATCCGGTGGTGCTGGTGGTGGCTCCGCTGTCCGGCCATCACTCCACCCTGCTGCGCGACACCGTGCGCACCCTGCTGCGCGACCACAAGGTGTACATCACCGACTGGGTCGACGCACGCATGGTGCCGGCGGCCGACGGCAGCTTTGGGCTGGACGACTACATCGCCTACGTCGAGGATTTCATCCGCCACATCGGCGCCTCTACCCTGCACGTGATCTCGGTCTGCCAGCCGACCGTGCCGGTGCTGGCGGCGGTGTCGCTGATGGCCGCGCGCGGCGAGGACACCCCGCGCAGCCTGACCATGATGGGCGGCCCGATCGACCCCCGGCGCAGCCCCACCAGCGTCGACAACCTGGCCACCCAGCGACCGCTGTCATGGTTCAAGGGCAACGTGATCCACACCGTGCCGCCGAATTATCCCGGCCGCGGACGCGAGGTCTATCCCGGTTTCCTGCAGCACGCCGGCTTCATCGCGATGAATCCCGGCCGCCACATGACCTCGCACTGGGATTTCTACCAGGACCTGCTGCGCGGCGACCAGGACGATGCCGAAGCGCACCGCAAGTTCTACGACGAATACAACGCCGTGCTGGACATGCCGGCGGCGTTCTACCTCGACACCATCGAGAAGGTGTTCCAGCAGTTCCTGCTGCCGCGCGGCCTGTGGGACGTGGCCGGCGAACGGGTCGATCCCTCGGCGATCAGGCACAGCGCCCTGCTCACCATCGAAGGCGAGCTGGACGACATCTCCGGCCTGGGCCAGACCGAAGCGGCGCACGATCTGTGCAGCAGCATCCCGGCCAAACGCCGCGCCCACCGGGTGATCGAAGGCGCTGGCCACTACGGCATCTTCAGCGGCCGCCGCTGGCGCGAAACGGTGTACCCGCAGGTGCGGGATTTCATCCGCAAGTTTGATCAGGTGGCGAAGTAGCGCTGGCGGATTGTCCGCTGCGCGGCGCGTTTCGTTGCTTTCAGAGTGATGGGTTTTCGTCCTCCTTCGGAGGGCAAATTCTTTTCTCGCGTTTGCCCCCGATGCGCTTAGAAGCAAGAGCTCAAGTGCAGAGCGGTCGATCGCCTTCGGCGACCGAGTCACTTTCTCTTTGCGTGG